>CAUZJQ010000210.1:0-7577 GCA_963580095.1 Lentisphaeria bacterium | reverse complement strand
CGCGCTCGCAAAGGTTACCACGCCGGAGGTATTCGTCACGTTCACGAAACCATCGCCGGCGGCAGCACCGACGATCGCGCCCGTGACAGTTTGAGCGCCGGCCGTGCCGTTCAGTACCAGGCTGGCTGGCGTACCGGTGTTGTCATCGAGAGTGATTGTCGTGGCGCTAATATCGCCCCCGACATTCAGTGTAGCGGTTGCGCCGGCATTTGTGGTGCCGCCGACGACATTGATGGTCGGCACCGTGACGTTGCCAGACGCCGTAAACGTCGTGGTGGCGCTGTTATTAGCTGTCGTCGCGTTAATTTGCAGTGTCGTCGCGGTTACCGTACCGGTCGCCGTAACCGCCGTGTCGTCGTCATTGTTATTGCCGCCATTCGCCGTAATGGTCGTCGCCGACAGGGAACCCTGGAACGTCGCGCTACCCGCCACGGTATTGGCCGTACCGATTGTCACCGCGGCTAGGCTGTTCGTCGCACCGACATTTCCGGAGAAAGTAGCCAAATCACTGTTGCCGTTATCCTCATCGAAGACCAACAAGGTGCCTTCGCCGGCTGCCCCGCCATCGATGGTGCCGGCAATGGTTTGCGCCCCGTTCGTCGTGTTGATCGTAAGCTCGGCGGTTCCATTCGAGGCCGCGTCGTCCAACGTCACCGTCGTCGCCGTCAGAGCGCTTTGGAATTCCGCCGTCGCATCGGTGGTTGCGTCTGTGGCACTTGCGTTTAATGCCAGTGTCGTGATCGTGGCATCGCCAACGAACACAGCACCTGCATTCTCGCCCGCAGCGTCACCGGCCTCGATTCTAACTGTCCCTGCTGCAAATGTGCCGCTGAAAATTGCGTCACCGCCATTTCCTTCGTTGTCAAATAAGAACACACGGTTCCCAGGTACGCTGATTTCTTCAATCTCGCCATTGAAGTCACCGATAATCACGTTCTTTAGGGGGGCCGACGCCCCTACATCACTGGCGAAGGTGACGGCATCACTCTCACCACTATCCGCATCGTAGATAAGAAACGCACCCTCGCCGCTCGCACCGCCGTCGACTGTGCCGGTGATGGTGAAGGCCCCGGACCTCCCAGAGTCGAACGTGGCGTTAAAGATCACCAGCGCCCTTTCCGTATTGTCATCCAAAGTAATCGACGTGGCCGTGACCAAGTTAAAGAATTCCGCAAACCCAAACTCTGACACGGCATCGCCACCAGTAACGGTGACCGTCGTCGCTGCGACAGATCCCTGGAACTGAGCGTTACCTGGCAACGTCGAAGAACCAACCAAGATCGCTCCGAGCCTCCGCGATGCACCAATATTGGTATTGTTAAAGATGACCCTATCAGCGTTAACGTCAAAAGGTTGATTGCCGCTGGTCGTCGCACCGTCGTCGTCGATAACAATTAACGTACCTTCACCGGCATCACCGCCGTCAATAAAGTTCCCCAGACCGGATTGTACAAATGAAAAGGCGCCATTCGTGGAGTTAAAGGTTGCTGTCACCGCTCCTGAGTTGTTGTCGAGAGTAAGTGTGGCGCCAGTTACCGTGTTTTGGAATTCCACCAGACCTGTCTCGTTCGAATTATCACCGCCATCAACGGTGATGCTGGTCGCAGCAACCGTTCCCTGGAAGATAGCTTCACCAGATTCCGTCGACGAACCAACTGTGATTGCATCAAGAGCGTTGGCCGCGCCGATAGAGTCGCTAAACGTAATGCTATCTGCGGCAGTATTTGCCTCGCTGTCGGTAACGGCCAATGTCGCCGTGTCATTACCCGCGCCATCCCCGTCGATCTTTGACGCTATCACGAGATTCTCATCGTTTTTACTATCAATAATTAAGTTCGCGCCGTCATTGGTTTCGTTGGAACCGTCTCCGACGACTATGGTAATCGTGCCACTGGTTTCAGTCACATTACCCTGGAGTTCTAACGTCGCATTTTCATTTTCCCCGGCCTTACCGACGATGATTGCGACAGTGCCCCCACCAGCGGTAATGACGTCACCCGCAAACACGGTCGTCTTGGCTGCATCGCCGGCATTGCCGATTGCATTGAGCGTAACGGTATTGGAGGTGCTTGAGGTAACTGCTGCGGCACTATCAGCGCCGATGGTGATGGCACCGCCGTTAGGATCAAAGGTGATCGTAAGGGCGTTGACACCGCTGGCCACCGATAAACCGTTAGTATTGGTCGCGGTTACTGTCGTATTGCCAGTGATAGCAGTCTGTCCAATTGCCGGATTGCTGTGGATAGACACAACGCTCAACCCGACCGCCATCATCACCATCACCGCCCTGCGAAACAGCAGCTTCTCTCGCGCTAGGTATTTTTGGAGCCAATAGGAGTGTTTCAGCTTTGGGATCGCTAGCTCCGATTCGACATAGTCGATGCGTTTCAACTCATCCTCATTCAACATGTCCGCTCTCCGATTACTCAATCACAGGAATGTTCGTCCGATCGCATTCGTGTCGTTGTATTCGCGCACATAGGCAAATTGGCCCGCGTCGTTCATTTTGAAAATCCACACAAACGCCATGTCGCAGTACTTGCCCGTCGCGAGGGCCTTGCCGTCGCGTTCGACGCCGATCGCCGCAAATCGCTTTCCGCCGTCGCTGATGATGACTTTCAATGCCGTCAGGGTTCTCATAAGGAAAAGACTGACAGAAAGTGGAAAGAATGGGGAGTCTCTATGCAGGGAAGCTGGGGCGACGTGGGACCAAAGATATCGCCGCTACCTGTTACCCGGAAACACCGGCTATTCGGTTAGGGTCAGTTGGCCAAAATCCAACATTTGTGATACAATAACAACCAGTTATATGTCTCATGAAGCACCATCCACGGTCCGGGCAAGGAGGCTCCGCGAGGGCACTGTCAGACCAAATCAGCTTGAGCCGGGCAGGGAAGCTTCATAGTCTTTGGCGATGCAAAACCCCTTTCGATATTTCAACAGCTCACCCGAGATCATTCGCCTCACGGTGATGATGTATATCCGCTATCCACTGTCGCTGAGGCAGGTCGAAGACCTGCTGTCCGAGCGATAATGTAGTTGCCTATTGGACTGGCCGGTGGACGACTGTATCCATATTTGCGCGAGCATTTGCCGGCCCGGAATCGAGATAGGTATACTCGACCTTTTCATAGTCGCCGTACACCATTCGTAAGTAAGCCTCGGGTTGATTCGGGCAAGCAAACTCACTTCCAACAAATGTGACTGTTGACGTTGGCAAGATGATCTCCTGCGGCACGCCATAGCCGCCGCTTTCGGTTAAGGGCATGGCGCCCTTGCTGAATTTTCTCTCGAGCACGAACTTGCCATAACTTACAGCGTGCTCGTATACGGCGATATCAAGCCGTATATCTCCGCGCATGCGATTGCGTTCCCAGGACAGAGGCCATCGCCCCGGTCGATCATATGAGATGGCGATATGTCTCTTTTTCTTAAAAATATCAACGGAATAGCCATCCCGCGCCGCACATGCGGTCAATCCGGCCGCAATCGAATCAAAAGTTGTTCCGTCTTCGAGCGCAACCGAGATGTCCACATCGTCTTCCCACGCGAGAAGCTTGCCGTTATCCCGCACCGCTCCCAGTAAGGTTCCGCCTTCAAGCCAATGAGTGACCCCCATGTCCCTCAGGAAGGCGCCTACATCGTAACATAAGCTGGCCATGTGCTCACGGCAGCATGGCGCCGTGTTGAGGCCGAGGTGATTGACGTACAAATTGTATGGGCAGGGCAGTGTCTCCTTACTGCAGCCACGCCAGTTGACGGCGCCTTCAGAGAGCACCAATTCTTGGATGCCGTGCTGCTTTGCAAAGCCTTCGAGATCACCCTTCGCTTGAGCCTTTAGGACGGAAAGGTCGTGACCGACAATCGGGTGAAGTCGTCGGTCTTTCAGGCGACGCCGTAAACTCCACACCAGTTCAATCGCCATGGCAGCAGCCACTACCCCTTGCAGTTTGATATTGTGAATAGCGAAAGTGGAGGCGAAGGCAAGAACGAGCATGCACGGCCCCACATAGTGTCCATGCCTGGCCAAATACTCGATCCACCGTGGCGCCGGACGGAATGCGATCGCGGGAGCAGCGATAATGCTGAACAACACGGCAATGATTCCAGCCGACAGCGCCGCCGCCGCCGGGTCAAAACCGTCAGACGACACCGACGCGTAAGTTACCGTGATAGCTGCCAGCCCAGCCGTTGTGAGTGACATGGGCAAGGAGGGAGAGTGCCAGTTCCGCGGATATCTCAAGAGACGGACAAATGACAGATAAGTCGCCACATAAAGCGCCATAGCGAGCGTGAAGTCGAACGTCAACGCCGCGGGCGATACATCATCCACTAAGTTATTTCCCGAAATGGTCTTTATTGTGCCGACCGGCAGAGCCTTGAGTCGATCATCGGTCGGCAGGAATAGAGAGGCATTGCGGAGCATATCATGTCTCCACCGCCGACGGGCCATTATAAACTCCGATGCAGTCCCATCTCTCCAACGAACGCCCGAGATGGGTCAGATGGGCTTTGTCACGTTAACAGGCACTCCAAAGCGCCCCGTGGTCCATGAGCCGCGGCCCTTGAACCGTGTTCTGTGCAAACGATACCAGGGACAGTACATGCCGGAGCTCCGGCCCTGGACCACGGAACACCGACCACGCACCATGGCTCAGGGGCCCGGGAAGTCTTTCAGTAGCTGGTTGCTGAAGCGCCGGGGCGGTTGTCTGCGATTACCTAAGGCGGTTCCTCAGACGGGAGCTTGGGTCGGGTTTCCCTCAAATGATTCGATCATTCTGAATATGATGATCGCGCACGGTAGGGCGCGCATTTTATCTTCGACACGTATCATGGCCGATTTTATTTTAGCAGTATCGCTCACGGGGCCGCCGCGCCATCGAGATAAGTTGCCAAATGAGCGCTCAGGTCGCGCGCGTCATCGCCGACGCCGTCCAATAGCGCCGATTTACGCCGACGCAAAAATTGAATACCCATGAGATACATGCCGGGAGCTCCCTCAACGATGCCGCCGTCATGGCGAACGTTGTCTTTGCGGTCGAGCACCGGGACATCGAGCCAGGAATAATCGGGGCGATAGCCGGTCGCCCAGATGATGGTTTTGATCTCTCCACTGGTCAGATCCAAACCAAGCGGCGGCGAATTCTCAACCTCTGTTGGTTCAAAGCGATGCGGCGCATCAACTTCACCATCCATGCCATTCGTACTCGCCCATTCATCAAAGGTATCGAGCAAGCGGCCCATCTTCAGATCGGAGAGTGCGCACACATTGCGCAGCGAGCCCGAAAACTGTGCCTTGCCATCATTTATTCCGGCCAGACGGCCGCTCACTTTGACTCCAATAGCCGTGAGAGCGTTGAGGTCGAGCGTCTTGCGCACCGGCGTGCCGGTCAGCTGAAACGAAGGTAATTTGCGCGCCCGGGCGATATCTTCGACTTCGTCATAACGTTCATTATGCACCCCGGCGATATCCATCCACCATTCCACATCGCGCCCGCGATAGAGGCGCGGCGCGCGAATATGTTCACCGGTGGAAAGCGTGACCGGGCGACCGGAGCGGTGGATTTCATCGGCAAATTGAGTGCCGGTGGCCGATGCACCGACAATCATCACCCCGCCCGGCCCGAGCTGATCCGGATTGCGGTATTGCATGGAATCGAGCGTGGCGACGCCAGACGGCACTGCGTCATTCAAAGCCGGCACACGGGCGATATTGCAGGCACCCGAAGCCACTACAACGGTTCGGCAGCGCCATTCACCCTGATCGGTAACAACCACATAGCCGTCATCATCCGCCCGCACCGAGCTGACTATGGTGTGCGTTTCAATCGGCGCCGAGATCACCTCGGCATAGCGATCGAGAAATGCGATGAGCTCAGGCATATTCCGGTAGCCGTCAGGATCATCACCCTCATAGCCAAAACTCGGCAACCGGCTCTGCCAATTGGGCGTCAGTAAGCGCAGAGAATCCCAACGCTCGGTGCGCCATGAGTTGGCAACCTCACCGCGCTCAAGAACCACATGGTCGATTGAGCGTTCGCTGAGGCACCAGCTCATGGCCAATCCGGCCTGTCCCCCGCCGATGATGACGGTGGTGATGGTCTGAATACGCCTCGCTCCTGATAACAATAGATACTAGGTCAATTGACCGTGACGGTGACGTTTGTCGGGTTGGTCACGATATCATAGACCGCGGACCGCTTCTGAGACTGCGCAACCAACGCTTCGATATCTTTCTGCGCTGCATCGGCGTCGATCTTGTAGCTCACTTTGATCCCGTCAAATCCGTTGCGGATATCGCTGTCCATGCCAAGAATGCCTTGAATATCCATCCCGCCTTCAAGAGTAGCGATAACAGAACGTAATTGGATATTACGATGCTGCGCAACAGCTGCGACGCCGGCGGTCAGGCAACTGGCGAGGCCGACCAGCACATATTCAACAGGTGTAGCGCCTCTGTCTTCAGCGGCGAAGGCCGCGGGATGGTCAGCATCAAAATTAAATGTGGTCATGCGTTTTTGCTGCTCACCAAGACCAAAATAGCCCTCTACAGTCGAGTGGCTATACGTACCATCCTTCCACTCGCAGGATGCACTCCACTCAAATTTAGCAGCCTCGGGAGAATTTTCTAACGCCACACGAGCGTCGAGCAAGGCCTGAACATTGACACCATTATCCGCTTTTTTCTTATTATCAGTCATTTTTTTCCTCATTTTACTATCAAAAAGTGGCTCTAGAACTTATCCGTCTTGTTGAAATTCTACGCTGGGGTTTTGGCTTCAAATTACTCGTGCTTCAAAAGACACCAATCTTGAAATAATCACGCGTGATATTAACACTATTATTTTGTTATTTATTGAATTATCCATTTTATATGTGCTTTATTCTCTTTTCGGCGAATAGTCAAACCGTCCAATCGGGGACTTTGAGCAGCCGGGGGCGCGCGAGCGGATCAAGCTGCCGAAGGGCCATGGCGTCGCAGGATACGTGAGACCGTCGCGTCAGATATCTTGATGTCATGGTATCGCTCCAAATACCAAACGATCCGCATTGGTCCGAGATGGTATTTGCGACGCAGATAGAGCACCTTCTCTTCACGCTCAGACGGTGTTCGGTTGGCATGCCATTTGGGAATGGGTGGTGCATTTATGAGCCCCGCTTCGCCACGATCTGCGTAAGCCTGACGCCAACGATAGAAACTGGATCGGCCAACCCCAAAATATCGGCAAGTCTTGGCAACGTGTCCAGTTTCTTCAGCGTGGCGAAATATCCGCGACTTGCGCTGTATCTCGCGTTGATCTTTGGTCATGAACATCTCCTTCTTCCCAAAACTGGGAGGCTAAAGAAAATGTCCCGCGAGTAACGACATATCTACAGCTCCGGCAGTACTTCCCTATGGGAGCGGATTTATC
The DNA here is from genome assembly GCA_963580095.1 of Lentisphaeria bacterium. Lineage (GTDB taxonomy): Bacteria > Verrucomicrobiota > Lentisphaeria > JABSQK01 > CAJWLW01 > CAJWLW01. The sequence continues at coordinate 165 of CAUZJQ010000210.1, read as the reverse complement.
GGTATATTCACAGGCTGATCTATATAGAGTGGCCCGGCAGCTGAACGAACGGCCACGCAATACGCTGGGGTTTGAAACGCCGGAAGAGAAATTTAACGCATGTGTTGCGTCGACTGGTTGAGGCGGCCGGCGGTAAGCAGACCAAAATGAAACCGGCTGAAAACT
>CAUZJQ010000209.1:0-7598 GCA_963580095.1 Lentisphaeria bacterium | reverse complement strand
ACTGCAGTGACTCGAGTCGACGATTGCTGTTTCCGAGCACAATCTCGTGCGACGACGGTGCGGTCTTGTCGGTTGCCACGGGGAAGGTTGCACCGGTGATTTCAGTGAGCAGCGCTGCCAGGTCGTTCGCCACGGCGTGCGTACTGACATCGGCCTCGTCATCGACAATGATCCGATACTCTGTCTTGCCGTCGTCAGCCAGTTCGAGCACGGATTCGCCCGGCTGTTCGAGCTGCAGGCTGAGCCGGGCCCACGGCTGTTCCGACTGGTCCCGGTGCTCGCGGGCTCGGATGAAAACGCCCGGCCCTTTGTCGGCCATCGTCATTCGCATCGCTGTCAGTTCCTGATCCGCGGCCTGTGCTTTTTTGATATAGGCGGTGACGTCAATCTCGTCCAGCTGCGAAATCCCTGGTTCCGATGCCTCGGCCGTGAACTTGGCCAACAATTCGCCTGCCTCCGGCGCTGAACTGGGGGTCATGTTCTCTTCGTCCCAACCGGAGTCGGGGACGGCATGGAGGTTGACGACGTTATCCGACTTGAAGTCGTTGCGGATGCGGATCGTCAACGTCGCCCGGCGGATATACGCACCGGCATCGATGCCGCTCAGGTCAAACTTGAGAAAGGTGTAGTCCTGGTAGCCGCAGCTCAGATTCATGGTGTGGTCCTGCACCGTATCGGGCTCGCTGCTGCGCACCCAGGTATCGGCCGACAGCGGCGCGTCGACAGTTGCGTGTGCGGTGTCGGTTGCCAGTGGCGGCGGCAGGTAAGCGAGATGCCAGGCGGTGTAGAAAATGTCGGCGGTCAGGCGGGAACTGGTGCGGGCCATCGCGTCCATCGCGGCATTGGTGGCGTCGCTGGTGCCGGCGTTTTGCCAGTCGTCCTCGCGGTGCGCTGCCAGGTAGCCGTTCTCGGGGTCGGCGAGCAGTGCCCGGGACTCGTCGCTGATTGCCTCCATCCGCTGGCCTACCGCCGCTGCCGCGGCCTCGACGGAAGGTCCCAGCAGTTGTGGTGTGTAATCGGGAATCGCTGCCTCCACCGCGTTGTCGTCGATGAACCAGAAGACCGACATACCGTGCTTCATTGCCGTGGTCAGGCCATGTTTCTTCTCGATAGCATGACGCTCGTCGCCGTAGCCGTCCCAGGCGTGGACTGTGGACGATCGATCTTCGACGGCGTGGGCGAACGTGCCGGCGTACTGCGCCGCGTCTGCCGGTCGATTGTCACGAAAGGCCTCGATCATATGCTCGAAGTACCATTGCGCGCCCCGTATATACCGCCCCCTGCTGGCTGCGGGCGAAAAATGGAAATAGTGGTAGCCCCAGACCGACCCGGTCTCTGGCATCGGCAGCCCGTAGGGCGTCGGCACCGCGAACCTGCTGTCCTGCTCACCGTACATGAATTGCTTGACATGATTCTTGTGCGCCGCCGAGGCCGTGGGTCCTTCGACGTGATCTGGATTTCCGCACCACCACCAGTACGAGCAGAGGTACTCACTGATCGGGCGCTCGACATTATCCAACGGATGCCGGTACGGCTGGGACCAGAGCGCCTGCAGCGCTTCCGGCTGTACCGCCAGGGCGGCGCGCGTGATCGACTCGTGGGGAGAGCCCCAAGCCATCACTTGCGGAGTTGCCGCGATCAGGCAGCCGGTCAGGGCCAGGAGCGGGGCATGTTTGAAAAGCGGGTAGATTCGTTTCATTCTGGTTGTTTGGCTCCCTGTACAGTTGGCAACAGTACTATTGCGACAGTCGAATAGTCGTTCGTGGTTACAGCGTTGGTGGTGGTTATTCGCCCTGAGATTAGTCGACGGCCCCGTCGGTGACCCGGTAGCGTTTACGCTGGTTCATACAACCAGTTGATCGGCCGCACGACAAGCTTCAGGCCAATCTCCATGCCAGCTGTTTCGTAATCGCTGGCGCCGTAGATGATCACTGTGTTGCCGGTGCTGGTGAAAGTGATCGACGGATAGTCGTTGTGGATGTTGCCCGGCCAGCGGGGATAACGGGAGGTGACCGACTCCGGATAATGGGTGCAGGTGTCGGGCGCTTTCAATGCCTGACGCCGCTGGATCGCATGCATCTCGCTGACTGTGTCTAAGCCACCGTCCGGTTCGATCCGTGTCGTGTCGTCGAGGGATTCGAGATTCTGGAAATGTGCCCAGGTCTCGCCGTCGTCGCGGCTCACCGCACATGACATCCGCATACGACCGAGGCCGTCGGAAATTTCCTGCCCGGACACCTGGTTCCAGACGCAGACGATGTCGCCGCTTTCCGGAATGGTCTTGAGCGCCGCCGGCGAGTAGCTCGACGCCAGCCCGGTCGGTTCCGGTGTTGACCAGCGCAGTCCGTCGTCGACCGAGTAGCTTTTGTATAATTGGCCGAGATGAGTACGGCCGAAACACATCAGGCGCCCATCGCGTAACTGCACCACCGCAGGTTCCTCGAAGTCAGTGAAACCGAACTGGTGGCCGTCGGCGGTCAGCCTGATGGATATTTCCCCAAGACTGCGTTGCCACGATTGCCCACGGTTGTCGCTGTAGAACATGAAACTGGCGCAAAGCCCGCCGAACATTGCATATGCCGGCACGAGGATCCGTCCCGACTTCAGGACTATTGCCGTATCGCCGCGCTGGCAGATGTGCCCGAGCATGCCGGTCTCATTGATCGGAATCGGGGGCGACCAATTCTGAGCTTCGTCGACCGAGGTTTTCAGATACATCCGGTGGTGATAGAAATCGCCGAGGTCGACGTAGACTAAGCCCAGAATATCCGGGCGTATTGCATGCCCGTCCGAGGTCGCCGGTAACCGAATCAAGGCCAGCCTGCCGGTGTTGTAGGTCCCGGTGTTGGGTTGCACTATGAACGGTGCCGACCAGGTTTTGCCACCGTCTGCCGACGTTTTGCCACGAATGTCGCCGGCGCCGAAGTCATCGGCGTCCGCATAGAAATGGGTGTACGCCAGCAGCAAACGGCCGTCGCGCAGCTCGATCACAGCGCCCTCGCTGTTGCGGAGATTGTCGGGACCGGTCTCTCGCAGCGGGCAGACAATTGGGTCATTTTCGGTGGGCATGTATCATCCTCAGTTGTTCGCTTCCCTTGTTCTTGTTCTTTGTCTTTTGCGGACGGTCGACAAGGGAGTGCTTCGGGATCGGGCATCTCTTGTGGCCGGTGTGAAGGTAGTGCGATTTTTAGCCATTCACAGGCATTGCACTTTAGTAGACGTCAATGATCGCGACACCCCCATGCTTCGGGATGGCGGACCCGTGGATCGGCTGTTATATTCACTGTCTTTTGCACCGACGCACTGATGATGTTTAACCGGGTTGTGATGTGGGCATGGAATTGCAAGGGAAGACAGCCGTCATTACCGAATCGAGTTGCGGGGGCGGGCGTGCGATCACGATCGAGTTTGCCAGGCAGGGAGCGAAGGTGGTCTGCTGTTCACGCCGTGAGGAACGGCTTCGCGAGACTGTGGGTTTGATCGAATAGGAAGTCGGGCAGGCGCTGGCGTGCCAGGGCACTACCTGTGTTTCGGACCGGTCGCGTGGCAGGCTCAGAAGCTCTATCGTAAGCTGGATCTGGCGACCAGCAACATCATGATGATTAAGCGTGTCGTTGCCGGCAACCTGAACTGGAACCTGCTGCGAAACTACGGCGACTTTGTCGCCGTAGAGTGGGACAAATTCACCCAATCACCCAATGCCCCATGGAACTACCCCGACTCACAGTTACAGACGTGCTGATCGACATCGATGACACAATCACTTTCGCGAAGTCGAAAGCGGCTGGTGGCATAGGTTTTTTGCTCACCTTGGCGGACATCGTTGCCGAACAGGAATCCATCCCGAGTGAAAGCGCGTTGGCGCGAATCCATGAGATCGGCAATCCGGAGACGACTTGTCTATTCACTTTCCTTCCCGAGTTGAATGTCTCGCGTGAGACGTACTGGCAAGCGTTGCAGGAATGGCTGTGCGAGTCTGTCGGCGTATACCCGGATGCGGAAGCATTGATCCGTGCGCTCTCGGCGATGGAGATACCGCTTTACACCGCGACCACCAACGCGCGGATGGGGGCTTTGGCAAAACTGGCAACGAGCGGTCTGGCGACGATCGATGGGTCGCCATTTTTCACCGGTTACTTCGGGGGCGATGCGTTCGGGGATCCGATGGGAAAATTCTCGTCGACCTTTTTCCCATCCATCCTGGAAGCGGCGTCGCTGAATCCGGAGACTACCCTGATGGTCGGCGACGATCCGCAGCATGACCTGGCTGCCGCACTCGCTGCCGGGATTGAACAGGTTATTGTCGTACGCCGGGATCAGGAGCAGCCGCTGGTGAAAGAAGCGGACGGCGGCTTGTATGTGCAGTCACTGGAACTGGTCGTCGAGATGATCGGGTGAGGTTTGGCGTTTCCTTGATCGCTCCGGCCATTCGGCAACTCGGCGCAACAGGGCGTATAGTTACCCCAATGTGCAAACCTGGATAATACATGCCAACGATTGACCACAACCTCCTGCGAAAGCTGGCGTACGACGTGTACCGTGCGATGGGTGCGCCAGATGCCCAGGCACGCCTGGTAAGCGATTACCAGGTCGAGACCAACCTGATCGGCCACGACTCACACGGTTGCATAGCCGTGCCGCGCTTTGTTAACGACATCCGCAGCGGCAAACTCGTTCCCGATGCCGAGCCGGAGATCCTGCGCCGGGACGGGCCGACTGCGTTGATCAACGGCCACAGAAGTTTCGGCCATTACAGTGCCAGCAAAGCCACCGACCTGGCCATCACAGTTGCTCAGGAGCTCGGTGTCGGTACGGTCGGCATTCAAAACTGCAATCACGTTGGCGCACTATGGGGATACGTCGAGCGGATTGTCAACGCGGACATGGTCGCGCTAATTATTTGCAGCGCTGGACCAAGAGGCGGCATGGTGGCGCCGTTCGGCGGCATCAAGCCTGCCCTGGGCGGCAACCCGATCGCCTTCGGCGCCCCGAGCAAAACCATGTCACCGCTGATCTGTGACATTTCCACTGCCGCTGCAGCCGGCGGCAAAGTGCTGATTGCCCTGCAGAACGGCGACCCGATACCGGACGACTGGGCGCTCAACGCCGACGGGAAACCGACCACAGACCCCGGTGAATACATGACGCTCGAACTTGAAACCATCGGTGCCATGCGCGCCTTCGGCGGTCACAAGGGATACGCCATCGCCCTCTTCGCCGAGGTCCTCGGCGCTATGCTTACCGGCTACGGTGCGGCGCATCGGGACGACTACATCGAAGGCAACGGCACCTTTGTCATCGCCATCGACATTGCCCGCTTCGTTGATGTCGATATCTTCCGCGCCCAGGTCGACGCGTATTTCCAGGCCGTAAAGTCTGTCCCCTGCAGCGAAGGGACCAACGAGATTCTCATCCCCGGCGAGCTCGAAAGCCGGGCCCGAGTGGAACGGGAGCGCGACGGCATTCCCTTTCCCGATGGCACTTGGCAAACCATCTCCGATACTGCAGCAGAACTCGGCGTAGACATGCCGGCGGAATAAACTCCCGCAGCAGTGCCGATACTTTGCTGTGGATGCCACACCTCGTTGTCAATCCCCCACGCCCATGATCCTGAAAGCGGATAGTAACCATCGCGCGTCTTTCCGGAACGAATTCCGGGTGTCGGTCACCAGTGTTTGGCGTCGAGACGATCGACAAAGGTTTTTCCCTGTGACAGAATAGGGGTACGCGCATTTGGCGAACTCGTTTTCCGGAGCGACGTACCGTCTCAAGCGATCGTCAGTAACTTGATCACCTGGTTGGAATGTGTATTTTGCATCCTTCGCGATCTTGTACTGGCCTGGTCTTGCCGCACATTCATGCAGCGCCTGCTCGCAGTTCCGCATTCATGTGGTCCCGCCTGCCGCGTGGGGTCATGTTCGTCCATCAGGATGCACATGGTGTGCGAGTCCATTCGAATCAGAACACAACCAGTGAGTCATATGTCAACGACTATTCTCTTGATCAGGCACGGCGAAACGGATTGGAACCGGGCGAAGATTTTCCGTGGTCGTCATGATGTGCCGTTGAACGACAACGGCCGGGCTCAGGCCGGGCTGGTTGCAGAAGCACTGCGTTGCCGGGAGATCGATGCGGCGTACACCAGTCCGCTTTCGCGAGCGACCGAGACAGCCAGTATCACGCTGGATCCGCATCGGTTGGAGGCGATCGAGGAACCGGCGTTCACCGACTTCGACTACGGCGAATGGACGGGCCACGCTGAAAGCGATGTCGCAGTGAAATGGCCGGAGGAACTCGAGCAGTGGCAGACCACTCCCCAAGGCGCCCGGCCGCCGGGCGGCGACACTTTGCAGGAGGTCTACAACCGTGCCTTCAACACGCTTGAAGGCCTGGCGGCATCGTGCCATGGCCAGACCGTTGCCGTCTTTGCCCACCGGGTCGTCAACAAACTCCTGGCCCTCGGCGTCCTGGGGTTGGACCTCGAACGATTCCCGTTCATGATGCAGGGCAACTGTTGCATCAACGAGTTCGAACGCACAGACAACGGGTGGCTGATACACTGCCTCAACGACACCGCACACATGCGCAGTGATCGGGTCGATATGCTGAAGGAAGATTTCTGAAACAGGCGATGATGCTGAATCCGCTGGTGGGTGCCGTCTGTAACCCGCCGAAGATTTCCCTGCTCGTCGATGAGATGCTCATTGCCCAGGCCTGCTGGCTGCCCCAGTACGCGGAGGCTGTCCCTGCATGAACAGTGAGCAACCGCTCGGCATCAAGGACGGCGCGGCGGCGCCAGTCATAATGCCGCCTCCGTGATGCCCTGCATTGTAACGTGTGGGGCGCACCGATAGAATACCGTTTCGGTTTTACACTTATTGTGAAAGGCTTCCCATGAGTAACTTCGAGATCCGCGAGCAGATGAAACGCACGAAACTGTTCTTTGACGGCAAGTACGTGGCTGCTTTCAACGACTGCATGTGGCACCCCTACATCTATCCGTTCTGTACACCGCAGGGCGTTTGTGTGATTCATGAAGCATCCGTGGATCACCCGTTTCACAACGGCATTTTCTTTGCGCATCGCTGTGTCGCCGTCCGCGAGTGGGACGTCATCGACTTCTGGGTCCCGACATACAGTCCATCAACTGTTGCGAGCTCCGGTCGCGTTATTTGCCGCGAACGAACCTGGGAAGAAAGCGGTGAGAACACCATCGAATTTCGCGAGCACTCGGAATGGCAGGACGCATTGGCCGTCCCGATCATCGAGCAGAAAACGATCTACGGCTTCAGATGTGGCGAGACGGTTAACAGCGTGCGGATTCGAACGACGTTCACCGCACAGATGCCGTTGGTTTTCAAGCAAACCAAGGAAGCGTTTCTGGCAACGCGCATCGCTGATACGTTCTGTGTTGACAACGGCGGCCGAATGGTCGATGCTGATGGCGGCGAGAATGAAGCGGGCACGTTTGACAAGACGAGTGCCTGGGTGGATGCACAGGGCTTCGCCGGCGGGCTGACGGCGGGACTCGCGGTACATCAACCGGCAGGCCGCGATCCGATCCCCTGGTTCACCCGGGATTATGGTCTGATCGGTAT
>CAUZJQ010000208.1:0-7629 GCA_963580095.1 Lentisphaeria bacterium | reverse complement strand
CGTACTGGTGATAGGTGAAATAATCGATCACCCACTGCGGCGTGAACGCCTCTTCTTGCACGACAACAGTATCTGTTGGCATGCCGTCGGCATCCGCTTCAACGATTCGCAGGCGTACAGGTTCCCGCAGGTCCAAACCGCGGCTGCCGGTGCAACTCATGTTCACTTCAATCCGCTCGAGTTTGGTCGCGCGTGTCAGTTTGAATGCCTGGGCAAGTTCGCTGCCGGTCACGTCCCTGTTCTCCGGCGCCCACGGATCGCGGCACCGGTCACCGACAGTTTCGAAGATATCGCAGCTGTTGTCCGGCTTCGTTGGTCGCGTGCCGGCTACCAGGGCTGGTGTTGCTTCATCCGGGAAGTGCGTCGCGTTTGCCGCGACGTCGTCGATCCAGAGCAAACGGAAATTCTCACTCTTCACACGCACCGCCAACGGCACATTTGCCGGCACCCACTCAGCGCGGGTAAAAGCATCCGTTGCCGTGGTGACGGCCGGATCGAAACCCAGTGCCGGCAAGTTCAATTTCACCATTGCGGTACCGTCGTCCTGTGTGTAGTTGAAGACGACGACCAGGCTTCGTTTGCCCGGACGATGGTAGATGCTGGCGCCGTACGATTGCTCTGGTTGCAGCTGATCGAACGCTTCGGTCTCGTACAGCACCTGCATCGGCCGCACCGGGCCGCCGCCGTCCGGCACGAATGACACGCCTGCCGGCGTACTGGCCTGCCAGTAAGGCAGAAACTCGAGATCCGCCTCGCCGATGCCGAAATCTTCGAGGGCTCGCCAGACCCTGGTCATGAAGCGCACGTCCTTGTAAAGTGCGTCCCAGGTCGGGATCGCATCGTGCGCCAGCAGGATCGAGAAGATGCCCTCTGTCGCGGCAGGCTTCACACCCACCGAGTTCATCTGCAGCAGAAACATTGGCACCACGCCCCATTGCCGCCCCATTGCTCCGCTGGCCTTGAAGTAACTGATCCGCATCGCCTCGAAATACCCTTTCCACACGCGTGGCCCGGGCTTGGCCGGTTTCGAATCCAGGCGCATCTCTTCGCCGGTCGTGAAGATGTCGGAGAACCCGTGGAGTGCACTGCAGATGCCGTTCGAGGCATGATCGATCTTCCACAGCGGCCGGTCACGCTGCTTCATCGCCGTGTACAGGCGCTTGTTCAACTCACGATCCCCACGAATTGCACGGCGGCTGCCGGCACAGCCGTGATTCGGATTGGCACATGCGTAACTCCATTGCAAATCGTGATAGGCGCCGTCCAATCCGAATTCGTCGATGTGCCCGATCATCTTCCAGGTCATGAAATCGACGAATGACTCGGCGCCGCCGCAGACCCGAATTCCAAACCAATGCCGGCGCGTGTCGTGGTATTTGTTGATGCCGCCGCCGAGGTCCCAGTCGGCGCCGTAGTACTTGTACTCCGGCGTGTCGATGCCATGCCACATCAGGACCTTGTAGGGAATGAATTTATGATCCCGCTGGTAGCGCTGGACGAAGCGCCGATAGAAACCGGTGTTAGTTGCTTCCGGGTAGCCGGCGGCGTAACGATCGAAAGGCTCGCTGGTCCACGGGATATGAAAGCTTTGCCCGACCTTCCGCGGCTCCCCCCAACGCCGCCAACCAGCCGGCCGCGACTTTACCGGTGTCGCTTGCAGGCCAAAGCTGAGGGTCAGTGGTTCTGCCAAGGTGATCCGATGGTCGACAAACCGCACCTTGAAGTACATCACCCCGTTCCGCAACTCCAGGCCGACGCGCTTTGCCTTGTCGCTGTGACGGAACGGCGCTTCGCGTTCGTAGAACCAGGTCAGGCCAAGGTCTTCGTTGCCGATCCAGAGAAAATATCGGCGCGCCGAGTAGTCCCAGCTCCAGCCGTCTTCGTTGCCGGTGTTGCCGGTCAGCAGATGTTCGTTGGGAATCTGTCGCAACGAGGCGAAACGCGCATCTACGGGGACGATCAATTCGAGTGCGTCTAGGGTCGGTGCGGTCTTGGCCACGGTGGGCGCGACCGTGATGTCGGTCCACAGCATGCCGTCGTACTCGACGTAGGTCTGCGCATCGACGGTGATGCCACCGGCACGCATGTGCGTCGAGAAACTGACTCGTACGTCATCGTGTTGGACATCGGTGATCCGGCGTTCCTGCCAGTCGAGCTCACGCTCATCAACGCGAGCGGCGAGCCGCATCGGTGCGGCCAGTTGCGTCACGTCGCCGTTACGTATGACCGTGGGCACGGGCGAGCCGTTGAACTGATACTCACGGTTCCAGCAGCCGACGGTCAGGGATGTGTGGTCGCCGGTCGCGGTCATTGGTGTCCATGGCGGCGGCGGTGTGTCGGACTTGCCCACGCCCGCGGTGCGCCAGGGATCGGGCGGTTTGACGAACGGTGCGGTGGTGCTGTCAAGCGTCACGCCGCCGCTAACCAGGCGCGCGTTCAGTTCGTACGAGCCGGGCGGCAGCGATGCGATGTCGAATTCACCGGCCCCACTGCCGCCGTTGAGCGTGGCAAGCGTGACCGTGCGGACCGCCTCCGCATCCGGCGTATCGGTGGGCCGCAGTTCGACCACCGCCATTGGCTTGGCAGCGAGGACCGTGTTGTTGCGCTCCCGCAGTTGGACCTTGCACACCCCCCGGCTTGGAATCGGTGTCGCGTCGAGCTGCAGACTGCCGGTGACCGGCGTGTAGGCCGTGTCGTGATAATGCTCGACACCGGATGCGTCGACCACCGTGAAACTGACCACGTCCGGGATCTGGTCACTGGCGTCGACATGGATCGGAAATCGCTTCACGCCTGCCGCCGCCTCGAGCGTGAAGCGCTTGGTCGCCAGCAAAGTGCCGGACCGTGCCATAGTCAGCGTTGCCGCCAATCGGGTCGGCGCCGCGCCGGGCGGCAGGGCAACGGCAGCGTCGAAGTTGACCCGGCTGCCGGCGCTGCCAAAATCTGCCACCGCCACCGCCGGTCCGGCATCGCTGAAGCGCAGATACCCGTGGCCGTCGGCATCGCCAAAGGCGTTCAGTCGCGGCCAGCACGACAGATTCTGAGGCGCCACCCGATCGCGCGTGACGTTCAGTCGCCAGACCTCGCCGTTGGCGGGCGGCTTGACGCCGAGCGCCTCGAAGGTGATCGCGACTTCCAGGGTCCATGTCCCGTCGGCAACCCGATTGGCCACCTCCCACTCCCCGTTCCAGGTCGGATCGTGCTTGATCCCGATAATCGTCTTGCGGTCGAAGATGACGCCCTTGCAGTTGCTGACGAAATGGAAGCGATTGTCCCCATGCGGCGGTGTCAGATAAATTTGCACGGCGTCGTCCGCCCACACCTGATCGTCGCGCCGGCGGCTGTCCGCCTTGAGCGGAACGCCGGCGAGCACCGGTGAGGCAACCGCAAAACAGAGTCTTTCCCCGTCGTGTGCGATTCGGACCTCTGTCGGCAACGGTGCCAGCTTGTGGTCCGAGACATTGAGGAAATTGCCGAACCCGGCGCCTTGCCGCCATTCTTCGGCATCGGCTATGCCATCGACGACAATCGGCGCGTCCTGCCGGGCGACACTGATTGCCGGCGGCCGGTAGGCAGGCATCTTGCCGCCGGTCGTGGCCTCGACGCGCCCGAGCTCGTCGGCACCCATGGGACGACGGTAAATCGTCAGGTCGTCGATCAAGGTCTTGCGCACCGTCTCGCGGCCGCGGGCATGGGGCAGGTCGCCGACAACAAGGTTGGAGTTCACAATCCGCGGTAGAAACCGTGCCTCGCACGGCGTCTTCGCGGCGGCCTTGCCGTTAAGGAACAGCTCCAGCGCCTCGGCCGACCAGTTGACGACGACATGCACCCATTCCCCTTGGGCGCAATTCGCAAGGGGTGCCGACACCCGGCGTCGTTGTCCCAGATCCGTTCCGATCTCGAATACCAACTGGCCAGCTTCATCGTTGAGGATGCGAAAGATTCCCGCGAACGGCGAGTGCACGAACAAATGGGCCCGCAGCTCGCCAGGCGTCCAGTTCACCGGCAGGAACCAGAAGGACAGGGCGCCTTTACTGGTATCGAGATTGCGCTCGATGCGATACGAGACGCCGGCGCCGTCTTCGCCGGCAACGAGGGCCTGGCCGTACCTGCCGGTGTCGTAGCCGACGTTCCCGTCGACTGCTTTCGGCGTGGGGCGGCCGGCGGCGAGATCGGCATCGAGCGTGGCATCAAAAGTGGCGCGAAAACTGACTGCCGTGAGCGTGGGCTGTGCCCAGGCGGGCACGGAAGTCAAAACACCGATGAGGAGAACTATATACAGTCGTGGCATGGCGGATGGGCGGGCGTCCGTTCGATTGCGGAACATCCTTGGTTGTTATAGAGTACGGCTACTATAGCACTCTATTCCAATCGACAATCCGGTGCCGAAATTGCCTGCTCGAAACCTGTATCTTTTTACCCTCATCGAGCTCCTCGTTGTCATTGCCATTATTGCGATTCTGGCGAGTATGTTGCTGCCGGCATTGTCCAATGCGAAGGGCAGGGCCAAGCAGGGTGCCTGCCTCAGCAATCAAAAACAAATGGGCATTGCCCTGACGATGTACGCCGGTGACAACCGTGATTTCTGCCCGCCGAACCTGCGATGGGACGGGCCGCCGGCCGATTACAACTTTTGGTTCTCAAACTTGTGGGGCCAGTCCGGGGCGTTCTACGGCGGTTTGGGTATCCTTTACGATGAAGGGCATCTGAAGGCTGCCGAGGTCTATTTCTGTCCGGCGCAGTCGGAGGAGCAATATGGCTCGACTTACCTGAAATCCGCTTGTGTTGATCGGCTTCAGGACGTTTCCCTGACTGTCTCCGGCGCTGCCCTGTCGAGCTACAACTACCGGTCGACAGCGCTGCGGGCGGTGAACTCCCATCCGGAAAACCCGGCGGCCAATATTGCTCGAAACTTTTCGGCGACAGCCGTTACCGACGTATATCGGAATGATTCTGCCAATTCTCACGAGGGCGGCTTCAATGCGCTTTATTTCGACGGCTCGGCAAGATGGTATCGGGCACCTGATTTCGTCTACGATGGCCTCGATTATTATGCCGGCGGCGGCGGCGGGGTGGCGCCGGCAAGCGGTATTCTGCAAGCGCCACTGGAGACCTATTATTACGAGGGCGCAATGCCATTCTACGTCGGCGATGCGTATTACTGATTACCACCGGAATCCTGCGGTGCTGCGACCGAATCAAGGCTCACGTGTCTTTACCTTGATCGAGTTCGTCGCCGGCAAGTTCCGGGTGGCGCTTGCAGAATACCGCTTGCCGGCGCCACCAGCCGTCCGTATCCGGCATCACCCTTTCTGTTGAGGAGCGCGATTCAATACCCGGCTACTTGATCGGTGCACAGAAAAAGTCATCGATCCAGGCGACGCCCTCGGCCTGGTCGTCGTAGAGCAGAAACTCGACCATCAGCTCGGCGGTGTTTTCATCCGCTGTCGTGTCGGCGTGCATCTCGGCCCACTGCTCTCCAGTTGACTTGATGCCACCGGCGCTGCCGTTGTGCCCGAGCTCGGTGCCGTCGGCATCGAACTGCGTGAAGATGATGACTACTGAGCCATTGCTGACGTCGGCCTGGTAGCGGATCGACATGCGATACGAGGTGCCGGGCGTGGTCTGGAAGCGCTGGCGCAGGGCTACGGTTTGCCTGGCCGCCGGCTGCTTGATCAGCTTGACGCTGTGCTTGCCGCTGTAGGCCCGCTCGGCATCGAGGCTGACGCCGGCCGGATCGAGGTCGTAGCCCTCGGGATTATACTTGCCGGTGGCGGTCCAGCCGTCGGGGATACCGTCCGCATCCTGGTCAAGCTCGAAATTCGAGTTGCGGAGCAGGTTGGCGCCGAGCGGTTCCTCGCCGCGCCGGATGATCTTCGTCGGGTCGCTCACCAGCTTCTTGAACTCAGCCAACGCCATGCGCTTGTAACTGATGCCGGAGCGATTGATTACTTTCAGCCCGAGTTCCTCGGTGAGTTGGAAGAACCCGTTGAAGGCCGGTTGGCGCAGCGGATCGTCAGCTGCGGCATAACAGAGGATCGACAGTTGCAGCGGCAGCCGTGCCATCTGTATGCGACGAAGCAGCACCGAGTCCGTGGCGACGCGGGCTTCGGCACGATCGAACAGTGCACTGAGACGCCCGGTTACATCCCATTTCAACTCAGGTGCAGCGCCGCAACTCTGATGCACACCGTCGTACTGTTCGTAGGAGCCCGTCGTACGGGCGTACGAATCGAGCGACTCGACTGCCAGGACGTACTCGACCATGTCCGGCCCGGCCGCGCCGTAGTAGCCGTGACAGAATTCGCGGATACCGGTTTCGATGTCGTAATCCGGATTCCACAGCAGGCGGCAGAGAATGTATGAGCGCAGATGATCGAGCTCCATTGGCACGGTGAAGTATTCGCCGCGATCGGCGGCACCGAAGGCCGGGATCAGTTTGTCGCCGTCTGGCACCGGATGGGTGCGCAGGCAGGCCGTGCCGCCATAGGATTCGACAAAAATCGCCTGAATGCCGCGCCGGTGGAATTCCTGAAAATTTTCTCGCGTGGCGTTGAGGCGCAGATGCGGCATGAGGTTGTCGGCTTGATAATGGTAATACCAGATCTGCAGCTGATCCGTATTCGCCTGCCACCGGGTCAGCTTCTCGAGATGACCGCGGTCGCGGTTGACTGCACATTGGCCGAATGCATGGGCGTAGCAGCCGGAGATCGGGCACCAGGTGACGCGCACGTTCGGCGCCATCTTCACCGGGGTCGGCGCGAAGGTCATGCCGTAGGAGAGCGTGTCGACGATGGCATCGGGATTCACTGCGTCCAGCTGTTTCGCCACAGCGTTGTCGAAGGCCATGTAGGTGCCGGCCAGGCCGATATGATCGTAACTGGCCTTGCACACGTCGCACAGGCAGCGATTGTCGCTATCCGTGTGACCAAGCCCGACAACGATGGGACCTTTGACGTTGCGTACCCGACGTCCGAGCCACTCGGCGACGTAGGTTACGAATTCCGGATTGGTGATGCAATAGGCGCGTCGATTCCCTTCCTCATGCATGCTACGTTCGCCGCCGATTTTCGCGTAGAACTCCGGGTGCTCCCTGAACAGCGACTCCGGTATGTTGGCCAGGCCGTGGGATTCATAGTAGTCCCAGATCGTCTGCACCCGTTTGTCGTTCATGAGATGGGCGCGGGACTGCGCGCCGCCATAGGTCTTGCACACATTCAGGCGGTTGCGGGCGGTCCACGCCGCGTCCCAGTGTGACGGGGCCAGCACCGAGCGCTGTTCGAACGCCGGCCGCTGCCGGTCAGCGATTTTTACCGACAGGGCGGCAATTTTTGGAATGTGGCTGACGCCGGCGGTGAACCATCGGCAGCCAAGATGATCCTGTAGAAATCCGTAGATCCCGTTGATCGTGCCGCGGGGCGGTGCACCGGCAATGACCAGCGTTGTCCCGACGGTGCGGATCTCGTATTCGTCCTCAATAAAATTCTCGGTAAGCCCGGTCAACTGCAGTGACTCGAGTCGACGATTGCTGTTTCCGAGCACAATCTCGTGCGACGACGGTGCGGTCTTGTCGGTTGCCACGGGGAAGGTTGCACCGGTGATTTCAGTGAGCAGCGCTGCCAGGTCGTT
>CAUZJQ010000207.1:0-7633 GCA_963580095.1 Lentisphaeria bacterium | reverse complement strand
TCCGCGACGTGCGTCGAATCCTGCAAAGAAGCCCCATATGAAACGAACTCTCGGACGGAGCGGAATTGAAGTCAGCGGCCTTGGATTGGGCTGCTGGGCAATCGGCGGGCTGGCCTGGCGGGATCACCGCCCCTTTGGGACGACCGGAACGGACGACTCCGAGTCAATCAGGGCGTTGCGCCGCGGGCTCGATCTCGGCATCAATTTTTTCGACACTTCGAACTCCTACGGCGCCGGGCACAGCGAGAAGCTGATAGGGAAGGCCTTTGAAGGGCGACGTGACGAAGTGGTCATCGCCACGAAGTTCGGACTCAGCTTCGATGAAGCTGCCCGCACCATCGGCCCCCAACGCTATGATCCAGATTCGATTCGCTCTGATTGCGAAGCGAGCCTGCGTCGGATGAAAACGACCGTGATCGACCTTTACCAGTTCCATGTAAAGCGTTGCGATCCCGTCGAGGCGGTGGAGATCCGAGAGGTCCTGGAAGGACTCGTGGACGCGGGCAAGATCCGGGCCTATGGGTGGAGCACCAATCTGCCTGAATTTGCGACTATTTTCGCTGAAGGCGCCCGGTGCACTGCAATCCAGCTGCACTTCAGTGTATTCGGGGGCGCCGAAGCTGCCCTGGCCCTCTGCGAGAAGCACAACCTGGCCGGCATCGTTCGCGGGCCGCTGCAAAAGGGACTGCTAACCGGGAAATTCACTGAAGAGACGACCTTTCCTCCCGACGATATACGCCACAGTTGGAACATGAAAGAGGCCTCGCAGACGGAGCTTCTGGCGAAGATGGAAGCAATCCGCGACGTACTCTCAAGCCGCGGCCGCACCCCTGCACAAGGCTCACTCTGCTGGCTCTGGGCAAAAAGCCCTGTCATGATCCCCATTCCGGGCTTTAAGACTGTGGCCCAAGTCGAAGACAACGCCGGAGCCATGTCGTTCGGGCCGCTGAACGACGATGAGATGAAGGAAATCGACGCCCTGTTGAAGCCCACAGAATCGGCATAGAACTGGCTCATAGTAGAAAAATGCGGACTGATTACTCGACTGCTATCGACTCTTGCAACCATCCGGCTCCGGACTACGTTCACATCTGGCAACCCAAAATTTACGAACCCGAAAGGTCATCAATGAGACATCTATACCGCGTCATCGCGCTGACTCTGCTCCTCTCCACCACGGTCCGGGCAGCGGACCTCGTCGTCGCCGACAACGGCAGGACCGCCGCCAGCATCGTCGTTGCTGCCGACGCCGGGCATTGGGAGAAGCAGGCGGCAACTGACCTGGCAAAGTACATCGAGCTCATGTCCGGCGCGAAACCCGCAGTCGTCCACACCACCGATGCGATGCATCGGCCCAAGCCGGTCCTGTACGTCGGCAGCGAGGCGCTCAAAGCCAGGCCCGCGCTCAACGCGAAGCTGCAGGCAGTGCTCAAGAAGGATCCATTCCTCCGCGCCGACGGCATTGTCGTACTACGCGACGGGAACCGCGTCTATCTGGCCGGCAACAACGACGAGTCGCACTACTACGCGGTGATGCATCTGCTGCACATGTGGGGGTGTCGCTGGTACCTGCCGACGGCGATCGGGGAGTGCATCCCCGAACAGGAGCGGCTGGCGATCGGTGATCTGGATCATGCTTACGGCTCGCCATTCGAAGTCCGGCACTACTGGATTTCGTGGAACGGCTCGACTGAGGGTCAGGTCGAATTTCAACGGCGTAATTTCATGAGTAGCCAACGTGCCCCCGGCATGGGGCACGCACTGATGCACTACACCGAGGATTTGGCACCGGAAGGCGGCACCTCCTTCAACGTACCGTTCTCCGAGCCCGAGACTGCCGAGCATGTCCTCAACAAGATGGCATCCGCGATCGAGGGCGGTGCATCGGTTATCTCGCTGGCCATCGATGATGGTGCGTACACGAATGACTCCGAACGGGACGCCGAGCTGCACGCCAACCTGCAGGACAAGTATTTCGTGAAAACCTCGCAGACCGACCCGATGATGGCGTTCTATGCCAATGTCGGCCGGCTGATGAAGGAGCGCTACCCGGAGAGCAAGACGGTGATCGGCGGCATGGCCTATGTGAATGTCAGTATCCCGCCGCAGCGAAATCATGAGGTGCCCGACAACATGGTGATGTGGCTGGCGCCGATCGACATCGATCCGAACCACGGCATGGACAGCGTCTTCAGTCCGCCGAAGCAGGAGTACCGCGACATGATGTACCGCTGGTCGGAGATCATGGACGGGCGGGTATGCATCTATGACTATGACCAGGGCATGCTGGTGTGGCGCAACATCCCGAACCCGTCGCACATGGCGTTTCGCCATGATGTGAAGCACTATCGCGACGCCGGCATCCTCGGCATCGGTACGGAATCGCGCAACGCGATGGCCAAAGTATTCACCAATCTGCACATCCGCGGCCAGCTGATGTGGGATCCGGAGGCGGATGTCGACACGATGATCGCCGAGTTCTACAAGAAGTTTTACGGACCGATTTCCGGCCCCATGGGCAAATATTGGGACACCATCTACAAGGCGTGGGAAGAGACGATCGTCACCGAGCACGAGTACATGACAGCACCGGCGATTTATACACGTGAGGTTATGGAAACGCTGCGCGGCCATATCGCAGTTGCCGAGGCCGCCGCCGGGGTGTTGGCGCGGAAAGATAATCTCACCCGTAACGAGAAGCTGGTGCTGGAGCGCATGCGTTTCGTCCGGCTCAGTTTCGACACACTGTCGGGTTACATGGAGATGGTCTTCGCGGCATCGACCGATGCCGACTACAAGCGCGCCTCGGCAGCGGGTATGCGGACGTTGGCGTCACGGCTCGAAATGGCTGAAATGAATTCGACATTCACGACGCGCGTCATTGGGCCGGGCTCTTCCGCCAACGAACCGGGCGGCAGCCCGGCATGGCTTCAGGGCGAAGTGAAGCAGTACATGGATCTGCTCGCGCTCACGGACGGCACCACGGGATCGCTCGTTGCGCGGCTGCCGCTGGAATGGGCTTTCCACCGGGACCCTCGCGACACCGGACTCGGTCGTGGCTGGGGCTACAAGAAGGCGGACCTGACATATTGGCACGCCAACAAGAACAAGTACCGGACGCCGGACCGCCGGAAAGATTACCCGACAACCGAATGGGAGATGGTCAGCACCGATCTGTACCCGCCGGCGCAAGGGATCCTGCACCCCGACTGGCAGAGTTTCACCGGTCACCTCTGGTACAAGACGGATATCGAAGTCACGCCGGCCGATACAGACGGGAAGGTGCACATCCATTTTCCGGGGCTGTTCAGCGAATCGTGGCTCTGGGTCAACGGCGAAATGGTCGGCTATCGGGAGTGGAATCCCTTGTGGTGGCTAAACGACTACAAGTTCGACTGGGACGTAGACCTGTCAGGCAAACTCAAACCGGGCACCAATAATATCACCGTGCGCTGTAACAATGTGTTGCAGTTCGGCGGCATGTTCCGCCGGCCGTTCCTATATCGTGTGGTCGAGTAGACTGCCGTCATCTCCTAACTTCTAAACCTACTGGAAAAATGAGTTTCCACGCCTACCGCCCGCTCGACGCCGACATGCCGCACCTGCGTGAGTCCTGCGACTGGGGCACCGACCCGGACAGCGGCTCGCGCATCATCCGCATGACCACCAGCGTCGGCATGAGCCACAACATTTACTGTGAGCAGCCCTACGGCTCACCCGACGGCCGGCGGCTGATCTTTTTCCGTGCCCTGGACATGCACACGCGGAGTCGGCAACTGCTGATTGCGGATCTCGAAGCACGCGACACGACTCTGATCGAACCCAACGTACCGTCGGAGGAGGTGGCGCACGTGTCCTGGGGCGAATGGGCCTACTATCCGATGCACGACGGTTCGCTGCGGCGCATTTCGCTGATGACCCTGGTAAAGGAGGAGGTCCTGCCGGCAGGCGCG
Source organism: Lentisphaeria bacterium (assembly GCA_963580095.1). Taxonomy (GTDB): domain Bacteria; phylum Verrucomicrobiota; class Lentisphaeria; order JABSQK01; family CAJWLW01; genus CAJWLW01. The sequence goes on along the minus strand of CAUZJQ010000207.1, from coordinate 3,680 downwards.
ATCACCGGCGGCATCGGCGCCATATCGTCAGATGACCGGTACCTGCTGATGACCGAGGCGAAGGGCGACCACTTCATCTGCAGCACGGTCGACATGCAGACCGGCGAGCGACAAGTGCTCGTCGATTGCCCGGAGAACCGTAATCCGCACGGGCAGCTTTCACTGTGCAAGCCGCCAAGGCTGCTGTATCAGCTGATTGCCGGCGACAGCGATTTGCAGGGCGTCCCCGTCCTGGTACGCGAGCTGGCAGCCGACGAACCGTTGCGTCTGCCGTTCGGCAAGCCATGGACAGCCGAATCGACCGGGCACATGACATGGCTGGCGGATACCGGCATGGTTGCCTGCACGGTGACCTGGGATGGGGAAAAACGCCGGCATGATTCAAGGCACCCGGAAGGGAACCTGATGTATGCAGCGCCCGGCGACGAAGCGCCATCGGTCTTTCCAGCGCCGGATTCGTGGTTTTATCATATCTCGGTATCGCGCTGCGGGAAATACTTCGTCAGTGATGATTTCGCGGACTTCCAGGCAACTGGTGCGATCGACGGCAAACCGGGACCGATTCGAATCGTCATCGGCAATTTTGCCTCAGGGAAGAGCCGGGCACTGGTGCATGACTGTCAAAATTACGGCATCGCCGGGTGTTCGCGGTTCGAACCCGATCCGTACTTTACTGCGGACAACAAGTACGTGATCTACAACGCCTCACCGTTCGGCACGATACAGCTGTTTGCGGCCGAGGTGCCGGAGGATTTTCGGCGAAGTCTCGATTAATGGTGAAACTCGTTGTCACCGGCATCTTTACCGAAAGCCCCATTAGGCCCCCGCCCCCCGATCAATGCGACCCAGCTGACGTGACCGTCGACATAAAGCGTGTTGATGCCGACACCGGTCAGGCCGTCCTCTCCTTCGTGGTTCGACTCCGCCGGGTACCAACTTGGCGTGAAGGCGGGAACACCGGTATAGGAAATATCGAACATGAGGGGATTCCTACTCGGGTTATCGATCAACCGCTCGCGAACACACGGCCGCACACGATCGCCGCCTGCTGCGTTGAATTCCGGCCAAAAACCAACGTGCCAGCCATACCAATACCATCCGATCGGGTAGTCATGCGGGTCAAGGATGGAGGCACCACCGATGTAGAAATACGTCATCAGTCCGTTGCCGTTGGCCGTGGCCGGGTCGGATGGCCAATGCACCAAGGTCTCAGAGACCGCACCGTCCGGGAAGGAATTACCGCCACCGATATTGAGCTGGGCCACGGACGGGCAGCGGACGGTACCTCTGATCATCCCGTACTCGTCCAGCTCCGTCGTCATCGGCGTGCCTGAAAGGTCGGGTGAGGTGCTGTTCCTGGTCATCAAGATGGGGTAGTCCCGTCGGGTCCTTGGATACTCCGTCGCGTTATCGGAGGAATACAATTTGCAGGATAGACCGTTTCCTTTCAGATTGCTCATACATAAAATTCGCTTCGCTCGTTCCTTAGAGACCGATAGGGCGGGCAGCAATATCGACATAAGGATGGAGATAACCACGATGACTACAAGCAATTCGATGAGCGTAAAAAGTCGTAGCGGTATCTTACGGTTCATGGCGAAGTCGTCGTACTTCGGGGCTTGTAGTAAAGAATGGCGCCGTACAGCAAAGTCAGTACGCGGCTTGCGTCCATTGAGCAACTATTGCAGGATAGTTCACCGCGCGACACATTACAAGATCGAGCCATCACTCCGGCCTTTTTCGCTTTTATTGCGCAACGCAAGACGGTAGATTTTCCGATGCAAACAACTGTAACATCCTGGCCGGAATTCTGCGCGGCATGGAACGGTGCCCGCAACTTTATGATCGACGGGTTGATCGATTTCGACTTCGACTTTCCCTCATTGCCGGAGATCGTCGATCAGGCCCGTAGCGACAGTGAAGCACGGATCACACTCGGCCAGGGGCACGATCAGCTGCAGCTCGATGACATTGCCGAGTGGTTTTGCGCGCTGCCGATCGACGTCGCGATGCTCGAGCCGTTCGCGCTGGCCCATTTCAAATTGTCCCGCTTCGACCGGCCCGACGGTTTCCTGCACGGATTCAAAGAGCGCGTGCTCGACGTCTGGCAGGCGGCACTGGCGGCTAACGACTTCACGTGTGATCGCTGCTCCCCGATCATCTTTATCAGCGGCCCCGGCTGCCGGACTGGGTATCACATGGATGTCTCCCAAGTGATGGCATGGCAGCTCTACGGCCAAAAGCACTTTTGCGGACTCCGCGATGCAGAGCGCTGGGCTCCGAAAGACATTCGCCTCAGCTACAAACAGAAGACGCTCATCCGGCCGGCTGAACTCACTGATGATGATGCGCTGTGCTACGACATGGCTTTCGGCGATATGCTGTGGAACACACTGCTGACTCCGCACTGGGTTGTCGCAGGCAGTGAAGCCTCGATGAGCATCAACATCTCGCATGGCGGCCTACGCCTCAACGGCCATCTGGCACCGTTCGAAGCCGAGCACGAGGCGTTCTGCCGCGACTACCCAGACAAGGCGCCCCCGCCACCGTCGGCAATGTACTGACGTCGATGCCGGGAGAGACCGGCGACGTAATGTTCAGGTAAGGCGTTACGCGCCAGGAAACGCCGCGAGAACCTCACCTTGCATTATGCGACCTGCCAATAGTGTATTTTTTTTAGGGGGGGGCCGTGAAATAACGTTAATTCACGGTTTTATTTTCTTGGATTTTTTCCAGTAAAAAAAAAGCGCGGAATCTTTCGATTCCGCGCTTTTCCTTAATCAACGTATAGTTGTGCCTACTCAGCCAACTTGGCGGCGATAGCAGCGGAAATTCCCGCGCCGACGTCGCAGTTGTCCGGGTCGCAGAAATTGGCGCTGATCAGGAGAGTATCGACAATGGCCTGAGCAAATTCCTCAAGCTCCGGGACACTGGTCGGCGGGTTGGTGCCTACAAGCTTGCAGGCCAACGAGACTGCAGCATCGGTGACTGCGGCGCATGTTGTGCACGGTGCATTGGCACCAACCGCGCCAACCGCGCCATCGGCACCAACCGCGCCATCGGCACCAACCGCGCCATCAGCACCGACCTTGCCCTGCGGCCCCTGCGGGCCTGGTGTCGATCCGATCGCGCTAAGTACCTGTTGGATCAGTGCAAAGGCATCGCAACCGTTAGCATCGACCGCGCTTCCGGCAGGCGAGTCGGCGCACAGGTCAGCATTGTCACTGACGCCATCGTTGTCGCTGTCTCTCTGAGAGTCGGAACAGCCATTGGCATCAACAGCGTCCCCGTCAGCCGTGCCGGCACATTGGTCAGCGGCATCACTGACGCCGTCATTGTCGCTGTCTTTCTGAGAGTCGGAACAACCATTGGCATCAACAGCTTCACCGTCAGGCGTGTCGGCACATTGGTCAACATCGTCGGCGACGCCGTCACCGTCTGCATCCGGTGGAGCGAGGGAAACCCCACCCGAGGCAACTATCCATATGTCGCCGCCCCCGAGGGTACCACCCCCGCGACGCTCCCAATAGGTATTCCCATCGCTAATAAAGACGATTCCGCTGTTGTCTTCGCCCCAGGCGGCATCACGGGTCCATGTCATTTTACTAACGACACCCGTATCCGACGTTCCCGTCAAAACCAAATCGCCCTTATCAGCAGCCGGTGTCCAACTTAATATC
>CAUZJQ010000206.1:0-7663 GCA_963580095.1 Lentisphaeria bacterium | reverse complement strand
CGCTTCGACTCCCGGAAGAAGTTGATGAAGTCCGTGTTCAGGGTAATCCAGTGGACTCCCTTCCCGATCCAGCCGGCGAAGGACTCGGGACTGAAACCGGTCGACACACCGATGAGCTTGTCAGTCCGCCGCGCCTTCTCGATGACGCGATCGATCTCGGCGATCACTTCCGGCGCATCGGGGTTGCCGAGCATGCCCATGGTGCCGGACAGGTCGTTGGGACCGATCGCAATGCCCTCCAGCCCCTCCACGGCAAGGATGCCGTCGATGTTGCGCACCGCTTCGATGTCCTCGATTTGCACGAACACCATGGGCTCGTTTTCGGCGCTGTCGAGAAATGCCTTCTGGTCCAGCCCCTTGTAAGTGGCTCCCCGGGTCGGGCCGTAGCCACGGATGCCCTTCGGTGGGTACCGGCAGGCGGCGACTGCCGTCCGAGTGTCTTCGACGGTCTGGATGCGCGGGACGATGATACCGGCAGGCGCAAGTTCGAGAAATGGCTTGATGAGGACGGGATCGTGGGAGGGCACGCGTACGAAAGGCGCACATCCGGTGCCGCGGCAGGCCATTACGTGGGCCAGGCCGGTCTCGATGTTCATCGGCGCGTGTTCCATGTCAAGCCACGTGAAGTCGTAGCCTATATCGCCCGCCATCTCGCTGATCTGGGGATCGTTGAGTCCTACGCCGATCCCGATGCACGTCCGGCCGCGTCGAACCTTGTCGCGGAAATCCTCGATGTGGTTTTGACTGCTCATGTTGTTCCTGATGATTCGCTGTTTGTGTATGTCACGCAGACATGACTACCTAATGCCACCAGACATAATAGAGCCTTGCAAAAGGTTTTCGCCTTGTCTTTCCTCGTGGTCTGAAACATACAACCTGAATTCATCGCGGCTCATAGGTGACGTCCAGCTTCCAGGTGCCCGGCTCATGGGTTGGTGAATAAAACCTTGCTTCACCTTTGGTCTCGAGCGTCACAATCCAGCCGTTATTGGGCACGCCCCGCCAGTACCACAGTTCCACATCCTCGGTAACGTTAAGGCTGAACTCGCCCAGCTCTTCACTCAGTTGCACCAAGCCAGTGGCGCGGCGCGCCCGATCGGTGCCAATCCCCGTCGCACCGGGTTTCGTCCACTTCACCTTTTCCGGATGCGTACGCCGGTACAAATGGCAGACACCATCGCCCCAGTCGCCAATGATCCGGCGCACCTCTACCCGGGGCTTGTCCTGGCCCCAGAGGACGCAGTACATGGACAATGTGGCACTGGTGATTCGCTTATCGTCAGGGATGTGATCAAGGGGAAACGCGATCAGGAACGCAGTCTTCCGGGAATCGGTATTGTATAATGCCAGTACGTTCGTGGTATAGCCGGATCGCCCGTGGAGCCCTGCCCAGCTCAACCGCGGTGCGTCAGACGCGATCACGGCAATGCGTACACAATTTTCATCAGTGAGCTCAAACGTCCGGCCGGACAGAACCGATGATGCCAGAAGCGTGAATACCAGAATCAGGATGAGCCGATGTTGTTTCATTGATGATAACAATTGATTTTGACAAAAAAATTATTCATCCTTCTCAACCGCCACATAGAGCTTATCGAATTCCTCAGAATAGGACAACGCTGTGATTTCGGTTTTGCCGACCTTGGCACGGCGAATCTCCGGTAGGAAATCGCCTTTCTTGTCGATGCTGATGAAATGCACCTGGCCCTTCCCACCATAGGCGACCATTTGGCGGCGACCGAGCACGACGGGCGGAGCCAACGGCCCGTAAACAGATGTAAACTGAAAGTTAGAGGTGAGAAAACCTTCCGCATGTTTAAGCCGGATAACATAGATCGGGTGGACGCAATTGGCCTCCTCGCACAGAGTAAATGACATGTAAACAACCGGTAGCGTGGGATGCGCGGCAATTCGGCGATTTTTCCGCGCAACCGGGTAGATGCTATACATCGCGAACCGCTGCCGCGCTTCAACCAGGTCCCAGGAGACCGGCCCGGCAGCGCCGGCAAAGATAATCACGTCGTCGGCAACTGGAACGAAACCACCGGTTTTATCCGGTGCGATGAATACTGGATACTCTGTTTCGCGCTGTGCCACAAAATCATCGGCGGCCGTACCCGCCACCGCCAGAACCAGACCATCCCATCCGAGTTTGAAATAACCGATGCCGTTGAGCTGTTTGTCGTTTGACTTGCGCTGGAGATTCGGAAAGAACAGCCGCGTTGCCTTCCGGTCAACAGCGACATACCCGACCTTGTGGCCAACGGAGTAGTCGCTGCCTTTGCCGCAGGCCTGAACGAGCTCGGCCTTGCCGTCGGCAATACGGAATATCAGCAGATGTTCGAATGTGCCGGCATCCGCGTCCCCCGGTAGCGTTACATCCTGCCAGACGTACAATAGGGGAAGGCTCGGGTGGAAGGTCACGCCAAGCGCATAGTTGGCATGTTTCGCCAGTTCGCCGCGCTTTGGCAAGACCAGGAAAATAGGTTCTGTGCCGGTCAGCCCGCCCGTCTTATCAAGTGAAAAAATCGATATCTGACCCGCGTTTTTCCCCTTGTGCGTCACCGCAACGAGGCGGGCTGCCTCGCTCACCGCCATTTCAACCGCGGCCGGAGCAAGAATCTCGGTGATAAACGGGTATGAATCTTCCTGTACTTCCTCCAGGCGCAGATGGCGCTCTGCGTTTCCCAGAGTGACCAGCCGCAACGAAACAACAATAATGGCCAATACTTTTTGAAAAGACATACCGCATGAACTCTCGCAAGGTCGCAAAGATCGCCGCAAATCCGAGCCTTGAGGCCTGGCGCTGAAACGTCCCGGAACGGGACAGATGCTGCCAACCGCATGGGAAATTGTTTTTCTCGACTCAGAAAGCTAGCACAGTGCAGGCCGGGATGCAAGAAATGGGCGGGATTTGCCTTGCTGCTCTCGAAAAACTCGTAAACCTCAGATGAAAGCGAGGCGGCGGGCTGGCATCAGGAGCCGGCGTGCCGCCTTCAGGCGTTGTCCACCTGCACCCGAAGACAGGGGGCAGTCTACTCTTTCGGGCCGGAGGCGGTGCCCTCACCTGTTTGTGGGGCCGGCATCTCCACCGTGACCCGTTTGTTGACTTCCACGGTCTCTTTCTTCTCCCTGCCGTTCGGCCAGGTGACAGTGATTTCCACCTTCCCCCCCTCGTACGCGCCCAGCCCGAAGTGGGGCACGAAGTCGTTCAAGTTGCCCCGACCGGTTGAGGACTCCACCTGCCGGGTGAGGATCTTGTCCCCCAGCTTGATGCGGACCTGGGCCCCGACCGCGGAGCGGTTGTAATCTGCGGTGCCCACGGGTCTCACCTTCAGCCACTTGTTCTTGTTGCCGGAGTTGCGCCAAAGCCTGCCGCCACTCGCCAGGTCCAGGTCGCCGTCATTGTCAAAATCCCCCCAGGCCGCCTGGCCGGTGCCCGTTAGCGCGCCCAGCCCCACTTCCCCGGTCACGTCCTTGAACTTCCAGTTTCCTTCGTTCCGGTACAGTCCGCACTGGCCCACCCCGCCATAAGAGATGGCTGCGAAGAAGAGGTCCAAGTCACCGTCGTTGTCGTAGTCCCCCAAGGCGGGAGAGCTGGATTGCAGCTGATTCACACCGCAGGTGCCCTTGTTCTCGAAATGGAATTTCCTGTCCGGTCCCAGGTTCCGGAGGAACTGCGACTGGGGCTGGCCGGCGCGGGCGAAGTTTCCCGCCAGGAGATCGAAATACCCGTCGTTGTCCAGGTCCCCGAAGGCTGACCCCATGCTGAAGCCGTTCCCTCCGCTAACGCCGTACTCGCCCGCGCCATCGGTGAATTTCCCGCTACCATTGTTTATCCAAAGAACATTCGGTTGCACATAGTAGTTGGTCACGTAGATGTCCATGTCACCATCGTTGTCGAAATCACAGGTCATGGTCCCGCGTCCCGCTTGCGCGGGCCCTTCCGTTTTCCAGATCAGCTTGAAGGCCCGGTCTCCCTGGTTCAGCCAGATTGCGTCCGGCTGGAACCCGTTGTTCTCGAAGCCGGTCCAGTAGATGTCCACCAGCCCGTCCCCGTCAACGTCCGCGCAGGTGCCCCCGTCGCTCACTTCGCAAAGGCGCTCGGGGTTTTTCTCCGGCTTGTTGGTAAAGGTTCCTTCCTTGGAGCCGAAGTTGACTATTCCGGCCGCCGGGTTCCAGAAGTCAAGGTAGCCATCGTTGTCCAGATCAGCCCAGCTGTTTTGCGAGCCGCCGCCAGCCACCTTGACGAACGTCTTGCCCTCCTCGTTCCGCCAGATCCGCCCACCGTCCTGGAGGTCGGTCCAGCCGTCATTGTTGTAGTCCACCCAGTAGGCCTCGCTATCAACCAAGCCCTCGAGTCCCAGCGCCTCGGTGACGTTCTCAAAGGTGATCTTTACCGGTTCCATCGCGTCCCCAGCGCCGAAGGCAATGGGGATTCCCATCAGAGCCACCACGATCAACCCGGAGAGCCGCAGCTTTCTGTTTTTTCTGATCCTTCTCACGTCATTGCCTTCCTGTATGCCCCACGGGTTCATCGACTATTCGATAAACCAACTCGCAGGAATGATACGCTGTTTGACACCGCTCTTGTCGCCGAGCACGCCCGAGCCATGGTCGTAGACGACCAGCACGTTGCCATCGTCAAGCACCAGCGCATTGGGATAGCCGATGCGAAGTACGCCGGGAGCGCGATGATATCGCTCGACGTTGGAGGGCTGGTAGAAGCCGTAGTCTTCCCACTGTTCAATCACTTCATAGCGATGCGCCGGCGGCGGGCGGACAACCGTCGTGTCGTCCAGCGATTCGAGGTTCTTGAAATTCTCCCAGGTTTGTCCTTCATCGTGTGAGACAGCACATGTCAGTCGATGGCGATGAAAGCCCGAGAGGATTTCCTGCCGGGAGACCTGTGTCCAGATGGTTAAAAGTTCACCGCCGGGCAGGCGTTTAAGGTAATGCGGGGTGTAGCCGGCCGCGTATGGCAGCGGCTCGGGGCGCGACCAGCAGATGCCACCGTCTTCCGACCAGCATCGGTAACCGCGACCGAGCTGACAACGCAGGTGCATGAGCAGTCTGCCGTCTTTCAGTTCAATTACCGCCGGCTCTTCCAGGTCGTATGCCGCGCGGTAGTCGCTGACAAAAAGTTCGCTGAGGGATTGGGTCCAGCTCAGGCCTTGGTCATCAGATACGTAGACGTATGCATACGACACGCTCGGCGAGATCATGCTCTCGGCTTCGCCGGTTGGATCGTAGCTGATCCACTTGAACACCGGCACGACGATGCGCCCCGTGCTCATCACGATCGCATGGCCGGTGCAGCAGATGCCGAAGCGCGGCTCGACAACAGACACGTCCGCCCATGTTTGCCCATTGTCCGAACTTGTGGCGAACACCGTACCGCCGTCGCGACCGACGCGGCCCTTGGGGACGTTGCGCGTTGAATAGACCATGCCCAACTTACCCGAAGCCAGGTTCAGAACCGTGATGTGATGACAGTCGTTGGCTTTGCCATGGGCGTTGTTTTTATTCCAGGGCTCGCTCCAGGTTTGACCGTTGTCAGTCGAACGCTTGAATCGCGTGCAGGCGAAATGCTCAGACACGTCGCCTTCAACCATGGCATCAAAAGCGCTGAACAGGATTGATCCATCGTCACACTGACATAGCATGCCTTCCATCGCCCCGGGATTTTCCCGCGGCTCATCGGCGTAACTGAACGGGAATTGATCCACGTCCAACGGCTTGCCGCTGCCGGATGAATATTCGTTTTTACGCAGTTCCGTATCGACAACCATCGTTTACTCCTTTCATATGCGCTGCACAAAATGGCCACGCGCTACTGTTGCTCAGGCAGATGTCCATGTCAACATCGTTATCGAAATCACAGGCCAGATTCTCCCGCCGTCCTGGAGATCGGTCCAGCTGTCATCGTTGCAGTCCACCCAGTAGGCCTCGCTATTAACCAAGCCCTCGAGTCCCAGCGCCTCAGTGACGTTCTCAAAAGTGGCCTTTACCGGTTCCGAGAAGCCGACCGATCAGGAGCGGGAAACTAGCACAGTGCAGATCCGGATGCAAGGGGTGGAGCGATTTGCCCTGCGGCCCCGCCGGGGCTACTGGTTCAGCCCCACAATCCGCCGTGGCCCGGGAGGTTCGCCATCAAAAAACAGTTTACCGGTCCCCGGGCATCCGGCTCAGCAGTTTCAGTCGAATCCCAAAGCGGACTTCCTGGCCGGGCTGGATTTCCCTGACAGTCCCGGTGGATTCACAGGACGGCAAATCATCACCCATACCGGTTGTGGGCTCTAATCCAAGAAACAGTTGCCGGTTGGAAGCTGCCGTCTCATCCGGGGAATATCCCTGTTGTATCAGCACCCCCAGGTGCGGCAGATTTTCAGTATCAAACTCAAATTGCAGCCCCTCGCGAAGATCCCTGTGATAAATCACCGCGCGGCCTTCTTTCAACCGGTCGGAGCACAGCTTGACCACCGAACACTTCTGACTGGAAAATGGCTCATCCAAACCGGCTTTTCCAGCCAGCGGCCAGTCAATCCAGGTCTTATCCACCAACCCGGGAACATTCAGGGCGACGCTAACAAACATCCGGTTGATTTCTTCAGGAAGAATCAACTGTGTGTGCTCATCTGCCGCCAGCATGGGGTGAGCTGAATAAACGTATTTCAAGGTTTCTTCGCCGTTATTTTCAATCAGGTAATCAAGCTTGAGTGACCGCGTTGTATCGAGGAAACACGTTCTTTCGAAACGGCATTGCAGCTCGGGAACATCCTTACGCATCACCAGGCGATCGTCCGCCGCCTGGACCTCCCACGGCCCCTGCCACAGATAACCATGATCAGCCAGGGACATGCCCCGGCGTTGACCGTCCGGATATTTGCAGGGCCAGACCGTTGGGAAACACTCATCAAAACCGGATATGTCGTGATCGCTGTAGCCGTCACCGGGAAACGTCTGCCGCGGGTCCTGATAAAAAAAATCCCTTTGCGTTTGCCGGGAAACAAAAGAACCTATCTTACCACCCCCGGCCGGGTCTATGACAACCTTCAGGGCATCGCTTTCCATGGACAGCCTGCCGCCCGGTTCAGACCTGAAAAAAGATGCTTTTTCAACCATTTCCCTTTCTTCACCCCGTATCAGAGAACCATAATCTGTGAGCGTTGTTCCCGGCAATCTCTTTTACGGCCTGCTCCGGCAGCGGCAGTTTTTTCTCAAGCAAAAGATGCAGGTCCTTGATATAATCTTCGTCATCGCCCACAACGGGATAGTTTGAACCCCAGACAAGCCTTGAAACGCCGAAGGATTCCGCAGCTTCCCCGATCAGTGAATACAATTCACGGTGCGGGTAGGGGCAGAACATTTTCATCCCGGAAACCTGATAATAAACTCCCGCGTGCCGGGCCAATGTGAAGACTCTTTTATAAGCCTCAAAGCCAGGTCCTTCACCGGGATCCGGATTGCCCAGGTGCGTTATGACCAACCGGCAGGAGGGATTGAGGTTGAGGAATGCATCCAGTATCTCAACATGTTCTGCGATGCCGTCGGGTGCAAATAAAACGATTATCAACCCCTCATCAACAGCAGCCTGGCACAATTGCGGCGAATTTTTAAAAACATCGACAGTCAAACGTATGCCTTTAAAAATCCCGGAACG
>CAUZJQ010000205.1:0-7685 GCA_963580095.1 Lentisphaeria bacterium | reverse complement strand
TTGGAAAACCCTGCCCACATCGATGTTTCTGTAAATCGCTCTGTTTGAGGCTCCTATGAATATTTGGACCCTGCCCGATTCATGATAAGGTTTTTTTCTGTCAGTACGTTTGATTGGAACGCCGTGACCACCAGCCTTCGACGAGTCCGTAGACGGCTGGAATCACGAACAGCGTCAGCAGTGTCGAGGTCGTCAGGCCAAATATTACGACCGTTGCCAAGGGGCGCTGCACCTCAGCACCGATGCCGTTGGACAGAAGCAGCGGCAGCAAGCCGAGGATGGTCGTCACGGCCGTCATAAGTACCGGCCGGAGACGCAACAGCGTCCCTTCCACGATGGCATCTTCCAGCGGTTTCCCGTCCGCAATCAGGTCGTTGAAATAGCTCACCAGCACGTTGCCGTTCAGCACCGCAATGCCGAAGAGCGCGATGAAACCGATCGAGGCCGGGACCGACAGATATTCTCCCATGATAAACAGCCCTGCCACGCCGCCGATAAGTGCCAGTGGCACGTTGAGGATGATAATAAGGGCGTGACGGAGAGTGCCGAAAGCCATGTAGAGCAGGAGGAATATCGCTAACAAGACGAGCGGCACAATAATCGCCAGGCGCCCCATGGCGCGTTGCTGGTTCTCGAACTGGCCGCCGTACTCGATGAAGTATCCCGGTGCCAACGTTATCCGTTCCTCGATTCGGTTCCGGATTTCGGCCACAACACTTCCCAGGTCTCGTCCGCGCACATTCCCCTGCACGATCCAGCGGCGCTGGTTCTTTTCACGGTTGATCTGGATCGCGCCGAATGTTTTCCTGACCGTGGCTACCTCCGCCAATGGGATGACCGGGCCGTCAGTGGTCTGAACCAAGAGTCTTTCGATGGCATCCGTGTCATCGCGATAGGGTTCCTGGTAGCGCAGGTGAATGCCGAAGCGCCGCGTGCCGAGATAGATGGTGTCGATGACCTCTCCGCCGACTGCGAGCTCAACCAATTCGAGCACTTGTTCGGCGTTGATGCCGTAACGGGCGCAGGCCTGGCGATCCACGGAAACCTGAACCTGTGGCTGGCCGTAGCTCTGCTCCGCCGACAGGTCCACCAGGCCGGGGACGTCTTCGATCGCGGCGCTGATCTCGTCCGCTTTCGCCCGCAACTCGTCAAGTTCCTCGCCGTAGATCTTTATTGCCAGCTGCGCGCGGATGCCGGAGAGCAGTTCGTCGAAGGCGTTCTGGATCGGTTGGGTGAAATTAAGCTGCACACCAGGGAAGCGTCCTAAATCCGCGGCGAGTGCCTCCACCAGTTCGGCCTTGGTCTTATATCGCTTCCATTCCGCTTGCGGTTTTAACTCGATGTGAACTTCGGCATAGTTTGCCGGATGCGGATGGCTCCCGGCTTCCGGTCGGCCAACGCGCGAAATGACTTCGCGCACCTCGTGGTATTCCATGATTTCGCGCTCCAGTTTGAGAACGGTTTTTGTTCCCTGCTGGAGCGAGGTGGAAGGCGCCATGGTCACGCCGATCAGAATACTGCCCTCCTCGAGTGTCGGTATGAACTCAGTGCCGAGAAAGGGGACCGCGGCTAGGGCAGCAAGAAAGGCTGCCACAGCGCCACCGAGCATCGCCGTCTTGAAGCGCAGCGCGAACTCCAGGGCCGGGCGGTAAATGGCCTTGAGCCAGCGTAACACGATGAACTCCTCTTCCGTTTCGTGCCGCATCAGGTAATGGGCCAGGACCGGGGTCACTACCAAGGTGACGATCATCGACCCGAGCAAGGCAAAGGTGATGGTAAACGCCATCGGCGAGAACATCTTGCCCTCCACACCCTCGAGGGTGAAGATCGGCAGGAATACCATGATGATGATCCCAAGCGAAAAGAGGATAGGCCGAGCCACCTCGCGGCACGCCTCCCAGATAATCGTGTCCCGCGGTTCGTCGTGATCCCGCTTCTCGCCGAGGTGGCGGTAGATGTTTTCAACCATCACGATGGGACCGTCGGTCAGCAGGCCGATAGCAATGGCAATGCCCCCAAGAGACATGAGGTTGGCGCTGATCCCCTCGAGCCCCATAAAAATCACCGCCGTAAAGGCCGAAAACGGCAAGCCGAGGATTATGATGAAGGAGCTTCGGACGTTGCCGAGGAAGACTGCCAACGTGAGGATCACCAACACGATTCCTATCAACAGCGCTTCTTTCACGGTATGGGTGGCCTTCGCCACAAGTTCCGCCTGCTCGTAGTAGGGTTCGAGCTTTACGCCTGGCGGCAGATTGGCCTGGACTTCATCCACCTTTTCGTAGAGCTTCTCAATGACTCCCGACGTATTTTCGCCGAATAACTTGAGGACAATGCCGGAGACCACTTCGCCTTTGCCGTTATGGGTGACTACGCCACGCCGCACCTCCTTGCCGTAGACCACGCGAGCGACATCAGCGACGGTGACGGGGACTCCGTCGACCGTCTTGACCTTGATGCTTCGTATCTGATCCAAGGACCCCAGCAACCCCAGGCCGCGCACCAAATACTCCTCTGCGCCAAGCACCAAGAACTGGCCACCGACATTCCGGTTATTCGCCTGTACCGACTCGACAACGGATTCGAGGTCCACCGCGTACTTTCGCAGGGCATTGGGATCGATCTGGATCTGATACTGCAATACGTGCCCGCCGATGGAGAGGATGTCGGTGACACCGGGCACCGTGCGCAGCTGGAATTTCACGATCCAGTCGTTGACCTCGCGCAGGTAGGTGTCCGGTATCTTTGTCGCCGGTGTCCGTGCCGGGTGCCAGTGTCAGATAATAGAGAAACACCTGGCCGAGCCCGGTTGAGATGGGACCGAGCGTGGGTGGGTCATGCATTTCCGGGAGGTCATTCATGGCGCCGGCCAGGCGCTCGGATACCAGTTGCCGGGCGAAGTAGATATCGACATTCTCCCGGAAATAAACGTAGATCACGGCCATGCCGAAGGCTGAAGTGGATTTGATTTGCGTAACTCCAGGAAGGCCGTTCATCACTGCTTCGATGGGATACGTGATGAGGCGTTCCACCTCCTCCGGTGCCATGCCGTGCGCCTCTGCGAACACCGGCACCATGATGGGCGAGATGTCCGGAAACGCGTCCACGGGCATATTCCAATACTTGTAGGCCCCCAGCCCTATAACCGCCACAACGGCGATGACCACGAGCGTGGGCTGGCGGAGAGATGAAGCGATAATTTTATCAATCATGCGGCCGTTCTCCCTGCCCTAATGACCGTGCCCGGCGTGTGCGCCGAGGCCGCTGATGGTAATCTTGGCTTTGAGCTGGAAGGCGCCCTCGGCGACGTAACGCTGGCCGGGCGACAGTCCACTCAGCAGCTCGACATAGTTCTTGTCCGACCGGCCCGTGGTCACGGGACGCGGCGTGAAACTTTGACCATTTGCGATGAACACGACTGACTGCTCCTCGAGTATCTGTACCGCATTCTTCGGTACCAGCACGGCGGCCGGGGCATTCCCCGTGTCGACCTCTGCCACGACGAACAACCCTGGTCGCCAATCGCCACTGGCGTTATCAATCTCGAGGCGTGCCAAAATCGTACGGGTGGACTTGTCGATGGTCGGTGACAGGTAAGTCACCTTGCCGGCTGCAGTCGCATCGACGTGGCGAGCGGCAACCCGCACCGGCTGATCGAGGTGCACATACCTCAAGTCCTTCTGCGTCAGACGCAAGTTCACCCACACCGTGCGCAAATCGGCAATCGTGAAGGCGTCGGCGTCTTCGCCCAGCCATTCACCCCGACTGATGTGCTTTGCGGTGATTGTCCCGTCGAAGGGCGCTGTGACCGGCAGATAGGTGATGGGCTGATCCGAGCCCGCCAGTTTCTGCACGGCATCGTGGGAAAGGCCGAGGACCCGGAGTTTGTCCACCGCGATCTTCAGTTGTTGTTCGGCCAGCCGGTGTGTCTGCCGTGCATTGAGGAGCGCCACATCGGCATCGAAAACCACCTGCTCGAGCAGCGCAGGATAGGAGGTGGTCGCCGCTATCTCCTCCTGTTTCGCGGTCAGATACTCTCGCTGTGCTTTCAGTTGTACCTGCTCCGCGTTCAGTCGTACCTGTTCGAACAGGGCATCGTGTGCGGAAGCAGCGGCATCGAGATCATGCCGCGCCTCTTGCATGGCCTTCGCCGAACCCACTTCTTGTTGCAGGAGTTGTTCCTGGCGCTTGAAATTGGCGCGGGCCAGTTCTACATCTGCAAGTGCTTCGATGATCTCCTTCTTGGCTTCGCCGATATCGAGGTGTGCGAGTTTCTTCTGTGCCTCAGCCGCGGTCGAGTTGCTCTCAAGAAGCCCCAGCATCTTGACTGTATTATCGTAGATCGGTTGCTGGTAATTGAACAATTTCTCGGCCATGGCGACGGAGACCTGGGCTAAATACCGGGTCGCCAGTGCGTCGAGCACGTCGGCTTTGGCGGCACCGATTTTTAGGCCGCTCACGAGCTCGGCTACTGTCTGTGGATCGTCCTCGCGACTCAATATCTCCAACATCTTGTGCGTGTTGGTAGTGATCATTTCCTGGCGCTCGAAGTCGGCGACAGAAAGTTCATAAGCGGTCAGAGCATGGCTGTGTTCCAATGCGGCTTCACCGACTTCGCGACTGTCGAGGATAGCCAGCACATCGCCGGCCTGCACGTGCTCGCCAATGTCGGCCGCGACCTCGCGCACGACCCCGGCGGCGGCAGGCACGATGTGGGCAAAAGTGTTTTCGTTGACCGATATCTCACCGATCAGTTTGATTCGTTTTCCCAGTGTCCCCGGTCCGGCGACGCGCACCTGGATACCGGTGGCCTCAATGATTTCGGGCGTCAAACGGATGCCGTTGTCTTGCTCGTGGTCGTGGCCTGCGTGTTCGTCGTGCCCGTCGTGATCGTCACTGCCTTCGTCTTTGTCGTGGTTGTGCCCGGCGTGGTCGTCTTTGTATTCGTCGTGCCCACCATGCTCGCCATGATCGTGGCCCGCGTGGTCGTCATGCTGTTCGTCAGCGGCCTGAGCCTGGGGCGCCAGCACGGATTCGAGTAGAGGAAACCCTGGCCAGATAAAGAACAACAGGCAACAGCCGATCAGCATTGTACCGCTTCCTGTCTTGCGCAGGCCGTTCCGGCGATTACCAAGTATGTGTCGAACAGACATGTTCATTCGCTCCTTTGCGTAGTGCCGTTTCCAGCGGTCGTGAAAGTAAGGCCCTGGAGGTCTGCCTGCGCTTGCCGCAGATCCGATAGGTTATCGATATATGCCAGTTCCGCTTCGATCAAACTCTGCTGTGCATCGAGCAGTTCGAGTTGGTCGATTTCTCCTGCTTCGTACGAACGTTTCACCAGATCGAAGGCGCGTTGTGCGCCGGGCACAACCTCACTTCGGTAAGTCTCTGTCGATTGCCGTGCCACGACGAAGTCGCGCAGTGCTTGTCGCAGTTGTGTGGTCAGCTGGACGCGGCCCGCGCGGTACTGCAGTTCTGCCTGGCGATAAGCCGACTTGGCTGCTGCGATCGCGCCCTGATTGCGGTCGAAAACAGGCAGTGGCAGGCTGAGTTCGATGACGAACGATTCGTCGCGTCCGTTGTTCTCGTCCGGTACGGACTCGATGCCGAACCCGGCCTCGATGTTCGGCCACCGTTCCTTGCGCGCCAGGGTCAGCTCACCCGCGGCCAGAGACACGGCGGCCTGCAGGGCCCTGGCAGCGGGATGCTGTTCGAGCGCCGCCAGCAGCGACGCTTCCGAATCGGCTTCGGACGGTAACTCGTAGAGCGTTGTGGCGGGGCCGATCTGTGGCAGTGCGCCATCGGAAGAGCCTGTCAGCTGTTGCAGTGCGACGTTGGCGTTCGCCGCCGCGGCGCCGGCATGACGGTGGCCGATGACGGCCTGGCTCAGGGCGACCCCGGCACGGACGGTGTCAACCGGCGACGCGTTCCTGCGCCGCCAACAATGTGAAGAATGCCTGTCTGCCGTGAGTCAGCATCTCGCGTTCGAGCACCTCGTATTCGAGAGACGAAATCGCGACCTCGGTATCGGCGATTGCCGTCATTGCCCTGCGTTTGTCAGCCGTCACGAACTCCTGGGAGAGCAGGAATGTGTTGACCGACTCGCCCAAGTCGCCAAATCTGCCCGTCGCCATGTCCCCAACTTCCACTTCCAGCACAGGGTTGGGCAGTAACCGTGCCTGGCTACGCCAGTCGCGGGCTACGTCGATGCCGCTCCGTGCCGCGGTCAGCACCGGGTTCTCCCGGCGCACCAGTGTCAGGAACGTGTCGAGAGTAAGCGGTACCGCGGACGCGGATGACTTCCCGATCGGCGCGGCCGAACTGGAATCCGCATCAACAGGAACGGCGGACAGGGTAATGATGACGAACCACGCTGTCAGCAGTGGCTGTTTTATTCGCATCGGCGGAATGGCTCCTCTCTTGTGTGTTTTGCGATTCCTGGAACTGACAGTCAGCGCCGGGAAGAGTTGGCGGGCGTGTTTACGCTACTGCGAAGCGTTAGAACGGCGACCCGATTTCAACCACCGCAATGAGTGGGTGCAGCGCAGTACTCAAACGGTACGTTGCTGTTGGACGAGATGTCCCGCCTCTTGGATTTTGTTTGGTCTTCAGTATAGCCCCGCGGAACAAAATGGCCCTACGTTGCAAAATGCATGCTGATTTTTCTTCCACATTGTTTCAGTGCCTTGGTCAGCGACTTTGTGAATATTTACAACGGGCTCAACCTGCTCCAGCGAAAATATAAAGTTGTTGTTTTTGCGATGCCAGGTTCGTCCCCGAGGCAGTGCGCAGAACCGCAACGGTTACCTCATGGGTAATGCCACCAGAAAACATAGTCGCTGATTTTTTACTTGGAATTTGGAGAGTTTAGTTATATACCCCTTACTGTGGAAAGACGCAGGACTGCCTGTGAAACACTTAAAAAAGGGTTAATTGGACCTGGCAGAAGTACTTACCTCTCTTGAATCGTGGTTTTTCGGCGGTGGCTTGGTCCGTGTTGACTACAGTGACGGCGCCGGAAATCCGCGAGCCTATGGTGGGTTTATTCTGCAAAACTTCCAATGACAACCGTAAACTCGAAACTTGAGGAGCCTCAAACAATGAAGATTAAAATGCACATCAACGCCGCACTCATCTGCATGGGCATCGTCCTGGCCGGCATCGCCCAGGCCGCGACAATCCCCGCCAAGATCAATTACCAGGGCGTGTTGAAAGACGCTGCCGGTGTCAAGGTCGACGGTACAGTGGACATCGACCTGAGCCTGTTGCCGCTAGGCGGCGGTGCCGCGGTGTTCAGCGAGTCGCACGTCGGCGTGTCTGTCGTCGGTGGCCTGTTCAGCCTCAAGATCGGTGGTGTCGAAGACATGTCGGCGGTACCGTTCGATACCGCCTATGAGCTCGAGCTCACCGTCGGTGGTGAACTGATGTCGCCGAATTCGCCGCTGTGCTCGGCGCCGTACGCCCTTGGCGTTGTCGGTGGCGCTCAGGGCCCGCAGGGTAAGCAGGGTGCTGATGGTGCCGCTGGTGCCGCTGGTGCCGCTGGTGCCGCTGGTGCAACCGGGTCGGATGGTGCCGCTGGTGCGGATGGTGCAGCCGGTGCGCAAGGACCGGTCGGCTCGGAATTCTGGGACGGCGATATTGCCGGAGACATCTACAAGGTCAACAGCGGCAACGTCGGCATCGGT
>CAUZJQ010000204.1:0-7701 GCA_963580095.1 Lentisphaeria bacterium | reverse complement strand
CCAGCCTGATTCGCCAGAAAAACGAAAGCCGTGAGCTCAAAGCCGTCTACTGCGAGGGGGCCGTCTGTAATCTGGTCGAAGCGGACCCTATCACCAACGAGGAACTGCTCGAACTCGATGTCGACATTCTGATCCCTGCAGCACTCGAAAATCAGATCACCAGCGAGAACGTCGATCGCATAACTGCGAAAATAATCGTCGAAGTTGCCAACGGTCCAACGACAAGTGCTGCCGACGAAGTTCTTCGCAGCCGAGGCATCCTGGTCATGCCTGACATCCTGGCCAACGCCGGCGGCGTAACGGTCAGCTATTTCGAATGGGTCCAAAATAAGGCAGGCTACTACTGGGAGGAAGAAGAAGTGCAGAATCGGCTGCACGAGATCATGGCCAAGGAGTTCAACGCCATCTACGACAAGGCGATGGAGAAGGACATCAGCATGCGCACTGCGGCATATGCCCACGCCCTCGACCGCATCGGCACCGCGATCGAATCACAAGGTACCCAGTCCTACTTCCGCGGCGACGGCTGAAATCTACGGCAAAATAGAGCGGATCTCTGGGGCTATTCATTTCGAGAATGGAGGCTTCACTCATGTTCAGCGTAGGGCAACGCCCTGGGCTGAACATGAGTGAAAACAGGATGCTTAGATTCTGGCCGCAATCCGTAGTCAAGTACCAGAACCGTCATAATAGCCTGCGATAGTTGCGGCGCCTATATCTTGAATTCGTTCGGTCCACAAATCAATTTGTCATATGACCATTGCGTTCTGGAAAATGCACGGGGCCGGCAACGACTTTATCGTTGTCGATGACCGCGACGAGACGTTCCCGGTAGGTGATCGGCACTGGCTGCAGGCAGTCGCGCATCGCAACACCGGCATCGGCTGTGACGGGTTCATTCTCATGCAGAATTCGGATGCAGCGGATTTCCGCATGCGTTTCCTCAACCCTGACGGCGGCGAAGTCGCGATGTGCGGTAACGGTGCGCGCTGCGTTGCCCGGTTCGCCGCCCGCTGCGGCATCACTGCGGCCAGGATGTCGTTCGACACCGGAGCCGGCACATTGCATGCCCAGGTGCTTGAGGGTGACCAGGTTTGCCTGCAGATGACCGATCCCTTCGACTGGCGACTCGAACGCTCTTTCGAGATCAGTGAGCAGATGAAAGACTACGATTTCGTGAATACCGGGGTACCGCATGTCGTCATAAAAGTGGATGCCCTGGACCTGGACGTACTCGCATACGGCACGGCGATCCGTCATCACGCGGATTTCCAGCCGGACGGCACCAATGCCAACTTCATCACCTGTAGCAGCCCGCAGTCACTGAGCCTGCGAACCTATGAGCGCGGCGTCGAGAACGAAACACTGGCCTGCGGCACCGGCGTCGTCGCGGCAGCACTGATCGCTGCCCAACGCGGCTGGGTGTCACCGCCGGTCGACGTGTGTTGTGCCAGTGGCGACAAACAAACTGTAGATTTCAACCTGAACGCAGAAGGCGCCCGTGACGTCACACTCACCGGACCGGCCGTGTTTATATTCGAAGGTACAGTTGAATATGACGGGTAACCTGAAACAATCTCTGCTGATCACGGTGTTGACACTCGCCACGGTCGCTCCCGCTCTCGAACCGCGCGAAGTCGAAGTCGACGAGTCCGTAGAACTGGAAGCGTATGCGGCAATCGATCGAGCCGTCAACTTTCTCATAAACCAACAGTCTGACAACGGCTCCTGGTCGAACGATCCCGCAGTCACCGCGCTGGTGATTGCGGCACTGATGCAATGCACCGAGGAACCGCCGAAAGAGGCGTTGCAGCACGGCGCAGGATTTATTGCCGGACAGGCGCGGGACAACGGTTCAATCGCCGGCGCCGGCAGGACCGGCAATGCGGCCGCCCTGTCAACGGTGGCAAGCGCCATCGCCCTGATGGCCGTCGATGCAGAAGCCCATGGTGCAGTCATCGAGAGCGCTCTGCAAACAGTCTCGGCACCAGACTATGCCGGCAACATGCAGGTGTTGTTCTGGCTGACCGAAGCAGCGCAGGTAGCAAAGATGCTCGATCTGAAAAAACGACTGGCGTTTCCCGACTATGTCGGCAAGCTGATCAAGCGCTGTCAGTATCACGATCCCTCTTCCGATCTACATGGGCGAATTTTTTGCGAAAGCACCGACGACGATGATCCGGACGGATTGTCCGGTACGCGGACGGCCTACGGCATCGCCTGCCTGTTCCGCGCCGGCAGCGATCGCAGAGCCCCGGAAGTCGCTACGGCGGTAGGATCTCTCAATCGCTCCTTTTTCACGCTCGCAGAATACCCAGACGCGCGTTCGAAGGCGCTGTATACCTTTTATCACGCCTATGCCAGTGCCCACAGCCTGTTGGACGACCAGTATCGAAAGCTCACCGAGCGCCCACCGAAATGGCGCAAAAAAATAATCGAAGCACTGATGGCGCAACAGCTCGGCGACGGCCAGTGGCAGCATCGCAACGGCGCGGATGAGAACGACCCCAACTGGGCCACCGCTCACGCCCTGCTCACCCTGCGCCTCTCGCTCGATTGACAACAATTCCTCAGTTGTCACTTCGGCGTTCAGTGTTCGCCGTTCTTTCTATTCGTTCTCCCATTGCCCTGCCAGGCATTTCCCCGCCTTCCCATTTTGTATTCGCACTGGCCGCAAGACGTTCAGGTTACGTCGAACTGCAACGGCAGCGCCGTCAGTCCACGGAAGAAGTTGTTGGGGCCGAATTCGATGTGGGCATTTGCCGCCAGTCGCAAATTGGGCAGACGTCGCAGCAGCGTAGGGATAGCGATTTGTGCTTCGAGCCGCGACAGAGGCGCGCCGGGACAATAGTGTGGGCCGACGCCGAACGACAAGTGCTTGTTGTCCTGGCGCTCGATGTTGAATTCGTCGGGCGCCTCAAACCGCTCCCCGTCGCGATTGGTTGCGCCCAGCACCTGCTGGACGAAGTCACCCTTACGGATCGTCATACCGCGAAGTTCGATGTCTGATGTTGCGATACGGTGAGCGCGTTGTGTGGGTGCGTCGTAACGCAGCATTTCTTCGACGGCGCTGCTGATCAGTTGCGGATCGGACGCCAGACGTTGCAGCTGCTCGGGCCGCTGAAGCAGCGCCAGCATGCCGTTGCCGATCAGGTTGGTCGTGGTCTCGTGCCCGCCGATCATGAAGGTAAGGCAGGTCGAAAACAACTCGACCTCTGTCAGGCGCGTCCCTTCCGCCTCCGCGTTGGCCAGCCGAGACAACAGGTCGTCGGTGGGCTCGCGTCTGCGTTGCTCGATGAGGCAGCCCAGCCAGGCGCGCGCTTCGAGCAGGGCTTCCTGACTTTTCTCGACAGTTGCGAAATCAGCCAGGCCCGTACCGTGAAATGCCGCAATCTCGTCCGACCAGATCTTGAACTGGACACGATCCGTCTGGGGGAAACCGAACATGTCGGCGATCACTATGGCCGGCAGCGGATTGCCGAAATCGGCAATGAGATCGATATGGCCAGTCGAGATGACCGCATCGATCAACCCATCGACAATCTGCTCGATACGCGGACGCATCGCCTTAATCACCCCAGGCGTGAAGGCCTTGCTCGTAATAGCCCGGATGCGGGTATGATCCGGCGGGTCGAGCCGCACCTGGCCACTACGGAAATGTTCGCACAGCGGCCGAACCCTGTCCAGGGCCTCCGGGCCGAGCTGATCGAGGAATCGAGTGGTTGTTCCGACGCTCGAGAACGATCCAAAGTCACGCAGCGTCGCCGCCACATCGTCGTACCGAGTCAGCAGCCAGCACTGCCACGCTTCCGACCAGTGCACGGGAGCCGTCTGACGCAGCTCGACGTAGGTCGGATAGGGATTCTGCGTGAACTGTGGTGTCAGCAGCTGTGCGTCGAGCGCATCAAGTGAAGACGATGTCATTGGCAGGTTCCTATTGTACAGCGTCCGAGGTCCAAGCTATCGCAGCAAGGTAATCGTCAATGATATTGTACGCAGCATGCGTAATGTAACGCAAAAGAATTTGGAGCAAAGGAGTGAAAAATTAACATTTTGTACGTTCAGCATGTTGAGTCTCAGGTTTTTACTCTTGAGCATATACCTGACACCGCGAGCCGGTACGAAATGTTCTGGCGAAGCCGTAGCGGCCTGACCATCACGGCAGCAGATGCTAGACTATCCTCTCTGCGCGAGCCGCGGAGGCGGCCAGCCCGAAAGCATGGTCGGTCTCGCGCTGGGCCGAGCGGATCGCCATCCAGCGGCGCAACGGCTGTGACGGCATCATTATCTACAGGCTTGCCGAATTCGACCCGGCCGTCGCGGCGTTCTTCGTAAACGGTCCGTATCGCAGCAGCGCCACCTTTCCCGACCCCAAGCACACTGACACAAAAGGTCACCCCTGACCTGTTGCTGTTCGGGATTGAGTCAGTAGTGTAAAGCCCTTCCAATAAACCGAAACACCCCCCCCCGAAATACTATGACGACACCGCGCCTGCCGCCCATAATCCTGGATCGCCTGAGGTCCTTCGACACTGCAACGGTCAGCAACGCCATCGAACACTTCAAACTGCGCGACCAGACCACGGGCTACACCAACAACGAGATAAAATGCCACTTTCCGAATATCCAGCCGATGGTCGGCTACGCGATTACCTGTACCGGCGATACCTCCTGTCCAAATGACTCCCGACCGTCGAACGTCGACAAGCTCGTCGAGGTCATCGAGGCTGCACCCAAGCCTTCGGTAATCGTCGTTCAGCACACGGGACATGACCGGTCGCGGAGTTGTTTCATCGGAGACATTTTTTCCTCAGTCACCAGCAAGCTCGGCGCCGTCGGTTTCGTGACCGACGCCAATGTCCGTGACGTGGCGGGCATCGCCAAGCGGACGCCCGAGTATCAGGTGTTTTCAGCCGGCACCGTCGCCTCGCACGGATGGGGGGTGTTTTTCGACTTCAACATCGAAGTGACCGTCGCCGGCCTGACGATTGCACCCGGAGACCTGCTCCACGGCGATGCCAACGGCCTGATCTCCGTGCCGTTTGATTCGGCAGAAGCCATCGCCGACCGCGCCGTCGATGTGATCGCCGCAGAGAAGGAGATGTTCGCTTTCCTCGCCGGTGACGACTTCACGATCGACGAATTGAAAAAGCGTTTCGTGCCGCATGAATGACGAACTCGCACCCAAAGTGCCCTGTGTCGAAATTCACACTCTGACAGACGAGCAGTCCAGCCACCTGATCGTCGCCGACGGCTCCAGCGTGCTAATCGACTGTCACTCGCCGCGCGTCAAGGACTGGATCCGTCGGCAGCAGCTTCCGATGCCGGAACTCATCCTGCATACACACGTGCAGCCGGAACATTGCCGGGAGGCCGCCACCTTTCCAAAAGCCAGAATCCTGGTGCACAAGGAACTGCGCGAACTGGCAGCGGACCACATCGGTTACCAGGACGCCACGAAGACGACCTGGAAAAACCCACAGAACTGGCCGGTCACGTTGGGCCGGGAAAAGTACGGGATCGGCGGTGCCGTCACGGTCATGCCGCCAAAGGAACCGCTGAAAGTCGCCGGCACCTTCACCGCCGGCGACCGCATCGCCTGGCAGTCGCACGAGTTCGAAGTGATCGATCTGCCGGGGCACAGCCGGCACCATGTCGCTTTCGTGCTGCACCAGCCTGCAGGTGATCCGCTTTGTGTGTTTATCGGCGACCTGTTCTGTGACGGTGCGTTGGTTGTGAATGTCTACGACCTCGAATCCGCGTACGGCACAACCGTATTGCCGGAACTTCCGAATGTACTGAGAAACCTGGCGTCACGGCCGGCGCAGTTGTACCTGCCGGCGACCGGCCCGGTGATGCACGACGGCCCGGACCAGGCACTCCGGCTGGCTGACAAGATCGACGTCTACGAAGAAGCGTTGACCTGGGCGTCCGGCACCTACGAACCGGCGCCGAAACCCGAGGGTGACGCCATCGGGCGTTACTGCCGGCGAGCCGAAGGCGTCTACCAACTCGCCAACGGCGGCGGCAACTGCATCATGTTCATCGACGACCAGGGCCGCGGCATGATGGTCGACCCCGGCCCCTGCGACTTCGGCTCCAAGACGGCTGAAGAGGATTTCATCGCCGACCTCGAACGCTTCGAAATGGATTGCGGACTCCACAATGTCGAAGTGGCACTGCTGACGCATTTCCACGGTGATCATTTCGACATGATGCCGCTGCTGCGGGAGCGCTACCCGACCTGCCGCATCGCCGCCTGGGATCTCGTCGCGCGCGTTGTCCAGACGCCACACGAGTATCCGTATGCCTGCCGGATGCCTTGGTACAACGTCGGTTTCGACGCCATCAAAGTCGATCATATCCTGAACGAAAAACAGCCGTACTATTGGAATGATATCGAAATCTCGTCATACCATCTGCCGGGACACTGCTACGCGCATGCAGCGTATTTTCTGACCTTCGGCGGGCAACGGATCGCGCTCACCGGGGACACCATTCAATCCCACGGCGACTCCGTCAGTGTCGAGTACATCATCGCCAATCACAGCGTACCCGATGAGAACGACGGCATTCTCAAAGCCTATCGGACGATGATTACGCACGAAGTGGATATCAACATCGGCGGCCACGGATCTCATTTCGTCGGGTGCAATGCGATGTACGAAGAGTCGCTGCGCCGCATCGAACACGCCCTGCCCTTGCTCGAGGCGCTGGTACCGGACGGTGATATACCACAGGCGTTCCTGCGGCCATGGCTGGCTGGACGGAAGACGTAAGCGGCTGGATTGACAAGGGGCCAAGGCGATTTTTTGCCGCGCAGGCGCCGCTCAGAATACCGCCTTCACGCAGACACTCACAAATTCTTTCCACGACATGTTCGTGGCCGCGCAGGGACAGGTGCCCTTCGCCATAGGGCAGAAAGAACTCGGCAACGGTCGCGGCAGATAACATTTCGAGCGCTGGCGTGACATCGATGTTGTCCGATCGCTCATCGATCACTGCACATATCACCTCGTTCCTGTCCACACTCGTTGAACAACCCCGGGTAGATCGTGTAAAAGGTTGCACCTCGGGCATCACACATCTTTTTGATTGCCTCGAGATTATCGACGAACTCCTCGGGCGCGACCCGTGTGTGTCCCGGCAGATAGAGGGATGAACGGGAAAAAGCATCGAGGTCCCTCTGCCGGCCTTGCGCCGCCCGCGGCTCCGCATGAAAAAGGTAAAAACAACAGCGCGGGCAGCAGACTGAAAATAATGATCTTGAGTTTCTTCTTCTGTATCACAGCAAACCGTTCAGGTAGTAAGCGAGCATTCGGGATACCAATTACGGTGTGTACGGCCCATAGCCTGGCGGACCATTACAGTCGGCTACAAGCAAAATATAAATTTCCTCAAGCGGACTCGCGACTCTCCCGAATCTTCACCGCTACTTCAACGAGCGGCGCGCACCACAACGAATCTTTGCGATCCGCGATGTATTCGCACAACTGGCGAAAATCACGTTCTGCCGTCGACAATTGGTTGCCGCTGATATCGTGAAAAACGAAAACCACCCATTGTCCCTGCCGGATTGCCAGTTCTTCGACCAGCCCGATCATCTCGAAAACTGTCATCCGCTCGCAAACCTGCCCACCAACACAGGCGATATCCACACGCTCAGGCAGGTTGCCAAAGCCGTATTGCTCCCGGCCACGG
>CAUZJQ010000203.1:0-7708 GCA_963580095.1 Lentisphaeria bacterium | reverse complement strand
CGCATTCAGGGAAGTTTGAGCATCATCCCCGAGCGGACGTGGTTCAGGCTCGACAAAACATCCCGATTGGCGTCGAATATCGCCTGTGATGCAGTCGACGTGCCATAAAACTTCCGGGCGATACCGTTGAGTGTGTCGCCTTTTCGGACGCGGTAGATACGCCCCGTGGCGTCACTGCTGCGGTTGCTCTCAACTGGCACCAGGTGAAAAGTCTGACTTGCAGCAGGCGCTTCGTTTGGATCCCGAATCAATTGCGGTAAGCGGCCCGGCATTTCGTCAACTGGCGGACCATCGGGTGTAAGGCGTTCCTGAGGGGGTTGCTGCACGGCGGGCGTCGCTACTGGGACAGGGGTAGTTGTGTGGAGCTCAATGGTCTGTGGTTCCGGTGCGTGAACCGTGACAATCGCCGTTTCATAATGACGAATCGGTTCCGGGTGTATCGGTGAATGCCACTCCGGGTACCATGTTTCAACCACATCGGCCCACTTATTTTCACTGGCATTCCTCGGTCGCTCCGCCAGTTGCGGGCGTTGCAAAGAACCGCAGCCCATCAGCATCGTCACGAACAGGACGAAAGCGAGGCGGTGGACAATCGGCATCATGGATGTGCTTTGCTTTGTCATTGTCATCCTTCAAATTTTTTGATGACCAGGACGGCGTTGTGACCGCCAAACCCGAAGTTCATGTTGAGGGCGACTTTTACTTGTTCCTCGCGGGATTCATTTGGGACGTAATCAAGATCGCAGTCGGGATCAACTGTGTGAAGGTTGAATGTACCCGGTACGACCGAATGGTTCAACGCTTGAATGCAGAAAATCGTCTCGATGCCACCGGCGGCGCCCAGCGTGTGGCCAGTCAAGGCCTTGGTACTGCTGACCGGGATGCTGCGGGCACAATCGCCGAACACGGACCTGATCGCCATGGTCTCGAATTTGTCGTTGAACGGTGTGCTGGTGCCGTGCGCGTTGATGTAGTGGACATCGCTCGGCGCGATATTGGCCCGCTCCAGGGCGCGTCGGATGGCAACGGCGGCACCGGCGCCATCGGGCCGAGGCGCAGTCATGTGATGGGCGTCGGCATTGGCCGAGTAGCCGATGATTTCAGCCAGAATCGTGGCGTCGCGCCTGGTCGCGTGTTCCAGAGATTCAATCACCAGCACACCGGCGCCTTCCGCCATGACGAAACCATCGCGATCGGCATCGAACGGGCGACTGGCGGTTTGCGGATCGTCGTTGCGCTCGGACAGCGCCTTCATCTTGGAGAATCCTGCAAGTCCGGTAGGTGCCAGGCAGGCCTCGCTGCCGCCGGCAATCATGGCGTCGGCATCGCCGCGTTTGATTGTCCACCATGCTTCACCAATGGCATGGCTGCCGGTGGCGCAAGCAGAGACAATGCTGAAGTTCGGGCCGCGCAGATCATACAGAATCGAGATCATACCGGAGGCCATATCGCTGATGAACATCGGTATCAGAAACGGTGATACCCGTCTCGGCCCGTCCGATGCATAGCAGCCGCACTGTTGCTCGAAGGTGCGGATCCCGCCGATGCCGCTGCCTACGAAGACCCCGACTCGATGATTGTCGATGGCCTGCAGATCGATGCCGGAGCTCTTGACCGCCTCGCTGGTAGCGCCGATCGCATAGTGACAGAAGGGGTCGAGTCGCCGCGCCTCCTTTGCCGCTATAAACTCGGTGATGTCGAAGTCTTTGACCTCACCGGCAAAGCGCGTGCGGAAATCAGAGGCGTCGAAGGTGGTGATAGGGCCGATACCACTGCGGCCCTCAAGGACGGAATCCCACGCGTCGCCGACGGAATTGCCAACGGGTGAAATCACTCCTGTGCCAGTAACTACAACGCGTGTATCGTGCAGGTTCACGGTCGAACGAATTGGTTCAAGATTCAGGCCGATAGCTGGACAGTGATTTCCAGCTTTCTCGATGGCCGTGCGGGATCGGATAGCTTCTCTGCCCGTCCCCCGGTTTGGTTCGCGTTCATCAACGGGCCTGTCTCTCGTACTTTCTCGAACACCACAAAATCGGTGTCAGAAGTTCGGTTGATCTAAATGTTAGATTCGATTGCGATGGGAAAACATCGCTGGTGCCGAATCTTGTGACTTTCGTTGCCGCTGACTACGCAAATAGGGCAGGCACCTCAATTGGCGAAGTTCTTGTCAATGTAGGTGATAGCGTCTTTGATGTTCTGGAGTTTTTCGGCGTCATCGTCGGGAATCTCGAAGCTGAACTCTTTTTCAAGAGCCATGACCAATTCGACGGTGTCGAGTGAGTCGGCACCGAGATCTTCGACAAACTTGGCTTCCGGCGTGATCTGCTCGGGGGTTACTCCGAGCTGTTCGACCACGATCTCTCTTACTCGTTCATCTATTGATGCCATCCAGTATTCCTCCGTGTAGGTTTGAGTCGGCTACCGGCGATTCCGCAGTCGGACCCGCGTTGGTACAAGGTTTTCGCATGATGTAGTGCCATCGCAAGAACGGTCGGTGTACGATATGCGTCCCGTCATTCTCCGCTTCTTAACATGCCCCATGCCCATTCGGTATCGGTAGGTGTATATGTGTGTGTGTGCGTAACCTCAACATTAATCAAAATACCGGGCTAATATGTGCAGTGTGCGGTTGAATGTCAACCAGTTTGCCCGGCCTTTGCAAAGGTTTTTCACGTGGTCTGGCTGGGTACTTTTTAGCCGAGCGCAGGTCGTCTAAGGCAAAGCTGCGTAGAGTAGGGGCCGACAAAGCTCGATCGTTTTTCCGTTTAATCTCGGAAAGTTTCGCGCAAGCTACATGACCATCCCGCCGTCGATGCAGATCGTCTGGCCGGTGATGTACGCCGCTTCGTCGCTGACCAGATACGCCACCAGTCCGGCAACCTCGTCCGGTGCCCCCGGACGCCCCAGCGGGATTTGCGTCAAAAACTGCTCACGTGCCTCATCGTTCATGGCATTCGTCATGTCGGTGTCGATATAGCCGGGGGCCACGCAATTGGCGTTGATATTGCGGCTTGCCAACTCTTTGGCGACGGATTTTGTTAGCCCGATGATGCCGGCCTTGGAGGCAGCATAATTCGCCTGCCCGGCGTTGCCGGCGACGCCGACGACTGAGGAGATATTGACGATACGGCCACTGCGGGCCTTCATCATTGGGCGTGTGACTGCCTTGATGCAGTTGAATGTTCCTTTCAGATTGATGCTCATGACGGCGTCCCAGTCGTCTTCCTTCATTCGCACCAGAAGGCCGTCGCGGGTTATGCCGGCGTTGTTGATCAGAATATCGATACCACCAAACTCTGCGATGACGCTCGTGACCAGGTCATTGACCGCATCGACATCACTGACATTGGCTTGGCGCGTGTGTATCTCGACACCGGCAGTCGCGAAGTCTGCCCGGGCCTCTTCGCCGGCTTCCGGCCGGACGTGGATGGCGATGACCGCCGCACCGTCCCGTGCCAGGCGGGTGCTGATTGCTTTACCGATGCCGCGGGTGCCGCCAGTGACTATTGCTACTTTTCCTTGCAAGCTCATAAAATATTTGGAGTGTTCGGATTTGAGGATTCAGGGGAGTAGACGGAGTTGCCACGCTCACCACCGTACCAGATTGGCGCCCCAAGTGAGACCGCCGCCGAAGGCTACGAGCAACAGGTAATCGCCGCGGTCGACCTGACCGGTACGTACGACTTCGTCGAGCGCCAGCGGGATAGAGGCGGCAGAGGTATTGCCGTATTTCTGCAGGTTGACGAACACGCGGTCCGATGGTATTCCAAGTTCCTTGCCGACAGCGGCGACGATCCTGGTATTTGCCTGGTGCGGGATGCACCAGCGCACCTGTTCGTGAGTCATGCCGGCCTGCGCGAGTGCGTTTCTGCCGGAGCTGGCCATAGCACGCACGGCCAGCTTGAACACTTCCTTGCCAGACATCACCATGTACTGCTGTTCGTTGTCGAGGATTTCGCGGGAGATCGGCATGCTGGAACCGCCGGCAGGGATGTGCAGAATGTCGGAATGATTACCATCGGCGGCGAGATGTGAAGCGATATAGCAGTCATCTTCTTCGGGGACCGCCTGAATGATAACGGCACCGGCGCCGTCGCCGAACAGCACACAAGTGGAACGGTCATTCCAGTTTACAATCGAGGACAACTTCTCGGCGCCCACCACCAGAGCCGTCTTGAATCGCCCCGTCCGCAGCAGGGCCGAACACACGTCCAAGCCGTAGACAAACCCCGAGCACGCCGCCTCGATCGAGAAGCATGCTGCCCGTGTCGCCTGCAGTCGTTGCTGAAGAAAACAGCCGGTATTCGGGAAACACTTGTCCGGGGTGATCGTTGCTACCAAGATCAGATCAATCTCGTCCGCAGTGATACCGGCCATTTCCATGGCCCGTCGCGCGGCTTGCTCGGCCAGGGCCGATGTTGGCTGGTCATCTGCGGCGACATGCCGTTCGCGAATGCCGGTGCGGGTGACGATCCATTCGTCCGTGGTGTTGACGAGTTTTTCCAGGTCGGCGTTGGTCAGCACCTTTTCTGGTGCGTACGATCCTGTGCCAAGAAATTTTATGCCGTAGGTCTGCATGAACAGTGTCTCGTGGTTGGCGGATTGCCGTTGGTTCAATCGGTGGTCAGTTGCTGCCAGTCGATCGATGACACCTTTTCTATAATGTGTTCGTTGACTCGGTTGTCCACCATCTCTGCCGCCACTCGGATGGCGTTTCGTACGGCTTTCGGCGTGGAGGACCCGTGTGCAATGATACAGTTGCCGTTGATGCCCAGCAATGGTGCACCGCCATATTCTTCGTGGTCTGTCAGTTCCTTGAGTTCCCGAAAGGCGTTCTTAGATAGAAATGCGCCAGCCATTCGCACGGGTGATTTGCGCATGCGGTCCTTGAGAATCTGGGACATTGTCCGTGCCAGGCTTTCACAGGCTTTGAGCATAACGTTGCCGACGAAACCGTCGCACACGACGACGTCGATGTCATTGGTGAACAAGTCATGGCCTTCGATATTGCCGATGAAGTTAATCGGCATCTGTTTGAGCAGTTTGAAGGCATTTTTCGTCAGGTCATTGCCTTTCTCATCCTCGCCGCCGAAGCTGAGGATTCCGACACGCGGCTCTGGTGCCCGCAGGATGTAGCGTGAATAGGCTTCGCCAAGGAGCGCATACTGCGCCAGATGTATCGGCTTACAGTCGACGTTGGCCCCGACGTCGAGCACCAGAAAGGAACCGCCCGTGGGCGTTGGCAGGACTGCGGCGATGCCGGGGCGTTCGATGCCTTCGAGGGTTCGCGTCTTGACCACAGTGGCGGCGACGGCAGCGCCGGTATGTCCGGCGCTGACCAAGGCGTCGGCCTGGTTGTTCTTCAGCAGTCCGGCAGCGACGGTGATCGAGCTGTCTTTTTTCTGGCGCAATGCCGTGGAGCTTGGGTCCGTCATCGTGATTGTCTGAGAGGCGTGTACCAGCTCCAGCCGTGATACGTCGATACTTGGCTGGATGTGATCAAGCTCGCGTTTCATGATCGCGGAGTCCCCGACTAGCAGGAACTTCCGGATACCCGGAAAGTCGGTCAATGCCTGATGGATTCCACGTATATTACAGGCGGGCGCGTTGTCGCCGCCCATGACGTCAACAGCAATTTGCATGAATTATCATCTCATCAACGTTTTTCTGTCGTCTGGCAGTGAAGCCCTGAATCCTGCTGCTGTCTGCGCCGAACACCTGTTGGCACGGACGATTGTCGAGATAGGTGGGTCTGGATGTTAGGCAACGAAAAAATAACCGTTCGGCAGGATTATAAAAGCGCCGGCGAGCGAAATCCGCAAGTTTCAGGTGTTCCGCAGTAATCGTACGGGGCTACAGGTCAAGTCCGTCGAGCTTGTCAAAAGTGCCCGGCGGGCTCGCCGGAGCCGAGCAGTCGCACTCGCGCAAGTTGAGGTTGTGGCCGCATTCAGGGCAGAGGCCACGACAGTCGGGTATGCAGAGGCATTTTTGCGGGAAGCCCAGCAGGATATCTTCGCGCACATCGTCCGTTAAATCCAGAAAATCATCCGTTACTTCTTCGTAGAACAAGCAGACATCGGGATTTTCAACGAGATGATCGTAATAGCGCAAGCAGCGGTCACAGCGGCATCGCAGGGTCGTTCTGAGCGTGCCTCGTACGAGGATGTTGTCCGCGGTGGGCAAGACGATGAGATCGTATACCAGCGGGTTCGAACTATTGAGGCGGTCGCTTTCGCCCATATCGAAGATCGATGGTGGCAGATTGCCGGTGATCGACAAGCCTTCTTCGACTATGTGTTTGACGTTGACTCGGATTTCATCGTTTTTATTCATTGTACTTCCCGGCTATGTTACTAAGGAACGGAAAACCGTGGCCTGTCATGAGGCGTGATTCGCGCCCCGAATGGATAGCGGAACCATACACCGGTTTTCGGTGAAAGATCAATTCTTACGGTGCAAAGTTTCGGAACCTTGACGTTGCCCGCATGTCTTATCCTCTTACGTGTATGTTGCGATGGCATGATGAATGAAATCCCAATGGGGCTGGCACTTTTGGTGTGCGACACCATTATCCAGGAGAAACAGACCAACAAGCGGTCCTTGATCGGGCTGTTTGACCGACTTTACACCAAGAATCTGCCGTGCGTACATCCGAGTCTGTCGATTTTTGTGTCGCTGACCAGCGGTAGGGGCAGTTACGACTGCGAAGTCGTCTGCCGCCATCAGGAAACCGATACCAATGCTCTCGGGGTCAAAGGTAAAGTGGTGTTCAAAGATCCGATGCAGGTGGTTGATCTGGTGTTCAATGTCCAGGGCGTCTGCTTTCGCAACAGCGGCGAGTACTGGCTGGAATTCCGCATCGAAAGCGTCCCGATCATGATGCGCCGAATCTTCATCATGCAGCAGGAACAGACAAAGAATGCCGACGAGGGCGATTGACCCATGCCGCTCTTCAAGTTCAAAGTAGCCAATGCCGCCGGAAAGATCGAAGAAATCCTGATCGAGAGCGAGAGCGAGAGCGAAGCGACCCGGCGTGTACGTTCGCGCTCGCTGATTCCGATCGAATTTCTCGGCCACGGTGATTCCGGCCGTGGCGTTCGCACCTGGGGACTGCGTCGCAAGTTCGATGTCGCCGACTTCAGTGATCGTCTGGTGCCTTTGCTGGCGGCCGACATCCCGCTGGAACGCGCTCTTGGAATTATTGAGGAAACCAGCGAAAGCCAGGAAGAAAAAGAACTCATCGCCGGCTTGCGTCGCGGTCTGCATGAGGGCCGAAAACTATCGCAGTTGATCCGCGATCGGGGGCGACAGTTTCCGCGTATGTACGCCAGTATCGTTGAGGCCGGCGAGGAAGCGGGGGCGTTGCCACAGGTGCTGGCGCAACTCCGTGATTTTCTGCTCATGCAGCGGGAGATGCGAAATTTTGTTGTAACCTCATCGATTTATCCGGCGTTCGTCCTGTTTGTGTGTGGCGGTGTCGTGATGATTCTGCTTGGCATTGTCGTACCGAAATTCGGCGAAGTCATCACGACTTCCGGACAGCCGGCCGCGGGGTCGACGGCACTCCTGCTGGCTCTATCGACTGGTCTGCACAATTACTGGTGGATCGCTGTCATCCTGCTGGCGGTTGCTGTCATTGCCATCCGCGAGGCGTCGCGTGACGAACGCATTCTGGCACGCTGGGACGACTTCGTGCTCAAAGTGC
>CAUZJQ010000202.1:0-7760 GCA_963580095.1 Lentisphaeria bacterium | reverse complement strand
TTCGTCCGTAGGATGGCCGACGCGCAACACGATGTCGGCACCGGCCACGAGCGCTTGACGACTGGTCACCACCTCGGCGCCGGCCTGCTTGTACTGGTCGTCACCAACGTCTATCGTAGCACCGAGGTCAGTTTCCACCTGTAATTCGACACCTTTATCGACCAGCCGCTGAACATTCGCTGGAAGCAGGGCGGCACGGTGTTCTCCGGGCGCTGTTTCTTTGGGTACGGCAATGCGCACAAGTACGTCCGTAAGGCATATGAAGGTTGAGAAAACAACGAAAAATAACGTCTCGCCAATGTAGGCCCGCGCAGGGCTAAATCAAGACTGGCGACCTGCTGTTAGGGGCTATCCGCCGGTAAGACATGTTGGTTTGTTATCAAAAAAACCGGGGCAGTGAATAATGATCGAACTGTACAGCGTAGAAAAATACGACCGCACGTTGATCCGGGCGGCACTCGCTGCGGCGCTGGCACCGGCCGGTGGTTTCGCCGGTCTGCTCGCCGACCGCAAGCGGATCGTCCTGAAGCCGAATTTCGTTGTTCCCGAACGCGCCGACAGGTGTGCGACGACGCACCCCGATGTGTACATGACAGTGGCTACCATGCTGTTGGAGCTCGGCAAATCGGTCACGATCGCCGACTCCCCGGCATTCGGGACAACGGGCCGGGCAATCAAGCTGCATCGGGTACAGGACGAATGCCGGGATCTTGGCATCGATGTGCTCACCTTCCGCCAACCGCAGGCGTTCGACGGCCTCGCCGATCAATCGCGGTACAAGACGCTGACAATCGCCGGCGAACTCGACAATTTCGATGCCCTGATCAACTTGCCCAAGCTCAAGGTGCATCAGCAGTTTGTCGTCTCTGGGGCCACCAAGAATCTATATGGCTGCGTCACTGGAAATCGCAAATTTTTTCGTCACAATGTCTGCGCCAATGACCCGGTGCGCTTCGCCCACATGATCGTGGCGAATGCCCGCCGTGCGGCGCCGGTGCTGAACATAGGCGATGGCATCATGGCGATGCACGTCAAGGGGCCGCGCGGCGGCGACTCATACCCATTGCAGTACCTGATTGTCAGCGATGATTTCCTGACTCTCGACTGGCTGTTCTGCCGGCTGATCGATCAGGATCCGATGGCAACCCCATTGTTCGAAGCCCTTGGCGCAGCAGCCTGTGAGCGTCTCGCTGCCGATTGCAGTGAGGTGCTGGCTGGCGCAGCATTCGAGGTGGCACCGGGATTCATGCCGTCATACCGCACCGACATCAGTTTCCGGCCGCAGCATATCCTTCGCAGCGCCTGGCGCTCGTTGATGTTCCGGTTGCACCGAGCGTGACCGACCAGAATCTGTATTTTCTATTCATGCAGTCGTAAACACGCCCAAATTTTTAGCTATATTACCAAGCCCCGTCGAGGCCCCCAGAGCGAGCGCAACATATTCACGGCAACGGCGCTTTCTCTTTTATCCGCACGTTGGCTTTGATGAAGCGCGGGGTGACTTCGAGGACGCGGCAGTCTTTGGCTTCGGGGAACTCAACCTCAATGGGTAGACGGACCTGGTCAGCGCTGTGTACGACCGACAGGTCGATATAGGGTTGTATCGAGGATCGCAACAGCACATCAAGCGTCGATGTCGGCCCTTCGATGAGAACTTTTATTTTTGCATCGGGCGGATCCAGCGCCGTTACCTCGACGGGGCTGCCGATCGCATGCAACACATGGACGTTGAGGTTTTCAAACTCCTTCGTTTCCAGACGTCGGTAGAATTCCACGACGACAGTTACTGCCAGCGGATTGACAGTGACTTGTGGTGGCGGCACCAAAGCAACCTCTTTTTTTAACTCGCGATCGCGAGGCGTTTCAGAGCTTAATCGGATCGGCTCCGTTTCGATTTCGTCGATTTGGTCAATCAGGTGTTTCGGCCCGGAGATATTGGCGTTGTTCGGATGGATGCGGACGTTGCGGCCGAACTGTCTGGCCAGCTCGCCTTCGAACTTATAGGCAATCGGTCGCTCGGCATCTTTGAGGTGATCGATCATCACGTCAATGGTCGACGGTTCAATCTCAACCAGGCTGATGCCGGCAGGCAACACGACGTTGCGCGAGCGCAGTTCAATACTATGGCGCCGGTCGTTAATCTCCACCACATGTGCCTCGACCCGGATATCGGCTGAGGTGATGTTGGGAACCCGGCGTCTGGAGCCGCGCACGGTGACGCGTACGCGCAGCCGTTCCTGCTCAAGCATGATCAGATCGGGCGACGTTGTGACACGCACGGTGACGTCCCGGAGGGTCGAGGTTACCTGCAACTGCTGGTGCACCGTCACCCAGATGATGCCGGCCATAAAAACCGCCACCAGTTTCCGGCTCCAATCGCGCTTGATGAATTCAGGCAGTCGCATCGCTCTATTCCGTTGGGGGCTCGGTGTCGTCCGGGTTCTCCGGGTTGGCCACGACATCCTTGACTTTCTCAACACCTTTGCTCAAAAGCCCCTTCGTGCTGTGGCGGCCTTTAACCAGATAGTTGGTCAGGTGGCGACGCAGCCGGTCGGTTTCGACATTCTGCACCAAGCGGCCCATGTGCGCCAAACCGACGGACTGCGTTTCCTCCGAAACAACAATCACGACGGCATCGGTTTCTTCGGTAATACCGACGCTGGCGCGATGGCGGGTGCCCAGGTCGCGGCTCAGCTGCGAGTGGGTCAGCGGCAGGAAGCACCCGGCGGCGACAATATTGGCATTGCGGATGATCACGGCACCGTCGTGCAGCGGGCTGTTCGGATAGAAAAGGGTCGACAGCAGTTCGGGTGTCAGCCGGGCATCTATTCGGGTTCCTCCCTCGACGATCTGACGCATGCCGATGTCACGTTCGACGACGATCAGGGCACCAATGCCTTTCTTCGACAAATGGAAAGCAGCGTCCGTGAGCGCATCGACAATTTCCGTACGCCGGTCATCGCTGCGCCACAGCCGATACGGGTTGCTGCCGATCTCCGCAAAGGCCCGCCGCAGCTCGGGATGAAAGACAATGATCAGTCCGAACGCCAGCAGCGCCGGCAGTTTCTCCAGCAGCCACCGCAATTCCTCGAGCCCCAGTGCAGCAGCGAGAAACCACCCGACGAAGATGATAAGGACGATACCGACCAGGGCAACTTCTGCACGCGTTCCCCGAAAAAAGAGCAACGCGATGTACAGAAGCGTCGACAGCAGCCCGATCTGGATGATCATCTGTAGCAGGCTTTGGGCTGCAGGCCACTTGTCCATCAGGTATTCAAGCATGTACCCGTGTCGCTCCGGAGTTCTGGTTAACAACCGCGACGAGGCGACGGTGTCATAGTATCATAATGGACCCAGGATGCCGGCTTGTCAATGATACAGGTCAACCGACCGGTAGAATAATCTCGATCGACGTGCCGGTGTCGGGCGACGAATTGCAACTGATCTCGCCACCGTGGTTGTCGACAATCTGTTTGGCGATCGTGGCGCCGAGGCCGTTGCGGTCGCCGCAGGTGTAGAACGCGTCGAACAGGTGCTCACTGGTCTCGGCGTCGAGGCCGAGACCGGAATCGGTGACGGCGAGATGGATGCGTGTTTCGTCGTCGAGATAGGCGGCGGTTATACTGATGTCACGCTGCCCACTGCCACCTGCAGCAACTGCACCAGCGGCGTTTCTCAGCAGCTCACGCAGGGCGCGCACGATCATCGGGCCGTCGCAATCGATTATGACGCGGGGCGCGACAGTGCTGCTAAGATGGACGCCGGCGTCGTCGATGACCTGGCGCTCGCCCTCGATCGCCTGGGAGACCAGTTCGGCGACCGAATGCCGCATGCGGCTCGGCTTCCCAGCGTGTCCGCTGCAATAACTTTCGATTCCTTCGGTCAGCGCCAGAGCTTCTTCGATCCTTGCCTGCACGTCCCGGCACAAGGTGTTCATTGCGGTGTCCGCAGACGTCCCGCCGGCGTCTTTGAGCTGGTCGCGTGTTGCCTGCAGGCTGTCGACAACACGACGCAC
This sequence comes from Lentisphaeria bacterium, assembly GCA_963580095.1. Taxonomy (GTDB): domain Bacteria; phylum Verrucomicrobiota; class Lentisphaeria; order JABSQK01; family CAJWLW01; genus CAJWLW01. Next base: position 3,745 of record CAUZJQ010000202.1, on the reverse strand, counting down.
TGCGGTGCCCACCGCCCTGATGACGCCGTGGTTGCTGCTCTGATGCAGGAGGAAGGCGATTTTCAGCACGTCGCAGGCGGACTCGGACAGAATCTCGAGAAATGGATTCAGTTGATCGTACGGAAACTCGATCGACTTGCGTGGGATAAACACGAAGCCGTCGAACTCGCCTGCCTGCAGAGGAAGGTACGCCGATCCGGATTTCTCGTCGGTAACCGGTTGGCTATTGTGGTCGCTGCCGAGCTTGCGGATGAGTTTTTCGTCGCGGCTGCTGGCAACGGCGCAGATTTCGACCTGGTCGTCAATGCGGCGGCCCATGATACCGGACTCGGTATCGAGGAAGGCGAGAAAGGCATCGAGCACGGTGCGGTACGTGTCGTTCAGACTGGTGTACTTGCTGTGGGTCAGAAAGGAGTTCTCGCGCAACAGACGGTTGGTCAGGATGAGCCGGTCTTTCTCGCGACGATTGATGTTCCAGTTTTCCGTCATCGCAAATGCCAGCTGCCGAATTTCCTCGGGATGAAACGGTTTCTTGAGGTACAGCAGCTTCTCGGGGTCACCGACATGCTCAACAATCTCCTGCTGTTCGTAGTCGGCATAAGCAGTCATGATGACGATCTGAATTTCCTTATCGATGCTGCGGACGCGCTGGGCAGTTTCAAGACCGTTCCAGCCCGGTGGCATGCGCATATCGAGGAACATCAGGGCGTAAGGTTCGTTGCGCGTAAACGAATCCTTGACCATCTCGTAGGCGCTCTTACCCTGGTGGGCGGCATCGATCTCGTACGTCACTCTCTGGCCGTTGTCGGCAGGATCCTTGTCGGGGGATATGCGGTTTCTGATCTGCTGAATCAGCGAACTTGTCCCGGACTTGGAATCACTATGGCTGAGCAGCCGCGAGAGCTGCTTGCGCAGGTCCTCCCGATCATCGACGATCAGAATTCTCCGATTCATTTTCATAGGTCGAAAGTCTGTCCTGTACGGTCGTCGAAACCCAGCTGCGAGCATCCGCAGCACAGGCCCCTACCGTACTTTGTTGATCTGAACCTGATAGTGTAGGAAAAAGTCATGCGTCGTGCAAATATATCGTGAATGTTGCGCCTTGATTCAATTCCGCTGTGACTTCGACGCGGCCCCCGATCTCTTCGATCGCGTGTTTGCAGTAATGCAGGCCGACGCCATCGCCGGCGGTTCTGGTAGTGAACCCGTAGTCGAAAATCTTTGGCAGAGCGGCAGCGTCGATACCGACGCCATTGTCGCGCACCCGGGCGAGGACATATCCTTCCTCCATGCCGGTGGATAGCCAGATGTGGCGGTCGCGGTTCTCCACAGGTACCAGTGCATGAATCGCGTTGCGCACCAGATTGGTGAAAACCTGGACCAGGACGGAGCCGTCGATCAGCAATTCGTCGGTCTCCTCAAACTCTCGATGCAGTTCAATGGAATCGCGTCGCAGGATTACAGCCATGAGCGTGGCAGCATTTTCCATGGCGATAGTGATCGGCTGCCGCTCGCGGCGGCCGAAGCCTTTCCCGAGCTGGCGGTGGATATCGAGGATCTCGCTGACATGCTGCAGTTGTAAGCACAGATGTTCGAGGGTGCCGCTGATCTGCTGCAGTTGCTTGCGATGGTCGTTGAGCAGGGCATCGATCGATTCAAGCAGGTGCCGGCCGCTTTCGTCCCGCCCCAGAAATTCCGCGATGTCGCCGGTTGCCGCGTGATCGCACAACGTCGGCAGCAGCTCGCCAAGAATCAGGTCGACACCTTCCAGCACGCTACTGTCATTGATCGTCTCGTGCATCGTCAACTGACTGACAGTGACGATATTCCCGATATTATGCAGGGCGCCGGACTGCAATTCGATGAGCGCCTGCTTGTCATAGGTGCCCGACCCCTGATCTGATGATTTTTCCTGTTTATTCGGAGCCACGGCTACTGCCAGTTAAGGATTCAGATCTCCTGATCAAGCAATGCGATATGCGGGAGATTCCGGTAATACTCGTTGTAGTCGAGTCCGTAGCCGACAACAAATTTATCGGCTATTTCGAAACCTGTGAAATCGGGCACGACCTTGCGTGGCACACCAATATTCTTGTCAAGCAACACGCAGGTTTTTAGGTCCACCGGTTGCATGCCACGCAATTCTTCGAGAATCACTGCCAGAGTCTGACCGGTGTCGATAATGTCGTCGACAACCAGCACACTGCGTCCTTTGATGTCCAGTTTCAACTGCGACAGGATGTTGACCTGATTGGTATTACGCGTCCCAATGTACGATGACACGGAAATCGTGTCAAGATGGAGGGGAATCGAAATCTTACGCACCAGATCCGCGGCAAAGATTATGGCGCCGTTGGAAATCATCACGATTGTCAGATGCTTGCCGTCGAACGCTGCATCGATCTCAGTCGCCAGCTCACGAACCCGAGCTTGGATGTCCTGTGCGGAGATCAGAATTTCGTGGTTTGTATCTCGCATGCTGTGCTATTGCGTCGGTGGTGGTTTTCGCTAATATTAACGATCTATTTACCCTGACAACTCTAACCCCGCTGCGGGCCGCCATACAACGCGCCTGTATATCGCCTCATGAACCGCACCGTCTATCTCGACAATGCCGCGTCCACTATGCCTTCCCCGGCGGTCCTGCAGGAATGGTCGCAGGTCTCTACGGGAGACTGTGTCAACCCGGGTTCACCACATCGACTCAGTTATGAATTACAGCGGCAGTTGACCACCGCCGCTGCCGGGCTGGCGACATTAGTCACCGGCAGAGACGACACCGGGGTTCAGGTGATCTGGACCAGTGGCGGGACGGAAGCGAATAACCTGGCGGTCCTCGGCTTCGCCGGCGCCCGCTCCGGCCCACTGCGGATTGTCTCGACACGCACGGAACACGCATCGGTGCTGGCACCGCTCGAACAACTCCAGGGCCAGGGCGCCAAGCTGCAGTTGGCGGATGTCCATGGCTCCGGCCGCCTCGACCTCGATCATCTGGCAGCCTGTCTCGATGGCGGCGCCGACCTGGTCAGCATCTGCCACGTTCAGAACGAAACCGGTGCGATCCAGGATCTGACGGCAGTTCGCGAACTGATCGACCGCCACGCACCCAGAGCGTGCCTGCAGGTCGACGCGATGCAGTCGTTCGGCAAGATCGACATCGATTGGCAAGCCGCCCGCATCGACATGCTCAGCCTGTCCGGCCACAAAATCCACGGACCGGGGAGCCAGGGCGCTTTGATCGTCCGGGACGGCGTCGAACTGCGACCGATACTGTTCGGAGGCGGTCAGCAGAACAATCTGCGGTCCGGCAGCCTTGACGGTGTCGGCATTCGACTGCTGTGCCTGGCGGCATCTCAGATCACCGCAACGCGCCCGCAGGCGCAGGCCCGCGTTGCGGACCTCAACAAGCAGTTGCGATCTGGCCTGGAAGAACTTACGGCCGCCGTTCGATTCATCTCGTCTGAGGACGGTTCGCCGTACATCCTTTCCTTCACTCTACCCGGATATCAGGGGGCGGTCCTGGCGCGAATGCTCACCGAGCGCGGCATTCACATTGGCACGGGCAGCGCCTGCGCCGCCGAATCGAAAACGCCGAGCCGGGTGCTGACCGCAATGGGACTTACCAGCGACGAAGCGTATGGCGCGCTGCGTGTCAGCTTTTGCCCCGAGAACAGCGAGACCGATATCGATGACCTGCTCGAAGCACTCACGGCGGTGCTGGTGGAATATTGATGCAACGAACCAT
>CAUZJQ010000201.1:0-7789 GCA_963580095.1 Lentisphaeria bacterium | reverse complement strand
GCGGCTATGCCGTGCCCCACTTTATTATTGACACGCCGGACGGCGGCGGCAAGTTTTCGTTGGTCCCCGACCATATCGACGGCCGGGACGGCGATGATCTGCTGATTACAAATTATGAAGGCCGCACTGGTTTCCGGTATCCGGACCCGGTCAGCTGATGAGAGACACTGCCCCCTGGATGCTCAGTGACATCACACGGCCGGGGCGGCGGCGGCGGCGAGAAGATTGCAGTCACTGAACATTTCAATGTAGTGTAGGATCTGAACGACCAGGACAATTTCAAGCGGCGTCTGATGGACTTTTTGGAACTGTATTTCAACGACAACACGAACTCCCACGAGCTGCAGAGCGACGGTATCTGGGGACGGCAGTCGCCGAAGCGCGGCGGCCAGATTCGTCCTCAGGAACGCCTTCGCCAAACTGCTTTGCAACACACGAAGTCACTCAAAACTTTGTCGCACAAGAAGTTCACGGTCCGGCGCGAGCCGCCGAGCTGACAGATCACCCTGCCAATTCAATTGCGGTAGTTGAGGCTTCACTATTTCTCTCCTGCAATTTTCCAGCTGCGGCGCGTACATTATCCCATGTCCGATACTGACCAGCAATCGTGCCGTGCGGAGATCGCACCGGTGCTCGGGTTTTACGCGATCCTTCTGATGATCCTGGCGTATCCCTTTATGAGGGGCGAGTTGCTGGCGGCTTACGACTTGGCCGAGCAGTTCCTGCCGTTCCGTGCATTTTATGCCGCCTCCCTGGAAGAAGGCTCTCTTGGCCTGTGGAACCCATGGCTGTGCCGTGGCTACAATCACCTTGGGGAAGGGCAGGCAGGTCTCCTGCATCCGGCCCATATTCTGGCCTATAAATACCTGCCGCTGCGGGTCGGGATTATTTTGGAGTCGCTGGCGTACTATCCGGTGGCGATTCTTGGGATGTATCTGTTCGCACGCCGTTGCCTGCGGTTCCTGCCGATGCCGGCGCTGCTGGCGGGCGGCCTGTTCGGGTTCTGTACATTCAGTCTGGCACATTTCCCGCACATTAACATGGTGTGGGTGTACGTGCATCTGCCGTACATGTTGCTGGCCGTGCACCGCTGCCTGTGCGGCAGGCGGCGGACGCCGTATGCTGCCTTGTTGGCCCTGTTGTATGCCTCGATGCTGCTGCTTGGGCATCCGCAGCAGGTGTGGATCAATTCGCTGGCGATCGCCATGTACGGCGTCTTCGTCCTGGTGCGTGAGACTGATCGCCGACGGGTGATCAGAGGTGCCGGAGTCGCTGCCGCGGGTGTGATATTCGGGGCGGCGCTGGGCGCCCCGCAACTTTTGCCGTCTGTGGAGTACGTCAGCGCATCGCCGCGCGGTGAGATTTCCGGTGAGGCGCGGCAGGCGTATTCACTGGAGCCGATCAATCTGCTGCCGAACCTGTCGCCGTTCCTGTTCGAGGACAAGGTTGTCGGGCACTGGCAGGGGCAGGGCGATGACCGACACGTATTCGCGTCGAAACAGGAAACGCCGGCCTATTTCGGAATTGCGCCCCTGGTTTTGATCGTCATTGTCTTTGTCTTGCACCGTCAGTTGCTGCAGACGACCTGCCGGAAGGAATCGATTGCGGCGGTGTCGCTGCTGTTGGTGACGGTGTTGCTCATGCTCGGCAGGTACGGCGTGCTGAACGCACTGCTCGAGTGTGTACCGCTGATCTCGCAGTTTCGGGCGCCAGGACGATACATGTCGATTTTGTGCGCGGCAATTGCGGTGTTGGCAGGGTTGGCGCTACACTGGCTCACGACACGCTCCTCGGCCTTCGACCGTTGTGCTTGGATTGCGGTGTTCACAATGCCGGTCCTATCAACGTTGCTGCTTTTATACGCCATACTGATGGGATCATTACTGATCGACGGGATGGTCGTCGAGTTCAATCGGGTCGCACTGCTGGTCGTCGGCCCGGTGGTTGCGGTACTGACTGCTGCCACAGTGATCGTGTTCAACCGTCGGGCAGACAAGCAGTCGGGCGTAGCCAGGCTTCTCGGCGGGCTGTTGCTGATTATCTGTGTGGCTGACATTGCGGCCTGCAACTTCCAGATACCTTTGACTTCCGTGCGCACCAGTACCGATGATTTTTTACAGAAAACCAAGGACATGCGGTTGACCGCCGACCAGTCGGATTTCCGGTACGTTGGTAAACTCAACCGTCCATGGTGGCGGGGCATGCGGCAGGCGAGCGGCTATCTGGGCATTCCGCCGCCGGAACGACTCGACCTGTTCGGTGAGCGGGGAACCGGTTTGACACGTCAGCATCTGCAGCTGGTGAGTGTCATGTATGCCGTCGGTGCCCAGACGATTTTTACGATTCCCGAGTATATGCCGCGCTTTCGCCTGGTAAATGCGGTCCGGCACAGCGACTCACCACTGGAGGAATTGGTCGCAGTCGAATTGCAGAACGTGGTGCTTTGCCGGCCTGAGGCAGGCAAAGCATTCACCGGGCCGTCCTTGCTGCGACAATCGAGCGGGCAGGTCGATGCGTCCTTTGAACACGTGCGGATGCTCAATGAAACGCCGGAGCATCTTGGATTCGCTGTCGCAACGAGCTTCGCAGACCGCATGCTGGTCTTGTCAGACACCTGGACCAAGGATTGGCATGCAACCCTGAACGGCGAACCAGTGACGCTGCTTCCCTTGTTCGACGGTGTCCTACGCGGCGTCCACATCCCCAAGGCAGGCAAACATACTGTCGAGATGTTCTACCGCCCAGTGGCCTTTCAACGCGGCCTGATAATCGCTGGAGCCGCGCTGGCTGTGGCGCTGGCACTATTTTTTTTCGGGGTTTTCAGGCGTAAGCGTCAAAGCGGCACGGTTCCTGCGGAGTAGGAAGGCGATGGGGCGAAAGAGTGAAGATGGTCGGGATGACTGGATTCGAACCAGCGACCTTTTGACCCCCAGTCAAACGCGCTACCAAACTGCGCTACATCCCGATGAAAACTGGAGTTGCGAGGGAATGGCTAAAATAGACTCGCCGATACAGAACACAAGGAAAAACAGTACTTTTTTGATGAATTCAGCCCTAAGGGAATATACACTTTGTGCAACCGGACGCCGGTTGTCAGAACCGGTAATCTTTTTGGTGAAACATGTTAAAATCGACGCACAGACTGTACTATACACATGTAGGGATGCATCGGTGCATATGCACGGACGAAAACTGGGCACTGACGACAATCCAGCGTGGCAGGGATTCGATATGGACTGCGATTTGTGCGGCGACAACGAGGCGACGAACCACATTCGGGTGGTTATCGACGGTGACACGAAGTCATTGAATCTGTGTTCGCACTGCGCCAACAAGAAGAAGATCAACCCGAATATGTTCGAGGGCGTTGCCCTGGCGGAGCTTTTGTACAATTTCGCGGACATGACCAAGGAAGCCCCGACCGAACAGCCCGCGATCGTGCCGCAGATAAGTTGTCCCACCTGCGAGTTGACCAGCACCGAGTTTCAGAAGTCCGGATTGCTTGGCTGTGCCGACTGCTACGAAGTCTTCAAGCCTTTCCTGCTCGAAGCCTTGCCGTCGCTGCACAAGGGTGTGAATCATGTCGGCAAGATGATTGAACTTCCGGATGACGGCAGCGTGCCTGCTTTCGCTGTCGAAGCGCCGGTGAATCGCGTCAAGGATCTGCAGGCAGCCCTGCGCCGGGCAGTCAGCAACGAAAATTACGAAGAAGCGGCAGCGTTGCGGGACGAAATCAAGAATCTCACGGAAGACGAACCGTCGGTAGACGGGCTCGACGACGAGTTTTTGTCATGAAAGCTAAAAATCCCATCGACCAACTTGCCGATCAGCCTGTGCAATGGCTCAGTGACGATGGCCCGGATGCCGGCATCACAGTGAGCACACGCATCCGGTTGGCACGTAATCTGGCGGGCATCCCGTTCCCGACGAAGGCCAACACACGTCATCGCCAGGCGGTTCTGCAGATGGTTCGTGAAGCGGTCGCCGGTGTGCCGTTGATGGATGAATGTATCGATGTCAAGATGTCGTCTCTGGCGGAGCTCGACCGCGTGTTCCTGCTCGAACGCCATCTGATCAGCCGTGAGCACTGCAGTACGCGCAAGACTGGCAACAGCGTGTTCGTAGCGCGCGGCGAGAACTGCAGCATCATGGTCAACGAAGAGGATCATCTGCGGTTGCAGGTGATGACTGCCGGCATGCAGCTCGAAAAATTGTGGCAACTAGCGGACCACGTTGATTCACTGTTGACCGAGCGGCTGCAGTACGCCTATTCCGAGGACCTCGGTTTTCTGACGGCGTGCCCGACGAATGTTGGCACCGGTATCCGCGCCTCGGTGATGCTGCATTTGCCTGGGCTGGTATTTGCCAACCAGATCGAGGCGATCACACAGGCGGTGCACACGATCGGGTTTGCCGTACGCGGATTGTACGGGGAAGGCTCGGATACGGACGGCAATCTGTTTCAGATCTCGAACCAGTCGACCTTGGGTGAGAGCGAAATTTACATTATCGAGAAGCTCGAAAAAATCATCCGCCAGATCGTTGAGCACGAGCGCAATGCCCGGCAGGTTCTTCTGGAGCGCAAGCCGAAATACCTCTACGATCACATTGGGCGTGCCTACGGTATTTTGCGCCACGCTTACATCCTCGAATCTTCGGAGGCGCTGCGTCAGTTGTCGGCGTTGCGGCTGGGTATTGACCTGAGCATGTTTTCATCGATCGACGCGCACACGATCAACGAGTTGCTGGTCATGATCCAGCCGGGGCATCTCCAGAAAATTCACAATCGGACGCTCGATGAAAAAGAGCGTAACATTGCCCGCGCCGACATTGTCCGGGGTAGGCTCAATGGTAGCAAACGCGAGACAACCGACGAACAATCTCATTGAACTGCTGAAGGGGCCGGGTGACCGGTCTCCGGAAACTATCCAGAAAGGGAGAAGGCAATGTCGAAGGACGAAAACAACGATTTTCCGATGAACAACTTTACACCACGGGCCCAGCAGGTGCTGAGCCTGGCGAAGAAGGAAGCTCGCCGTTTCGGGCATGACTATGTTGGCACCGAACACATCCTTCTCGGTCTGATCAAGCTTGGACAGGGCGTTGCGGTCAGTGTGCTGCAATCGATGAACCTTGACCTCGACACCGTGCGCATGGAAGTGGAGAAACATTCCGGTACCGGCGGCGCCACTATGCAGGAAGGCGACATCCCGTACACGCCGCGAGTCAAGAAAATTTTACAGCTCGCAGCCAGCGAAGCACGGTCGCTCAACTACAATTATATCGGCACCGAACACATACTTTTGGGACTTTTAAAGGAAGGCGAGGGCGTTGCGGCAAAGATCTTGCGTAGTCTTGATGTCGATGCCGATACGGTTCGCACGGAAGTGCTCAGGGCATTGGATCCCAATTTTATTCCACCGGAAACGAAAGAGGAAAACGAGATGAGTGCAGGTCCTGCCGCCGCTGAAGAAAAAATGCCGGCTCTCAAGGCGTTTGGTCGAGACCTGACCGAACTCGCGGTAGCCGGCAAGCTGGACCCCGTGATCGGCCGTGCCCATGAGATTGAACGCGTCATCCAGATCCTTTGTCGCCGTACCAAGAATAACCCCGTGCTGATCGGCGAAGCCGGTGTCGGAAAGACGGCCATTGTCGAAGGCCTGGCACAGGCCATTATCAAGGGGGATGTTCCCGAACTGCTTCGCGATAAACTGGTGATCGGACTCGATCTGCCGCTTATGGTAGCCGGCACGAAGTACCGTGGCCAGTTCGAGGAACGCATCAAAGCGGTAATGGACGAGATTGCCCGCTCGACCCGGGTCATTCTGTTTATCGATGAACTGCACACCATCGTCGGTGCCGGTGGCGCCGAAGGAGCGCTCGACGCTTCGAACATTCTCAAGCCCGCATTGTCCCGCGGCGAGATCCAGTGCGTGGGTGCCACGACCCTGGACGAGTACCGGAAGTTCATTGAGAAAGACGCTGCCCTCGAGCGCCGCTTCCAGTCGATTGTCGTCAACACGCCGTCGATCGAAGAGGCCATCGAAATCCTCCGTGGCGTCAAGTACAAGTACGAGGAACACCACCACGTCACATACACCGACGTGGCGGTCGAATCTGCTGTCAAGCTTTCCGATCGCTACATGCCCGGGCGGCATCTGCCGGACAAAGCCATCGACATCATGGACGAGGCCGGCTCGCGTGCTCGGATCTCGACCATGATCCGACCGCCCGACCTCAAGGATATTGAGAAGGACATCGGCGAGATCAAGAAAGACAAGAAGCTGGCGGTCAGCCAGCAGGAATACGAAGAGGCTGCGGCCTTGCGCGACAAGGAGAAAACGCTCAAGGAGCTTCTCGAAGAGAGGCGCCGCGAGTGGGAGCAGAAGACCAACGAACACGTTGTAGCCATTGAGGAGTCCGATATTCTTTACGTGGTGGCCAAGCTCACCGGGATTCCTGTGCAGCGCATGGAAGAGGAAGAGGCTGAGCGCCTCCTGCGCATGGAGGAAGAACTGTGCCAGCTGGTTGTCGGCCAGGATGTCGCAGTCAATACGGTCTCTCGCGCTCTGCGCCGTTCCCGTGCCGATCTGAAGGATCCGCGGCGGCCGATCGGTTCGTTCATTTTCCTGGGGCCGACCGGCGTCGGCAAGACGTTGCTGGCGAAGTCGCTGGCCGAGTTCATGTTCGGCGATGCCGATGCGCTCATCCAGATCGACATGTCCGAGTACATGGAGAAATTCAATGTGAGTCGTCTTGTGGGGTCGCCGCCGGGTTATGTCGGCCATGGCGAAGGCGGGCAGTTGACCGAGAAAGTGCGTCGCCGTCCGTATTCGGTCGTGCTGTTCGACGAGATCGAGAAGGCGCACTCGGACGTCACCAACATGTTGCTGCAGATTCTCGAAGAAGGCCAGCTCACCGACAGTCTCGGTGTGCGCGTCGATTTCCGCAACACGATCGTGATCATGACCTCGAACGTCGGTGCCGGCGATTTGAAGAAGCCGACACTTGGGTTTAGCGGCGAGTCCGCACTTGAAAACAATTACGACCTGATGAAGGAACGCCTGGAAGCCGAGGCCAAGAAGAAGTTCCGTCCGGAGTTCATAAATCGTGTCGATGAGATCATCGTCTTCAATCAATTGCAGAACGATCACCTGATGTCGATCATCGAACTGGAGGTCAATAAGATCCGCCAGCGCCTGGAGCGGCACGGTATCTGTTTGATCTACGGCGACAAGGTTCGTGAGTTCCTGATCGAGGTCGGCTACAAGGCGGAGTATGGGGCGCGGCCGTTGCGTCGTGTTGTCGAGCGCTATATCGAGGACCCGCTGGCGGAAGAGATTCTGCGGAACAATATCCAGAAAGGCTCGGTCGTGCGTCTTGAACCCGATGGCAAAAAGTTGCTGTTTTTTCCAGAAACTGCGGATGCACCGAACGTCGGCGAAGTCCCGGATGAAGAGGTTGCCGAGCACTGAGTCGCTGGCTTTTGATAGTGGCGCCGACTCGGAAGGGTGCCGGGCCACTTGACTGTATACACTTGGGAGTGTATCTTAGCCTTACATTTCAACCGATGAGAACAGAACCGGTTTTTTCGGGCGGAGACCTCTACCTTGCCAGAGGTACCGCTGCTGCCGACAAAGGCCGGAATAGAGGCGAATGCGTCAAAGTACCTCCATAGACGTTGCGGAAGGCCATGCACGGACTGAGCGTCGTACCGATTATTACGACGACCAGGATGTCATCCAGAAGTATCTGCGCCAGATGGGGACTCTGCCCCGCCTGTCGCATG
>CAUZJQ010000200.1:0-7847 GCA_963580095.1 Lentisphaeria bacterium | reverse complement strand
TGGAACTATCGATTTCACGGCTGCATCGAGACGACCATCGAGTTATCGGTCATAAAGGCGCCGGACTACGGGACAATCGAAAATTTCTGGACCGGCGCCGACCACAACAACCGTGCCGCAATGCTGGAGTATGCGCGACTGGTGCACGGCGGCGTGCGCGGCTTCGTCACTTCCGCGGTCTCCGCAGAACCGCTGTCGGCAACGGTCCATCTCGGCATCTCGGGCGACGGCCCGGTGGCGGTGAGTTTGCCACTGAACGCCGGCTGGAACCTGGCATCCCTGCCGGTCACACCGGTTTCGGCGACGACGTCCGACGTGTTTCCGGACGCCAGCGACGTCCTGGCCTATGACGCGGCGACGAACAGCTATGTCAATCCCGACACCATCGTGGCCGGTGTCGCATACTGGGTTCACTATGCGGCGGCAACGACACGGACAGTCTACGGCACGCCGGCAACCAGTGATGCGTTGCCGCTCGATGCCGGTTGGAATCTCATCGGCTCGCATGGCTACGGTTTTCTGCCGGTCGATGAGGCCCTGGCACCCGTACTATTCGCGGTAGTGCGGGACGACCAGACCGGTGCCTTGTCATATCAGCGCCTGGCCACGGATGTCGAGCTACAGCCGTTCGCCGGCTACTGGGTGTACGCCAGCGTCGCGACCCAGGCGTTTATCGGAGCGACGGCCGCGACCAATCCACCACTGCCCGTGTGGAGCGATCGCGGCAATACCCCGCACACCGGCGACTACCATCGACTGCTGGCGCCGGGGCGATATGACACATTTTTCCGCGACATTACGACGCCGGTGATCGAGTACACCGGCGCGGCACAGATCGACACGCCGGCTGGCCAGCCATTCGCAATCGAGGTTACGGTGCCAGTGCTGCACGGCACTTTACAGCAGTACGGCGTGGACGTCGCGAGCGGTGACGATGCCAATGGTTTGCCGGATCACACGCGACTCGACGTCGAACTGCCGGTGCTGCCGACAACCTGCCGGCTGTACTGGCAGCCGGTCGGTGACGCGAACTGGCACATCGAAACGCTGCCCCAAGATCAGCCCGAGCGCATGGCAACCATCCGGGCCCACGACGACGGTGTGGAGGTGGAGTACCGATTCTTCCTCGATTCGCCGATCGATACGAATCTGGCAGTTGCCTTGCCAGCGGATGGTTCCACGTTTATTGTGCGCTTTGCATCTGCCTCTGCCGGCCGCAACAGTGTGTCGACCGAAGACGCGGCCCCTGGCAGGCAAAACGATTTTTCGGTACCCGGCTCGACGCTCCTGTCGGCCGATTACCTCGATGTAAACAGACAGTGAACGAACCGCAGTAACGTGACCATGCGAATTCTTGTCACTGGCGGCGCTGGTTTTATCGGCAGCCATGTCGTCGAACATTTTCAAAGCCTAGCGGACGTGCGGGTACTCGACAATCTCCGCACCGGCCATCGAGAAAACCTGGCAAATCTCGATGTCGAATTCATCGAAGCATCAATCCTCGATGAAGATGCTGTACGTCAAGCCGTTGACGGCGTCGACTACGTTTTCCACATGGCCGCCTTTATAAGTGTGCCGGAGTCGATGACCGATCCGGTCGAGTGCGTGCGGATCAACTGCGAAGGAACGCTGAATATGTTGACTGCCGCTGCCGCCGCAGGCGTGAAGAAGCTTTGCTTCAGCAGTTCTTCCGCGGTCTACGGCGAGACCGAGAGCGGCGCCGAGACGGAAGACCTGAAGCCGGCGCCCCGGAGTCCATACGCAGTCACCAAACTCGACGGTGAATTTTATTGCGACATGTTCACCACGGAGCAACAGCTGCCGACCGCGTGCCTGCGATACTTCAATGTCTTCGGCCCGCGCCAGGACCCGCACAGCGCCTATGCCGCTGCTATACCACATTTCATAGACCGCGCGATCCACGGCGACAACCTGGTAATCTACGACGACGGTGAGCAAAGCCGTGACTTTGTCTATGTCAAAGATGTGGTCGCCGCGAATGTGCATCTGGCTTTCAGCGAGCAAAGCGGCATATTCAATGCTGCCTACGGCCGGAGCACAACGATCAACGACCTGGCGCGAAAAATCATCGAACTGACCGGGTCGAGCTCAGGGCTGGTATACCAGCCGCCGCGCCCGGGCGATATCCGCCACTCGCTGGCAGACACTCGAAGGCTTGCTGCCACTGGCTTCCAGCCGACGTGCGATTTCGACCGCGGCCTGGCCGCGACTATCGACCACTTTCGCAACCGCGACCTGAACTGAGTGCATCTTGTGCATCCTGAGTTTGAAAAGATATCGAGATACTTCGAGGAGGGGCAGCGTCTATGGGACAGCGACCCGGATACAGTAATGTCCTGTGGTTTTTTCGAGTCGTGGCAACTTACGACACGTCCCGAGTCGTTCGTGATCGCAGAGGAAACCTTCGAACTGCACAACCAGACGTTCGAGACTGGTGCCAAGGAAGCGTGCATTGCGTACTTCACCTGGAACACCAATGAAGAATGCGCCATGATGGCAATCGAAGGGCCAGGCTTCGACAAATCACTCCTGCTGCAGTTCAACGAAAGCGAGCCGGAGATTCTCGAGCAGCCACTGGTCTTTCTCGAGGACGATGAACTGACGCTCGGCGAGCGGCTTGAGATCATGTACGAAGTCGTCGCCCACGTGCGGCAGACGGAACCGACGCGCGACGTGCGCGCGCTCAACCGTACTGAAGTTGCCACCATCCTCGACGCAATTGCCGACACCTATGAACCGCGTGCGATTCGCATCATGAAACGGCTGAAGCTCGCGTCCGTCCGGCACATGCTCGAGCAGGTTGTCGCCGACATGGCCGTGGACGAACTCAGCAACCAGCTCGAACTCCCACTCGACGGCAGCTACGCCACATCCACCGGCAAAGAGCCGATGACGGATGACATCTTCGATGAGAAACCTTCACCGGCGATTGACATTCCCGCACGTACGCCGTGGAACATCCTCAGTGAGATCTCGTTTATCCAGGCTGCGGACATCGCATTGCTGGAGCTCGAAGAAGTTTTCGTCATCCAGTTCGACGACTGCGAAGTCCTCGAAAAGGTCGATCGCCGCGCCTTCGTCCTGCGACTGCCGACACCTGATGATCTGCCGCTGCCCGAGGGCAGCCGAATGCGGGTTTTCATGCGCGGCGAGCATCCACCGATTGCTTCGTTCCAAATCGACCTGATCGAACGGGACTATCTTTACGGCCGGTTTCAGTGGCGCGACGTTCCCGATGCCGAGCTGCCGAATCCACGTATTTACGGACGACCGCAGCCTGGCCCGACAAAATTCATTTCCAGCATGATCAACGCTACGGTCGTCGAGTTCATGCAAAAATCACGTTTCGTCGCGCCAGCGCTGAACACGGCACTGGGCATTGAAGCTTCCGGGTTTATCGACAACAGCAACGCCCACAAAAACCCTATGCTCGACGCCACGCAACAACATGCCTGGGCCAACGCCGTAAGTGACGAAAATCCGATTATTGTCATCCAGGGGCCGCCGGGTACCGGCAAGACGTACGTTCTCGAGCAGGTATTGCGAACACTGTGCGGCCGCGGCAAGCGCCTGCTGCTGGCGGCACCTTCGAACACCGCCGTGGACAACGTCTGCCGGCGGATTCTCGATCTGCCGATTCTACGGGTCGGTCGTGAGCGTGACAACATCTCGGCCGACGTCAACGCAAATATCTGGGTGCAGGACCTCGATGCCGTCTCCGCGTACAAGCAGAAGCAGCGGGCATCGACCGGCACAATCTATGCGGGCACACATTTTGCCACGTTGCGTGATGATGTGATTCAGGCGGACTACGAACAAAACGGTCCGTACGATTGTATTGTGTTCGACGAGGCGGGCATGGGACGCATGGATGAATTTCTGCTGTGCCTGCGGCTGGCGAAACGCGCCGTGCTGTTCGGCGATCATCAGCAACTGCCGCCGTTCCCGCTGCCAAGGATGGTCGTCGAACGACTGCACGAGCGAGGCCCTGTGCCGCGAGCGCTGTGGACCGTGTTGTCCAAGAGCGCACTGGAATGGCTCGGCACGGTGCGCCACTTCCCGGTATTCCTGCTGCAGTCATCCTATCGTTGCCAGAATCCACGACTGATGCGGTTCTCCTCGACGTTATTCTACAATGCCCGGGTCAAGGCCAGCGAGCATGCCGAATACTACCAACTCGATTTCGAAACCCGCCGCAAACGATTCCCGACCTCTACCCTGCGCTTTTACCGAACCAGCGATCTACCCGCGCGCGCGCGTCACGAACAGCTGGTGATCGAGGGACACAAACCCGGCTTGCAAAACCCGTTGGAGGCGCGCCTCTGCGTCTGTGTCTTCTGTGAACTGATCCGGCGATACCCGCTCAAGGAAATCACGATCATCGCACCGTATCGCCGCCAAGTCCGCCTGATCCGGCAGTTCATGACCCGCGACTTCGTCAAATACCTGGTGCCGAATCTCGAGTTCGAAAAGGAAGAATGGGGTTGGTACCTGCAAAACCGCGTCTCCACGGTGGACAGTTTCCAAGGCGGCGAGAGCGACGCGGTCATCATCTGTTACGTGCGCAGCAACGACGGCGAGGGCATCGGGTTCATCGACAATCCAAACCGCATCAACGTGGCCCACACAAGAGCGCGTCGGGAGATGGCGGTGATCGGCGATCTCGACAATCTCAAGGAGCAGGCCGGCAGCAGTCTGTTCACGCGCATGGAACGCGCGATCCGCCGGGACGGAGAAATTGTCAATGTAACAGCGGATCTCAGTACGAAGTTGAAGCGTATCATTCCCGATCCGCCGGATGCAGTCACAACCTACACGGTGGCAGGAATCGAGATCAAAGGAGCGGACAAATGAGCGCACGCGTGAACAGCATACGACCTGTCGCCGTAGTGTTGTCGATCATCTGGCTGGCAGCAGCGAGCTGCTCGATACCGAAGAAGGACACGGGCACGGGCTTCTCCAATGAGACGTCCCGACGGTCGTCCGGCCTGGCCAGCCGGCCGCTGAGCAAATCGGACACGGCGGGACTTTCCGACCGCGATCGGAGGCGGCGAGACGTCCAACGTGCCAAATCCGACGCACTGTACCAGCAGGGGCGCAAGCTTTTTTACGACCGTGAATATAAACAGGCAATCCGCAAACTGGTGGCATCGCAGGAGATGTTGCGGCAGGCGTCGCAGACAGAGTATTCCGATCAGATATCCAAGCTCGACAATATCATGACGTACATGAACCAAAGCTGGGCCACCGAGCTGGTCGAACAAGGCAAAACGCTCGAGAAGAAAAAGCTCTACAAAGCGGCAATAAAACAATATGAAACGGCGATCGCCAAAGACCCGCAGCGATCAACGGAAATCCTGCTGCTGCTGCATCAGGTCCAGCGCCGTCAGCGGTTACAGAGCAACAAGTAATAAACGTTGTTCGTGCCGACGCTGCAGCATTCGGCGCTGTTTCCGACACCGTGCATTATGTCACGCGCACTGGCCGGGATTTCTGGACACGATATCGCCAAACGGCGAAGGCAGCGCAACCGGGCAGTTGTCTCTTAATCAACCGCGAATATCATCGAGACCCTGCAGCTCATCACGCAGAGCCGCTGCCAACTCGTAGGCCTCGTTCTCCAGGGCGTGGTCAAGCTCGACTTTGAGAGTCTCGCGTCGAGTCGGTTCACGCTGCTCGTCGAGCGAACTCTCGAGGCTATCAAGCGCTTCCAGGGAGCGTTCACGCTCAACAAAAAACTCCTGGGCATCGACATCCTTGAGTTCCTCTATTTCACGGCGAATATCGTTGATAATCTTCACCGCCTGGTCACGATCGCCGTTTTGCGCCGCCCGCAGACATCTCGCGGTGCCGTGAACACGCAGAACATAGGGCCACCAGCGTTCAAGGTTGGTACGGTCGTCTTCATCAGCAGCGTGACGGTTGACGAATCGGAAGAGCCGCATGTTGCGGGTTGTGTCCGCGATGACGCGATCGTAATCCGCCAGCTGCAATAAAAACACATAGCGCTCGTAGATACGTCGACTTTCATCGAACAGCTCTTCACAGGCTTTGCGGCTCAGGATGAAACCTTCGCCCGTGGACGGACGGCTGGAAGCACCGTACCTGGCTTCGTAATATTCGAGGGCAAAGGCGTGGCCATATGGCCGCGTACCGTCCGGCCGTCCATCAAGATTCATTTGCAGAATGCCGCGGAAGGGACCATCCTCGACGCGGACCTGGATCAGTTCGTTTCCATCGTGGTCCTCGATCCGGCGGATGTTGTTCTCCGCGTCAAACGGCCAGTCTTCAAGCAGGGAAGTTATGTCTATGTCCATCGTGGCCCAACACAGCACGGCAGCAACTGCCGTGCGAATAGATTCGAAATTCGCAAACTCGGACCGCACGGCCTATCGTATCGCGGTGCGACCGGTTTAGACTACCAATAATGTGTACAGTGCAGAATATCAACCCCGCAATCGCAGCACTCGGCAACACAGCCTGGCACAGTCCTCATGCGTCGCCCAGGCCTTATCAAGATAAGGTTGCTGGTACAATGCGAATCATAATAGTCAGGACAGGCACCGCCCCTCTCGCCGCATTGTGTCCAAAAGCGCAACCATCGATACTACATCTAACAGACCACGCACCTATGATATGTACAAAATTCATCATCTTACTGCTGCAGGCGAATACTTTGCATCACCCGCCGGGCATCCCGTTCGGGCTGTCGAACCTGGTGCCGCGATCCCCCGCGACCTTCGCTGTGATCGAACGGCACAACACCTACTACGAGTCGAAGATCGACCATAACAAAGTCATCGTTGTCGATGCCAATACCGATTCCCCACAGGCTTACTTCGACAACGCCATCTACATCAAGGGGCCGACCGCAGCACTGGTCCAAGCCTCCTATTATGACGATGTCGATGCGGCACTGACGATCGAGAAGCAGTGGTTCCTTTATAAGGAATGCGGTTTCGATAACACCGCCTGGCTCGAACGGCGCGACGAGCTCCCCGACTGGACCCGCATCAGGCGGGACACGTTCCCGGCCGCCGGCGATGACGTTGTCCGCATCTCGGAAGCCAACGTCGACGGCCGTATCCGCGACACTCGCAATATGCTGGTCGACATGATCCGCCCCGCTGAATCAAACATCTACATCGAGCAGCTCTTCATCTACGATGCTTACGTTATCGATGCACTGATCAAGCGCCGGCGCCAACGCACCAATCTGGATATTCGGATAATTGCCGATCACAACGGGAACTTCATGATGAACGGATTTCCCAATACCATGTTCCTGCGCGAACTCGCTGCGGTCGGCATTCCCGTGCGCGCCCGGAACACTCTCGGCATCGACTTCACGTTTCCCGATGGTCCCCGGCACACCTTCCATCAGGAGAACCACCGGAAAATCATGTCAGTCGACGGTAGCGTACTGCTGGCAGGTTCGTCCAATCTCAATCCCGATACGCTGCAGGGAAGTTTTCGGGAGTTCGGCGCCCAGGTCTTCAACCGTGCGGAGATCGAAACGTTTGAATCGGTATTCCTGCGGGATTGGGCCGATGACGACGCGACCAGCCCGATGGTGATCGACGGCTGGCAGATGAGTTTTCGCAACAAAATCATGCCGCCCGAAACCTCGGCGCTCGGTTGGTCCACTCCAAGGACCGGCTCGAGCGACGCGAATAAAGCCAACGTGACAACTGAAAGAAATCAGACAATCATCGACGACGAGGCCTATGGAGCTGTCCCTTTCATTCAGGCCTTCGACACTGAAGAGGAAATGATCGACAAAGCGAACGACACGCAGCAGTAAGGGCTGACCGCCTACCCCTTGA
>CAUZJQ010000199.1:0-7881 GCA_963580095.1 Lentisphaeria bacterium | reverse complement strand
AGGCCAGGCGTTTTGACGAGGGCAAGAAAATCGGTGTCTGGGACGGTGTCAAGGCGATGTACTACATCGTCAAGTTCAACCTGTTCCGCCGCCAGTGATTTTCGGTTGCAATTATGAGCGTTTTCAACTATCATAATGGATGTTGAAAGGCCTCACTATGCGCATATTTATTTCCATGCTGACTGTCCTTTTTGTTGCAGCGACGTTATCCGTCGCCCAGGCAGCAGATTCCGCAACCGACCTGTTGGCAGACGAAAAAAAGCTGGTGACCGAACGCTTGACGGAGAAGCCCGATACCGTCATCCTGGCGGTCGACGGCATGTGCTGCCGTACATGTGCGCTCGGGATCGGCAAGAAGGCGTGCCAGCTCGAGTTCGTCGATACCGCAGCGCTGCCGCCTACGGGCGTCCACATCGATCGCGCCAATTCATTGCTGACAGTGGCGGTCAAGAAAGGTGAGGTTGTCAACGTTGCATCGCTTGCCGAAGCAATCCGCAAGGCCGGATACAACCCGGTACGTTTTTACCAACTGGTCGAAGGCAAGAAGCTGACTATTGAAACGATCGCTGCGACCGAAAAGAAATAAGATTAGCTCTCCCGGCCGAATCGTCCGGACGATTCCCGCGCCACGCGTCGGGAAAGTCGTTCTGCTTTTGGCGATTCTATCCAGAAGCGCCGCCGGCGATCAACCGGTCATGAATGAGGTGCCACGCTGGCAAGGCGGCTACGGGGTTCAGCTATTCATCGAACAGCGCTGGTCGGACAACCTCATGTCCGGCAGCACCGAGCTCGACAATCCCGCGGGCCTGTACGAGAACAAGCAGATCACCCATCTGGAAGCCGTATATACCTTCAAGCCGTGGTTGCGCATTACCGGAAAACTCCCTTACATCCGCCAATGGCGTCGACAAGCCGACCCCGGTGGCGGCACCAGCACCGAGCGCAATGACGGCTTCAACGACCTGACGCTGGCCTTGCCGATTCGCAAGTACACCAATGGCTGGGGATACTCCGGACACGTCGGCATCGTGCCGCAGATTCGTCTGCCCGTCAGCGAGGACTCCGGAGACTACCCGGTCAGCGACGGGACGACGGATTACGGGTTCTCGGTGACGTTCGAACGCGAAACTGCTGTCTACATTGTCAGCACCGCCGCGACATACTGGTGGGAGCAGGGCCGCAGCACCGAGGAGACAGGATCGATCGACATCGATCTGGGCTGGAACTTCAACGACTATGGGGCGTTGCATTGGGAAACGGAACTGGAACGCGAACGTGGCGGCGGAAAATGGCTGGCCACAGGTCCGACGCTATTCTGGAATTTCAACGATGTCGCCATGGCGCGTATCGAGTATAAGCAGGTCATCGATGAACGCGTCGCCGACATCGGTTTCACGCGCGGCAACACCTTGCGTGTCGGTGTGGGGGTAGTCTTTTAGCAGTCCCAACGCCGGTGTGAATGTATGATGACCCGGTCTTGCTGAAAGTCGCGAGTTCTCCTCGCAGTCTTATATGAACCGCAGTCTGTTACGGTTGTCGAACCTACCGTCGCTGAATCAAATTGCGTGATACATGGTATATTGGCCGCTGATCGGAGTGCATCGAGCCGGTACGCCATCATCTCGCCAGTGCGGCAAATCGCCATAAGTAAGTCACCGACTACAGCAACGATGGTTATGCCGCCAACAATAAAACACTGGGTTGATACCGGATTTTTTGCCATTTTCATGCCGTACCCGTGGCAGAACATTATCAATTTTTTGTATTCACCCGGTTGAGAATCATATTTTCTGTCGCTTGAGCAGGCAACTTAGCCTGGATACGTCACACGCACTTCACCCATCCGAACCTGTAAGTCTATGAATCTTGACCCGACCCAGATGGCCGACTGGCAAATTGCCGAGGCGGCCGCATCGAATATGCGATCGACGGCAGAACTGGCCGAAGCCCTGGGGTTGACCAGCGACGAGGTCATCCCGATGGGTCGGCACTTGGCCAAACTTGATTACGCGCGGATTCTCGATCGCATCGGCGACCACTCGAACGGTAAGTTGGTCAACGTCACGGCAATCACACCGACACCGCTGGGCGAAGGCAAGACAACGACAACTATGGGTCTGGTCCAAGGCCTCGGCCGACTCGGTAAGCGGGTGGTGGGCACTGTCCGGCAGCCCAGCGGCGGACCGACCTTCAACGTCAAGGGCTCGGCTGGCGGCGGCGGGCTCGCGCAGTGTATCCCGTTGACCGAGTTGTCGTTCGGGCTAACCGGTGACATCGACGCGATTAACAACGCCCACAACCTCAGCATGGTGGCGTTGAACGCCCGCATGCAGCACGAGCGCAACTATGACGATGCCCGTCTGGCGCGCAGCAATCTCAAACGTCTCGACATCGATCCCGAGCGCGTGGAGATGCAATGGGTCATCGACTTCTGCGCCCAGGGCCTGCGCAACATCACGATCGGACAGGGCGGCAAGATGGATGGCTTCGAAATGCCGTCCGGCTTTCAGATCACGGTGTCGAGTGAAGTCATGGCAATCCTGGCGGTATCACGTAATCTGGCGGATCTGCGCCGGCGCATGGGCCGCATTGTGATGGCCTACGACCGCAGCGGCAATGAAGTGACCACGGCCGATCTGGAAGTCGACGGCGCGATGACCGCGTGGATGCTCAAAGCCATCAACCCGACGCTGATGCAGACGCTCGAAGGACAGCCCATACTGGTGCATGCCGGACCATTTGCGAACATCGCGATCGGCCAGAGTTCGGTCATCGCCGACCGACTCGGCGTCGCCATAGCAGACTACACGGTGACCGAAAGCGGTTTCGGAGCAGACATTGGCTACGAAAAATTCTGGAACCTCAAATGCCGCACGTCTGGCATCAAACCGGACGCCGTGGTCCTGGTCGCAACGATTCGGGCACTCAAGATGCACGGTGGCGGCCCCAAGGTGAAGCCCGGCCTCAAGCTCGACCCGGTGTATTCCATGGAAAACCTCGAACTGCTCGAGAACGGCTGCGCCAACCTGATCGCCCACATCGAAATTGTCCGGCTCAGCGGTATCCAGCCGGTGGTCTGCATTAATCATTTCCATACCGACAGCGACGCGGAAATCGCCCTGGTCCGGCGTATCGCCGAAGCGGAAGGCGCCCGGGTCGCGGTATCGAAACACTGGCTCTCCGGCGGCGCCGGTGCCGAGGAACTGGCCAACGCCGTCATCGAAGCGTGCGAGCAGCCGAACGAGTTCAACTTTCTGTATAGCCTCGAAACGCCGTTGCGCGACCGGATAGACCGGATCGCCCGTGACGTTTACGGGGCGGACGGCGTCAGTTACAGCGACACAGCGCTGGCAACGGCAAAGGCGCTCGAGGCGAACCCGGAGAATCACAAGATGTCGACCTGCATGGTAAAAACGCACCTGAGCCTGAGCCACAATCCGGAGCTCAAAGGTCGGCCGCGCGGATTCACGCTGCCGATCCGTGATTTCCTGGTGTTTAAGGGCGCGGGCTTTATCGCACCGGTGGCAGGCGACATCAAGCTGCTGCCAGGAACGGCATCGAATCCGGCCTATCGCAATATTGACGTCGATGTAGACAGCGGGCAGGTGCGCGGTTTGTTCTAACCGGTTGCGCGGGTAGGTCCGCGTCCCACCGGACGTGCCGGACTTTTGTCAAAAGTGGCAGAGATCTTCAGATATGTGGTTGAAAGTGACCGGCAATATTTATTTTAGCTCCGTAGTCGGAGGGAAAGTACCGGGGTGCCCAGCAACTCCAGTTTGGCGACGGACTGCAGCCAGTCAAGGTCGCTTGCGCTGGCAACACGCAGATTGGCGGGCGCGTCATTTAATCAACCTTGGGAAAAAGTATGGCTGAAGAAACAGGACTCGCGGAACAAGAATTGACGGAGCGTCTCGCAGCGCTCGAAATCAAACTGGCAGAGAACCAGTCGCTGCGCGTGAAGCAGCGGCGGCTGGGCAGATGCGGCGCTTTGGTGGTGCTTGTCCTGCTCTTGGTGTTTGTCGGCCGGCTGAGCTGCTGGCTGAATAGCTACGCGAAGAGCTACGATTTCGACAGCCTGCGCGATCAACTCATGGTTGAGTGTAAAGACTTGGTCCAACCCGAACTCAATTCGTTTGTCGACGAACTGCGACAGGACGTCGTGCCAAAATTCGCGGCAAAGGTCATCACCGAATTCAAGGAAAACCTGGACGAGATTGAACAGAAGGCTAACGACATGGGCAAAAACCTCGAAAAACACGCCCGGGAACAGGTTGCTGATCAACTGCTCGGTTCGATGATATCCAGCATGGACGTGAGCGCGGACCAGCTTGCGGAAATCGTGCCGGACTTTGCCCCGGACGAACTCGAGAAGTACTCCCGCACAATGGAAAGCGTGATGCTCGAAGACATGACGACGTTTGTGACCGAACGCTACGCTCGAGTCAAGGCGAGCCTCGACGGCCTCTCAAGCACCCTCGATAGCATGGTGGAAGACGGTGCAATTTCAAATGAACGCAGAGAGGAACTGGAGAATGATCTGATCGGCGGCATTCTCGAACTGATCATGTACGAGGTCCAGCCAGGTCTGGGCCGCGAGCCCGTCGTGGCAGCAGAAGAGGCAACTGACAATGAGTAATCCAGCAGAACGCGTTCAAGCACTGGAAGAGATGATCGAGACGCAGGGAAAGCATATCCGGCGGGGGATAAAAACCGTGGCTTGGATTTATGCTATCCTGATCATCATCGTGCTGGCGTACACCACATACGTCTACCATTTCATCACCGGCATTGTCGAGGAGCAGACGACCGAGGAGCAGGTAATCGCATATACTCGCAGTTGGTGCGCAACTGAGTTGCCGAAGCACCGAGAGACCGCAGTGAAAAAACTGCGAGAGGAGTCGGACGTGTGGTCGAAGGACCTGGTCGCCGCCGTAATCAACATGATACCAACTCTCGAACAGCGACTCAAAGGTCACACCGACATGGCGATCACATCGATGATGGTCGAACTCAACAGGGAAGTGATGCCGGCCTTTAAGAAACAGCTCGAAGCCAGTGCGATGACCGTCAAGCAAAGCTGGGGCGATCTCAGCAACGAGGCATTCATGAAAACGATCTCCGAAATGTACTTCGAGACGATGGCCAAAGAATTGGATGTCTATTGGGATCAGCACTTCGTCACGGAACTCGAGACGTTCCAGAAGAAACTTCACAACATCACAGCTGAGGGCAAGGCAGTGACCAAAAAGCAGGATGCGCAACGTCGCGTGCTGGTCAGCTGGGCCGCCCTGAGAAAAGGTGGCGATTCGGGAAAATCCGAAGTGTTCGCAGCGTTACTCGAGCGAGTCAAGAACGAGATGTCCCAGTTCTTGCCGGCAAAGCCGAAACAGGACTGAACCGCCCCCCCCACTCACCGTAGTCGGGCTTGTACCTGACAAGCCCGGCTATGAAGAGTTCGCCTGCAAATTTGTTCGCTTCCGATGTGCCGTTTGATCCACGACAGCTGCCGTTCTATTACGGCTGGATTATCCTGCCGATTGCGGTACTCGCCATAGCCGCGGGCTTGACCGGACAGACGGTCGGGTTCACTCCATTCACGGAACCGCTGCTGGCAACCAGCGGCCTGTCACGCACTGCCCTCACCCAGTGCTATTGCATCGGCACGATACTGGCCGGCATTCTGCTGCCACATGGCGGGCGCCTGGTTGATCGATTCGGCTGCCGCCGCTTCATGTGCATCGCCATCGTCGGAGTCGGCCTCGCCATGGTCTACCTGTCACTGGTGCCGACCACTGTCGGTCGCCTGGCGAAGATTGTACCCGTAGCCGCCGCGTGGATGCTGGCGCTGACCATCGGCATTGCCTTCCTGCGGTTTTTCGGGCAGGGTATGCTATCGGTTGTCAGCAACACGCTGATCGGCCGCTGGTTCGAGAACCGGCGAGGCCGCGCCGTCGCGGCGCTGAGCATTTGCAACGGGATCATGTTCAACTCGGCGCCGATCGTCATCTACGGTATCACCCAACACCTGGGCTGGCGCGGCGCGTGGCTGTGGCTCGGGTTGGCGAGCTGCACCCTTTTGCCGGTTGTCGCCTGGCTGTTCTGCCGGGACAGCCCCGAGACCTGCGGTATCGTTGTCGACGGCCAGGCAGATGACACCGGCGCCAACGGCGAACCTCCCGGCATCACCGTCGCGGCAGCGGTACGCACATTAGAATTCTGGACAGTCGTGATAGTCTCCGCAATATTCAGTTTGATGATCACCGGGTTCACGTTCCATCTCGTTGCGATCGGCGCGGAGGCGGGGGTCAGCGAGCAAAAAGCACTGCTCATCTTCATCCCGGCGGCGTGCATCTCGATTCCTGCGGGGTTCGCTATTTCATGGGTCAGTGACCGTCTGGGAATCAAACGGGTTATGCTGATCATGTGCACGGCACAATTGCTGTGCTACGCAGCATTGGGCTTCCTGCATCTGCGTGCCGGCTACGTCCTGAGCATCATGGGGCTCGGCCTTTCCGGTGCGTGCATGGGACCGGTCATGACGCTGTCGATGCCCGCTTTCTTTGGGCGCCGCCATCTCGGTGCGATCCAGGGAAAGTACCAGTCGTTCATGGTCTTCGCCAGTGCCGGAGGCCCACTGTATTTCGCCGTCGTCGAACATGTCACCGGGACATTCCGCGATGCGATGTTGTACGCCCTTGTCGTACCAGCCGTGGGATTCGTATTGACTATGAAGTTGCAAGACAGGAGATATTGACACACCGACAGATTGAACATCGACGTCCCTCTATTATCATATTAGGTCGCAGCAAATCGCCTTGTACCCTGACAATGCAGACTAACCCAAGACTGGAACCTTCCCAATGCCCAAGCTCACAGTAGGCCTCGTCGGCGCCGGCATGATCTCCGCCGATCACGCCACCAGCCTGTCATTGATACGTGACGTCGGCCAACTAACTATTTACGATATCGCCCCCGATCGGGCCAGTGCCGTAGCCGCGAAACACGGTGCCGGGACTGCGCCATCGCTAGATATCCTGATTGACAACTGCGACCTCATCTGGATCGCTACGCCGCCGGCTTTTCACAAGCCGGTTGTCGCCGCTGCCTGCAACAGAGGCAAAGCGATATTCTGCGAAAAGCCACTGGCCCACACCGCTACCGACGCCCGTGCAATCGCCCGACTGGTGAAGGCCGCCGGCGTCCCGTTCTTCATGGGCCACAGCGGTCGCTGGGGCAGACCCTTCCAGAACATGATCCGACTGGTTGACAACGGCACGCTGGGCGAGCCCACACTGGTCTGGTCGACCCGCCGGGGCTACCTCGAACGCTCGTCGCCCGCCGCCGCGCCATGGCGCTTCACTGATACCGACAGCGGTGGCGTCATTGTCGAACTGGGCGTGCACGAGATTGATTTCATTCAATGGGCCGGGGGCGACTGGCAGTCGGCTGCCGCTCTGGGGACATCAAAAACCTTGGCACCGGGCAAGTATCAGGACAGCGTCGTGGCTCTCGGTCAGCTTGCCGGCGGTGCCGCCGCGCAACTCAACCTCTCTTGGGCCGACCCACACTACCTCTGGCAACGCGGTGTTAGCGGGACGGAAGGCTCGCTATCGTGGTGTGACAGCGCCTACAGTGACATCGTGCATCATCGTCCCGGCAAGGCACCGCGGATTGTCAAAAGCGGTGATTGGCGGCATCCAAAGACCGGCGAGAACCTGAGTATCCGCGAACAGAACCGCGGTGTCGTGCGCTCACTGATCAACGGCCAGGACTTTCCCATAACCATCGACGACGGTGTTGCCGCGATCGAGGCCGCGACGGCAATCTACAAGAGTACGCTATCGGGCAGGACAACCAAGCCCAAACAGAGAAGCTAAAACC
>CAUZJQ010000198.1:0-7894 GCA_963580095.1 Lentisphaeria bacterium | reverse complement strand
GCGGACGTCGATCCCTAGCCACCTCGCGACGTTGCTGTACCGAATCCTGGTCACTTTGTTGAGGGGATCACGATGTATTGATTCTGGAGCCGCGGCGGCCCGCCGTGCCTCCAGGTGATTCGCTCACCGGGCGCCTTGCGCGATCGTCAGGACCTGATCCAAGCTCACGCCTGGCATCGTTTGGCCGGTGCCGTCCGGCCAAAGAATCTGCACCGATACCGACTCGGTCCGCGCGCCCATTCCGAAGTGCAGGGTCATGTCGTTCTGACTCGCCTGCCCGGTGCCAGCCTCGACCTGACGGATCTGCGTCGTACCGTCACCCATATCAATCCGCACCTTGGCGCCGATGGCGCCACGATTGACAGTTGTGCCGTTCCCTTCCAGGCGTACCTCGAGCCAGTGGTTGGCATTGCCGGTGTTGACGAAGAACTTTCCGGCCGTCACCAGATCGAGATCGCCGTCGAGATCGAAATCGGCCCATCCGGCCTGGTAGGTCTGCTGTCGGCCAGACAGTCCCTCACGCGATGTCATGTCGCGGAACTGCCAGTTGCCTTCGTTACGGAACAAGCGGTTCGCGCTGCCCGGGTATCCCGGTGCGGTGCAGATATAAACATCGAGGCGACCGTCGTTGTCATAGTCACCGAGGACCGCCGAGGCAAAAGCCTCCTGCCAGTCGGTGCCGTCGAGAATCTTTTTCATCTCGAACGAATAGCCGTGCTCCGGACCGCGATTGCGATAGAAGGTCGCGTCCTGCCCGCGCCGACCGTCGTGGTGATTAAAGTTGCACTGAAACAGATCGAAGTATCCGTCGTTATCGAAATCACCCCAGGCCGAACTGATCGTATGGCCATAGGTCTGAATGGCCGGCGGCCGCGCCGGATTGTCGCCCTGGACGCCGCGGGCCTGTGCGACGTCGGTGAAGCTCGCGTTGCCGTCATTGAGCCACAGAAAATTCGGAGCGAGCCAGTAATTAGAAGCATAGACATCGAGGTCGTTGTCCATATCGAAATCGCAGGCCGTGGCACCCCGGGTGTTGCGGATCCCGTCCTTCTGCTCCCACGCAATCGTGAACCGTTCCCCGCCTTGATTCATAAAGATCCGATCCGGGTGCACTTGATGATTCGCCATCGTGCCGCCAACATAGACGTCCAGAAAACTGTCGCCGTTGAAATCGCCCCAACAGGCTCCGAGTGATGCAGATTGCAACGCCGCGCCGTCCAACGGGAGTTGCGACAGGCTGCCGTCTTCGTTCTGGCTCAACGCCCGGAACACCGAGTAGTTGAACGCGTCGAGCCGGCCGTCGTTGTTCCAGTCGCCCAGGATATTGGCGCCGCCCAGTGCGGTCGTTGTCGCGGTGAACGCCTTGCCGCCGTCATTGATCCAGGTCGTTGCGATATCGAACAAGTCCGGGAAACCGTCGCCGTTGATGTCGCCCCAGGACGACATGTTGTTCGCCAATGTCGGCATCAACTTGGCGGTCCGGTCGGTAAACGCCTGCTGTCGTCGCGCCCCCATCGCATTGTCACCGCTGATCTGGATATTGTCGAAACACAAAAGCGGCGCAATACCGACGTCATAGCGCCACTGGCCGAGGACCGGCCCGAACGATTCGTTGTTGACGACATGCATCGCGACGCTATCCGCCTTGAGCACGCCATTGACATAGATCCTGAGGTTGCCTTCGACAATTTGCCGGCCGGCATCGACCCGGTCCGGGGTTGCCGGCGGCGGCGTCTTCCCCGCGTCGATCGCGCCCTCAAAAGACACGGCCACGTGGACCCATTTGTTGTCTGCAATCAAGCCGACCGGCGTCGTAACCTTGGTCGCTCCGTAGTTCATGGCGCTCAGCGAGCCATCGGGATTGACATGCAGGCTGATGCCTTCGCCAGCCTGATCGGAGCGTGTGCTGAAGATATACTGTTCACCAGGCGCGATGCCGCCGTTGCCGTCGTCACCTGTATCGAACTTAATGTCCGCCTGCCAGCAAAACTGGTAGCGCTGCAGCTCGATCTTCGCCGCCATCGTACCGGTGCCGCCGCTATGGGTCCGCGTGTAGTCGCCGTCAACACCATCCGTCTGCCGGGCGTGGCTGCAGAAAAAGTCCAGCGCTCCCGGCTTACCCTGTGCCCACAAGTCATTGCCTGCATTCGATGTGTCGGGAATGCGGGTGACCCAGTGGCTCTCGGGATCGATCTCGGCCGTGCCGTCGGACGAATGCAGAATCGGGTAGACCGGCAGTCCGCTAAGTGCAGCAGTGCCGATCGTCATCGCGATAGCGTAAACGATTTTCATGGATGTAACATAGCACGGCCTCTGACATTGGATCTTCGGTGTTGGACGATCACATTAAGCGTCAGGTCGCTGAGTCGAACATCGAACATAGCTGTATAATGGCGAATCGTGAATACAACTTGGAGGAGAGACTCCTGCAATTCGCAGTCGGAATAATTCGTCTGACCGATGAACAGCCAAACACGAGGACAGGGAATCATGTTGCCGGACAGCTTCTGCGTTCCGGCAGCTCACCGTATCCGAACCACGGCGAGGCACAAGCCGCGGAATCGCCTAAGGACTTTGTGCACAAGTTGCGGGTCAGTCTCAAAGAACTCAGAGAAACTCATCGATGGTTAAATTTGAGCCGCCGCGTACCACTGGTCGATTCTCCACAACTGACCGATGAACTGATGATCGAATCCAAGCCATAAAATGCTCATCTATGACGTTCCACATCTGATCCTGCGTCCGCCGGAAAGCGACGCATTGCTGCCGAATCCCGGCAAAGGCATGTCGAGCTATCAGCGCTTCAATGGTGATCCGCTGACGACTGACGGCACCTGGCACGACCGTGGTCCGCTGACCTTCGGTTCTGCACAGTCGGCTATTGGCGAGCCTTCCCCCCCCGACAGTTTCGACAATGGCGACTATCCGTATTGCTCGATCGCCTACTTCCGTTGGTACTGGGCCGACATCGAGCCGGAGCAAGGCAAATACCGGTGGGATGTTATTGACCATGTGCTTGCGGAAGGGGAGAAGCGCGGTCAGATGGTTCACATCGGCATAATGCCGCTCGGCGGACCGAAAGGGACGGGGGCGGTTTACCGCAATTTGGAACAGGGTCCCGGTGTTCCGGACTGGTATGCCGAAGTAGCCGAAACGGTTCCGGATGCGCATTGCTCCGGGAATCTCCTGCCGATCTGGGACAGTCCGGAATACCTCGAGCACTACGGCGGATGCATCCGGGCATTGGGCGCGCGCTACAACGGCCATCCGAATCTGTTCGCGGTCGATGTCAGCATCCTCGACTGGTGGGGTGAAGGCGGTGGGGTTTGCGGCGGCGAGGCGTTTCAGGCGGAGACGGACCGGCTCATCGACCGCTACGTCGACAGCTTCCCGGACACCCACCTGATCTCGCTGATCAACGGCTATCAGATGCGCGCCGGCACACGCAAGGGCTGCGGTTTCCGCGGCGATTCATTGGGTGACGTGACGATGCATGAGGACAATGATCCGAGCCGGCCCATGTACTGGAATCATATGTACAACTACTATCCGATGCAGGTTGCTCAGGCTGATGCTGCGGAGGCGTGGCGACAGGCGCCAGTGGTCATGGAGGCCGGCTGGGTACCGAATTACTGGCGCGACGCCGGCTTCCCAATCGACTGGATCATCCAGCAGGCATTGAAGTACCACGTTTCGACGGTGATGCTCAAGTCCGCGCCGATCCCGGAGGAATGGCAGGACAAGATAGAGTCGTTCCTGAAACGCATGGGCTACCGCTTCGTGCTGCGCCAGATGGTGGTTACGCAAACGCTGAAGCCCGGCGATGAGTTCTGGCACACGATGTGGATCGAGAACATTGGCGTAGCACGGATTTACCTGCGCTATCGTCTGGCTTTTCGCTTGCGGCAAGATGACAAGAGTGAGATTATAGTGTCGGCCGCGCAGCCCGAGACCTGGCTGCCCGGTGACGCCTGGCTCGAGGAAAAACTGCCGCTGCCGGCATCGCTCGCAAAAGGCACAGTTGATGTCGACGTCGGAATCGTCGATGCCGACACACTGGTGCCCAAAGTCCGATTCGCCAACGAAGGCGCTCATGACGATGGCTGGCTGCCAATGACGACTCTCGAGGTTATTGAATAATGGAAACTGACGTCGATGTGACCGCTTACCGCCGCGACGGTTTTCTCATCGTATCGTCGATGTTCACGGAAGCCGAGGCGGCAGATTTGAAAGAAACAGTTTACGAAAGTACCGCCGACAAGGAAAATCCGATCGGCGTCGAAGTCTGGATGCCCGATCGCGTCCCCGAATCAATCCTCGAGATTCTGCTGGGCCCACCACTGTCGAACGTGCTGCACAAGTTGATCGGACCCAACGTCGATTTCCTGAGCGTCAAGCCGGCGTCCAAGTCAGACACTGTGCGGGAAGCCTCGCCCTGGCATCAGGATCGGCCGTACTGGCTCGGATCGGAGAAAGTTTCGGTGTGGATGGCTTTGGATCGTGCCACCATCGACAACGGCTGCCTCAAGGTCGTCGCCGGGTCGCATCAGATGAGCTTCACGCACCAAAGAATAGAAACGAACGGATTCGGCAATCGCCTCAGCGATGATGATCTCGCGGGCATGCCGGTAACATCCGCAGAGCTGGATCCGGGCGATGTGTTGTTTTTCAGCGATCTGACGGTCCACGGCTCGCACCCGAACCCTGCCGGCGCCGATCGATGGTCGCTGATTCCAACTTACCGAAACGCCGATGTGCCCGACGACGCCCAAGTGTGGCCGAATCCGGTTCGTATCGCCGAGGAGACGGCAACATGACAGGTATTCCCGCAGTGCTCGGCGCTGCCTCCTTCGGTACTTCCGTCCCACGGGACGAAGCGTTCGCCATCCTCGACAGATACGCAGCGCTCGGCGGCAGGATAGCCGATACCGCCAACAACTATGCACACTGGCATCCAGACGGAAGCGGCGGCGACAGCGAGGAGGTGCTCGGCGAGTGGCTCGAGCAACGCGATTTTGCGGACTTCGCAATCATGACCAAGATCGGGTCGATGCCGGTCGACCTCAACGGCGACCTGACGAATTATGAAGGGCTGGCGCCGGAAGTCATCCGACGCGCTGCCAGTGAATCCGCCGCACGGCTGCGGACCGATTGTATCGACTTGCTGATGGCGCATCACGATCATCCCGCCACACCGCTGCTGGAAACGTGGATCATGTTCAGCGACCTGGTCTCGACGGGCAAGGTAAAAAGCGTCGGCGTCTCCAACTATTCGGCTCCGCGGCTCGCTGAGCTTTTCAGGTTGACCCTGCGGCACTCGCTCGCGCCCGTCGCCGCCGTACAGGTTAAATACTCGCTCATCGCGCCGATCCAGCCGAATGAACCCGCGATGTATCCGCCATTTGCCGAGGAAAGCCGGAAAATTCTGCAAAATATGAGCCCGGATACGGAGATCTACGCCTACTCGCCCTTGCTGAACGGACTCTACGAAAAGCCCGCGGACGGCGATTGGCCGGCAGAGTACGATTCGCCTGAAAACCGCGCGAAAGTGGTGGAACTGCAAACCGAAGCTGCCAATCAGAGCGTTTCCACATCCGCCCTGGTGTTGAAAACAATGGTCGATGACGGCATCATTCCGGTCACAAGTACGAGTAAACCAGAGCGCCTCGAGAGCAATCTGGTCTTGATCGGAAAGTAACGGCGTTTAAGCTGTTCGTACCGAACCTACCACAAGCCTATCATGAGAGACAACTTCTTCGCACCCGATCGGGTCAACTACATCCTGCGCACGTACCTCCCAACCTGGAATTACGAAGCACGGGTCGAGGAGATCGTCCGGTTCTGCAAGGAAACGGACACGCATCATGTCATGCTGTTCACCGATGCGCAGCACATCTGCTGGAATCAACTGACCCTCGACGAAGCGAAGCTCGAAGCTGCGAACATCGCAAAAGCGAAAGCGCGGCTGGCGCAGGACGGCATTCGCGTCGGGATCAACTCGAGCTACACGATGCCGCAGTCGCGCTTCGACCACCGCGGTCAGTGCGACTACGACTACTGGGTGACACGCGCCGACGGCAGTTGCGATCATCGCATCCCCTGCCCTCTCGACCCGAAGCTCGATACGTACCTGAAAGCGTTCTACACGATCCTGGCGGACGTGCATGCCGACTACATCTATCTCGATGATGACCACCGCTATCTCTTTCACGGCGACAACAACACGTTCGGATGCCACTGCGACCTGCATCTGAAGACATTTACTGAACGCACTGGAAGCGAACGGACGCGCGAAGCGCTGAATGACGCGCTGCTGAACGACGCTGCTGTACGCCGGCAATGGATCGAGATGCTGGGCGAACGTCTGGTCGAGATCGCGAGAATCGTCAGCGACACCGTGCATGCCGTCGATCCGGATGTCGAAGTCGGTCAGATGGTGCCGTGCGTCCACCCCCTGCCGGCGATGGGACACAGCATCACCAACGTTATGGACGCCATGGCGCCCGTGACGCGGCCAGTCGTGCGACCTTGCATCGGACCGTACAGCGACACGATTCGCCGCCACATCATCCCGGGCATGTTCTATCTCGAATTCATCGGCCATGTGCTGGGCGACGATGTGGACTACACACCGGAGATCGAGACGACGCCGCACACACGCTTTTCGATGAGCATGACGACGGTCCGCTTTCACATCACTCAGGCATTGCTGAACGGCATGAACAACCCGGCCCTGTCGACCTCCGGGTACATGGGCAACTCAATGTTCCTCGAGCCGGAGTGGGTCCTGTTTCTGAGAAACGAGCGTGCCTGGTTCGAAGGCATTCGCAGCATCGCTCCGCAGCGGGGTACGCGCTGCGGCGTACAGCTAATCTTCGACTTCGACTCGACCAAGGCTAATCCGAACCCAATCGATGATGTCAACGACCAAAACTGGCCGGCATTCATGCTGTGCGACGTGCTCGGCAATATGGGATTCGCGTACACCTTCGACGACTCGCCCGTGCGTTTCCTGGCCGGCGACACGGTGTACGCGCTGCCGGATACGCAACTGCAGGAGTTGCTGTCAGGCAATCTGATTCTGGATGCCAGCGCTGCGAAAGCCCTGGTGGACCGGGGCTACGCCGGCCAGGTCGGCTGCAGCCCGGGCGAGGCAATTGCGCCGTTCGGCGGCGAAGAATGCACGGACGTAGATTTCTTCGGTCCGTACGTTGGCGATTTTTTTTCGCACAAGGCCACACCCTTGCAGGCCATTCGTCAGCTCAACATTGCGGACTCCGCAAAAGTCCTGTCACACATCATCGACCATGATCGCAAGCGTGTCGCACCGGGTATGATACTTTTCGAGAACGCGCTTGGCGGCAAGATCGCAGTCTTCGCCTGCCGCATCGGCAGTTCGGATCCGGATACCCGACACCTGGTCTGCTACCAGCGGCAGTGGGTGATGCGGCAGATTCTCGCGTGGATGGCACCCGAATCTATGCCGGTCTTTGTTGAGTCACCGAAAGATTTCGCGGTACAATGCTGGGACGACGGTAATCGTCTGCTCGCCTGCATCACCAACCTTTCCTACGACAACACCGACGAGATCACCGTAGAAATCAATGTTGCAGGACTGACGCCGGCAGCAGTGCGGTACATAGACGACGATGGTGCTTCTCAATCGCTGACCGAATACATCGAAGACGTATCGACAGACGCGCAGATGCTCTGGCGCATCCAGCGACCGATGCCCCTGCTGCGATCACTGGTGATGATTGTCGAGCGATAGTGTCGTGGCAACTTAATTCGTTGATACATTGCGGGGATGTTTTCGCATACTCTGGTGATTCGATCGGAATGGGCTGTAATCAATCCGCTTGACGGTTCGCCTTCACGGCCGAGCCGGCCCGTG
>CAUZJQ010000197.1:0-7933 GCA_963580095.1 Lentisphaeria bacterium | reverse complement strand
GATGATTCCGATCCTTTTGGTTCTGGCTTTGCTTGGAACCGTGATCATCGCTGGCCAGACTGCCCTGGCGCCATTTATTTACACCCTGTTTTAGGTTTCTCCGGCCGCGTTTTTTTTCCTGGGTAAATCTCTTGAAGATACAGGCTTTTTATACCACCAGTATATATTTAAAGCTTTGAATATTAAGCAGTTAGTATTTCGATTGTCTATTTGTTTACCTCGGCCTGGATGACGGGGGCAAGGGCGTCGGCGAGCCGCTGATGACCATCGGGCGTGGGATGGGCAGTATCAATGAAAATGTTCTCGATCGGTATGTTCCGCGGATGCAGCACATCGTGAGCTTCGAACATGGTTACCTTGTGCTGCCGGCAAAACCCCGTCAAAATGCATTCGTGTGGCCGTGTGAAGCGATAGGAGGGGTGGATAATTATGAGCTCGATGCCCTTGGCGACGCAGAGTTTCCTCAGGTCGTCTAGATTCTGTTGCCGTTCCTGTGACGATACGCGCCTTGGCAGGGCACCGTGCCGGACTTCTATTTCACCGCCGTTCTCTTTGACCTTTGGTGCGGCGCCAATAGCCGAAAGACCGATATTGGCAGCGATTTTGGCGGAATTGTCACCACGCAATTTTTTGACTTTGGATTTTGCAGATTGATAGACGATAAAACGCACCAGCGTTGAGCGTTGCATAAGCTGGTTCAGGAAGCCGCGGCTCGATTCCCATAGTTCGCGATCGGTCCGGGCCAGTCCGATTTCGGTATTGTCTGATGAACGCAGCGAGGACGGCAGGTAGTCGTTGTATTCGTGATAGAACAGGATCATATCCGGCTGCAGGTCGAGGCCACGCAGTTTCAGATACATCAGGCTCTGGAACGATGACCAGGCGGAGACGCCGGCGTTGATGACACGGATGCGTCGCGACGGATCGGCTTTGTCGAGGGCTTGCTCGAGACGGGCGGAATAGGTCTCTGGATTGCTGATATAAGCGCCGAAGGTGGTACTCTCGCCCAAGGAGAGGATGCGATACTCGCCAGGCTCCTTGGCGGGGATTTCCGGGTAGCGGAGTCCAAGACTGTTGGTCTGCGTCACCATCGTGTTCGGCAGTTCTTTGATCTTGACACCGATTTTGATGTTTGGCGCGAGCGACCAGAAAAGGTCGGGGTCGTGCCGCATGATGCCGTACCGCTGCTCGGGCAGTTCGGTGCTGTGCAGTTGCGGTTCGCCCAGATCGAAGACGCGGCAGGCAACTTCGGCGAGGATCAGCGGCATGACCGTTGGCAGCAGCATGAAGATGAGAAACTTCGTGCGACTGATGGCGCGCTTCTTTCTACGGCGCGCGGCGGGTTTTTTCCGCGGCTTTGTGGCCTTTGACACGCTCCTACCTCAGTCGTGGAAGTCCATGCCTTCCCGAGTCGCCTTGATGATATCGGTGCGGACGCAGAAGTCACCGAAGCGCTCGTCTTTCTTACGTTTTTTGGCATAGGCGTGGATCATCGGTTCGAGAGTCTCGATGATCTCGTCCTCGCCGATGTTTTCCTTGTACATTTTGTTGAGCCGCTCGCCATGGAAGCCGGCGCCCAGATAGAGGTTGTACTTGCCGATGGCCTTGCCAGTGAAGCCGATCTCCGCGACGTACGGCCGACCGCAGCCATTCGGACAGCCGGTCATGCGCACGATGATCGGGTCGTCCCAGAGCCCGGCGGCCTTGATGACCTCGTCCATCCGGTCCATCAGGGACGGCAGGTAACGTTCGGCCTCGGAGAAGGCCTGGTCGCAGGTGTTGAGCGCGACACAGGCGATGCTGTTGAGCCGCGCGCTGCTATGTTTCATGGCGTCGAGCAGGCCGTACTTTTTGAGCAACGAGTCGATCTTACGTTTGTTGCCGGGGTCGACGTTGCCGATGATCAGGTTCTGGTTGCCGGTGAGGCGGAAGTCGCCGTCATGCACTTTGGCAATTTCGCGCAATCCTGTCATCATCGGGAAGTCATCGGTATCGAGTACGCGTCCGCCCTCGATGTACAGGTTCACGAACCAGTTCCCGTTGTCAGCTTTTTCCCAACCGTACTGGTCGCCGTTGGTGGTGAACTCGAACGGTTTTGCCTTGACGAGCTTTGAACCCATGCGTCTGTTGAGTTCGCTGACTATCCAGTCGATACCGTGGTCGTCGATGGTGTATTTGAAGCGGGCCCGTTTGCGATTGCTGCGGTTGCCGTTGTCTCTTTGGATTTTGACGATGGTCTCAGCCACATCCAGCAGCTGGCCAGGCTTGCAGAATCCGATGACACTGCCCAGCCGCGGGTAGGTTTCTGGCATGCCATAGGTCATGCCCTGGCCGCCGCCGACAATGACATTGTAGCCGCTGAGTTTACCATTTTTCTCGATCGCGACGAACCCGATGTCCTGGGTATAGATATCCGGATCGTTGTGCGGCGGTATGGCAAAGCAAATCTTGAACTTGCGCGGCAGATAGGTCTTGCCGTAAATCGGTTCGTTGTCGTCGATGGTGGTGGCCATGACCTTGTCGGTGCCGAGCCAGATTTCCTGATAAGCGTTTGTCTTGGGCTTGAGATGGTCACTGACGGCCTGACAGTCGGCCAGCATCTGGTCGTAGATCGGTGAATCATGAGGATGGGCGCCGGCCATGACATTGCGATTGACGTCGCCGCAGGCGGACAGGGTCGTCATCAGCGCTTCGTTGAGTCCCCGCATGAGCGGCGTCAGGTCGGGCTTGATCACGCCGTGAAACTGGAAGGCCTGGCGGGTCGTCAGCTTGAGTGTGCCGTTGGCTCGGGTATGGGCGAGTTCGTCGCAGGCGAGCCATTGCGCGGCCGTGCAGACACCTCCTGGAATTCCGACGCGGACCATGAACATGTAAGCAGGTTCGAGTTTCTGACGGCGCCGTTCACTACGCTGGTCCCGGTCGTCCTGCAGGTATGTGCCATGAAACTTGGTGAGCTGACAATCGGAGGCTGCGATGCCGTACGTGATCTTGTCGGCCAACCCTTCAACGATCGTGCCGCGCAGATAGTTGCTGGCATCTTTGATCAGTTCCACCTCGTTGGGCGGTCCAGATTCTCTGTCGGTGTCGCTCATGTTGTAAACCGTGGTTGCGGGACTGCTGACGGGGTCTCAATATACATCGCGTTGATAGCGCTTATCGCGCTGCAGGTTCTTGACATATTCGGCAGCGGCATTGGCCTTCATTCCGCCTTCCTTGCGAACGATATCGAGCAGGGCGGCATGGACATCTTTCGCCATGTGAACTTCGTCGCCGCAGACATAGATTGTGGCGCCGTCCTGGAGCCAGGCATAAATGTCCTTGGCGGCTTCGAGCATGCGGTGCTGAACGTAAACCTTCTCGTCCTGATCGCGGGAGAATGCCAGGTCGATCCGCGTCAGGATACCGTCTTTGCGGAAACGCTGCCACTCGGTCTGGTACGTGAAATCAGTACGGAATCGGCGGTCGCCGAAGAACAGCCAGTTTTTGCCGGTTGCGCCATCGATTTCCCGCTGCTCGACGAAGGCACGGAATGGCGCCACCCCGGTTCCCGGCCCGATCATGATGATTGGCGTGGCCGGGTCGGCAGGCAGCCGGAAATTGGGATTTTCGTGGATAAACGAGGGTACCAGTGTGTCCTCGGTGACGCGATCTGAATAGAATGTCGTGGCGACGCCTTTGCGTTGGCGGCCATGTGTTTGGTAGCGCACCGTTGCGATCAGCAGGTGTGCTTCCTCTGGATGGGCGTCGTAGGAGGAGGCGATGGAATACAGGCGATGCGGCAGTTTGCGCAGCACGCTGGTGAAACCCTGGGCATCGATCTTTGGCGGGTAATCGAGGATCATGTCGATCAATTCGCGCCCTTCGATGTACTTGCGTTGCTTCGCCTTGTTCTTGTCGCCGAGCAGGCTTTGGATTGCCTTGCCTGCGAACTTTGCATAGCCGTCAATCACCTTGGGCGTCAGAATCGTTACCTCGTAGGTCTTGAGCAAGGCGTCCTGGAGCGTTTCCTCACCGTTGGCGGACTGCACGACGGCGTCGGGCTTGAGCTTGGCGGTGGCGATGATCTCGGCGACGAACTCGGGGCAGTTGGTGGGAAAAACGCCAAGGGAATCGCCAGGTACATAGACCAGTCCGGATTCCTCCAGTGACATTTCGACGTGCCGGTTTTCCTTGCCGGAGCCATGCCCGCTGACATTGATATTTTCCAGGATCGCCGACGGGAACGGGTTCTTGCGGTCGTATTTCGATGCTGCCGGTGCCATGCCCGGGAATGTGAAGGGCATCGCCGGCACGCCTGTCGGCACGGCATTGCTATCGCCCGTATCCGCGAGATCGGCGGCCTTGTCGAGCGCGCCGTCTATCCAGGCTTCTGCGTCGTCGTCATAGTCGACGTCGCAGTCGACACGGTCGCGGAAGGCTTCTGCTCCAAGTTCCTTGAAGCGTTTGTCGAAATCGACGCCGATCTGGCAGTAGTTCTCATAGCTGCTGTCGCCAAGGGCGAGCACTGAGTATTTCAGATCGCCAAGCTTGGGTGCCCGCTTGCTGTTGATAAAATCATAGAGATCCTCAACGGAGTCCGGGGGATCCCCTTCGCCATGGGTGCTGACGATCAGCATCATCAGTTTTTCTTTCTTCAGTTCGGCGGCTTTGTAGGTGCCCATATTCTTGAGATTGGACTTGATGCCGCGCTGTGCCGCTCGTTCGGCCGCCATTTTCGCCATGCCTTCACAGTTACCGGTCTGCGAACCGAACAGGATAGTCAGTTCAACGGCACCATTGACGGCGGTGCCTGCCGCTGCGGGCACGGCTGTTGCCTGGCCCGCACCCTGCAACGCCAGGGTGTTGATCGCTGAGAGGTAGCCGGCGATCCAGGCCAATTGGACGGGTTCGAGCGTACCGACCAGGTGGTTGATCATCGCCTGCTGCTCAGGCGTCAGTGGGCAGGCACTATCATTCAGTGGTGGCGATTGCATACAGTTCTCAATAGGGTTAACGATTCTGCCGCAGTGCTTTTGGCAGCACGGCATAAGCCTATTATATGAAATATATCGCTTTGTACTGTTGCTGCAATCACCTTTAGGCGGTGGACTGCGGGTTGGCACTGCAGTTGGTTCCGGCATACAGTGCTGCATGGTGATTCGAACAACCCTTTTTGCAATCCATTGTGCAGCGAGGCGAGAATGGACGATATACTGGCAAGCCGGCTGACGTCGATCGCCGGAAGCGCATTGCTGCGGCTCAATTCTGTTGGCGGCGGTTGTATCGCGGATTCATCTGTTGCGGAGTTTGCGGACGGTCAAAGGTTGTTTGTCAAAACGGCCGCGGGCGACCACGATATGTTTGTGACCGAGGCAAATAGTCTACGTGAGCTGGCCGGGTCCGGTGTGATTCGAGTCCCCGAGGTAGTCCATGCGGAGCGGTCGATGCTGGTGTTGGAAGTCATTGACGCCAGTGTACCTGCGGGTGATTTCATGGCAGTGTTCGGCCGGCAGTTGGCCCGCTTGCATCGTTGCAGCTCCGGGTCGTACGGTTTTTTTGAAGACAACTACATCGGCGCCACACCCCAGGTCAATACACCGGCTCGCCCGCTGTCCGAAGGCTGGGCGGCGTTTTATTTCGAGTACCGGCTGTTGTATCAGTTGCGGCTGGCCGAGACCAACGGCCACGCCACGGGCGAGCTGATTCGCCTGTTCAACGTATTGGAATCGCGGATCGCCGGGCTGCTCGCCGGTAGCGAGGAACCTCCGGCGTTGCTGCACGGTGACTTGTGGAGTGGCAATTATATGGTTGCCGCCGACGGCGCCCCGTGCCTCATCGATCCGGCGGTATACTACGGTCATCGCGAAGCCGATCTGGGCATGACTAAGCTGTTCGGTGGTTTTGGCCGCGGCTTCTATGAAGCGTACGAGGACGAGTTCCCGCCGGCTGCCGGTGCGGCTGAGCGCGAGGGGTTGTACAAACTTTATCACCTGCTCAACCATCTTAATCTTTTCGGCCCATCGTACTACGGGCAATGCGTCGCTGTCCTGCGTCACTACTGCGGGTGACCGGGCGATGTGGGAGCGGCCGCATCTGCCGGGCTCTGGGGGGCGGCGTCGAGCTCGCTGTATGGGTTTTCTGCCTCAGGATAGAAGGTTGTCTGATATAAGATCATCAGGAATGCCAGCATGACGCAGACAGTTTCCATGACCAGGATTGTATAGAAGTTGGCTATCGTCATGGCATGGATCAGCAGCGCCACCATGGCGGTGAGAAAGCCGGCCGTCAGGCTCTTGACAAAGCGATCCTCGGTGACCAGAAAGAGTTCATATGTCGCCTTCAGCGTGGTGCCGATGAAGATAAGGAAACAGATGAGTCCGACGAAACCCGTGTCCATGAGTTCGCGCACGTATTGATTGTCGATATGGCCGAGCGAGGTCGACCCGACACCGTTGCCAAAGACAGGGTACTTTTTGGTCTCGCCCCAGGCGTACTTCCAGGCATCGAGCCGGGCGGCCATGGACGAGTCGCTGCGCAGTCCTTCCCGTGCAACTTTGAAGATCGACTCTACCTGCAATTGAATCTTCCGTGCGCGCTTGTCGGCGA
Organism: Lentisphaeria bacterium; assembly: GCA_963580095.1. Taxonomy (GTDB): domain Bacteria; phylum Verrucomicrobiota; class Lentisphaeria; order JABSQK01; family CAJWLW01; genus CAJWLW01. Next base: position 1,348 of record CAUZJQ010000197.1, on the reverse strand, counting down.
GCGTGCCGATCGGTCCGGGCATCAGGAAAATAGAAAACGCGAAAGCTGTTACCAGAATCCCTGACATCACTATCATCACCAGGATTCGGCGGCTCTTGGTCAGGAAATATATCGTCAGGATCAGCGGCACGATGCAGACGTAGGCCGCCCGAGATGACGTCAGGACAAGCGTCACCAGGAATATGCCCAGTATAAGGCTGTTGCGGATGATCGTACCGCGGTTTTCGGCGTAGCATATTCGTGCCAGCGCCAGGGAAATGACGATGAATAGAAAACTCGAAAAGGTGTTTGCCCGCCCCGCTCCGGTTGTTGATGACAGGCCGCCCTCGGTAAACAACTGGCTTTCCGTGCCGGTGGAGATCAGGACAACAAAGATGCCGTAGAGGGAAATGACGGCGGTGGCGCCATAGAGCAACTCGACAGAGCGCCGGCAGCCTTGGTAGCCCTCGATGATATGCAGCGCCATGTAGAACATCCAGAAATACTCCAGGCGTTTCAGCGTGTAGAGCATCCCCCGTCCGATTGGCGTAGTGCCCTGTATCAAACCCATCGCGGTTGCTGCGATCATGGCGATGGCCATGAAAAGGATCGCTCGATTAACAGGTGACCGCCTCACAATCATCAGCGTCCGCGTCCGGGCGCGATGCGCCAGCCAGCCAAAGGACATGACGATAAGTAGAACGTCCTCGATGCGAATACCGGCGCCGCGCCTGTCACCGGTCACATTGACGCCACCGCCGAATTCGACCTCGGAACCGAACAGCGAAGCGAGCAGAATGATGAGCAGCCCGATGCGCGGCGAAAAAAATGTCACGAAGCCGAGCAGGCAGGCCAGGAGCACCACCGTGACGAAAACGGGATCGTTCATATCCGGCAGGATATATATCGATTCTGCCGCCAGCGGCATCGTCCTAAGCGCATTCAGCATGTCACGACCGGATTATATGCATTGATTAATCATATGGCAAATGACCGGCGTCGCCGGTATGTTTAGCGCGTTCTTTGCTCCGTCCGCCGAGATCAGCACCTACCGCTCTCTTAACAGTCCTGCGAATCCATGGTCCACTGGAACGCACAACCGCTTAATGCCCGTGATGCGCTCGAACGACGTAAGGCGTTCGTCAAATATATCAACAACGACTACGAAGCGGAAGTCTTCCGCATCGACGGCAGTCAAACCGATCAATCTGGCGGCCCGCGCCTGTCTGTCATCATACCGACCAGAGACGCAGATCGCGGCGGCTGCTTTGCGGCGCTGATCGAGCAGACGCAGCTGCAGACCATGCAGGCTTTCGAAATAATCGTCGTCAAAGGCGACCCGCGCCAGGGACGTGCCATCAATACCGGT
>CAUZJQ010000196.1:0-7937 GCA_963580095.1 Lentisphaeria bacterium | reverse complement strand
ATTCAGCGCCAATGTCACTTTCAACAAGCCGGATGACCACCAGGACGACCCGATCTCCTTCAACCGCATCGACCCCAAAGACGACAGCCCCGCGGCCCGTCGCACAGCCGATGTCGCCAACGACCTGATTGCCCGCACTGCCGTGTTCCTCGCAGAACATCCATATAATCGGGGCCGTGCTGAACCTGCCAACATGATCTGGCTGCAGAGCCCCGGCAAAAAACCTGCCTTACCCTCGTTCTCCGAGAAGTACGGTGTTTCCGGCGCGATTATCAGTGCTGTCGACGTCATTTTCGGTCTCGGCGCCTGTGTTGGCATGACCAACATCCGTGTCGAGGGTGCTACCGGCTTCATTGACACCGATTACGAGGCCAAGGCCGATGCTGCCGTCGCTGCCCTTGCCACACATGATTTCGTGTACCTGCATGTTGAAGCCGTGGACGAATGTGGCCACATGGGCCGACTCGACCTCAAGCTTCAGGCGATCGAGGACATTGACCGCCGGCTCGTTGGCCGGGTCCGCGAGCAATTAGCCGGTCAGCCCATCACTTTTGCCGTGTTACCGGACCATCCTGTCCCGGTCAAACTGCGCAAGCATACACGCGACCCGGTGCCCGTCCTTATCGCCGGTTCCCACATCAGTCCGGACGCTGTCACTGTCTACAGCGAATCCGCCGCCCGATCCGGCGGTCTCGGAGATTTCCAGGGCGATCAGCTTATGCGCCGGATTTTTGATCTTTAGCGCGTTTCCCATACGCTATGATCCTGGCCGCTCTTTTAGCTATCCTTATAAGCTATTTTTAAGTCTTAAATATTATATAAATAGTTTATTTTCAATATATTACATAATATATATGGCAATTACATATAAAGTTTCTGCTGGAGAGACCTAAGATTCTTAAAATATTGAAAGCCAGGCGATTTTATAACCCAAGGCTCCTTGAAACATCTTGGTTTACAATAGGTTATGAAAGAATAATCAGTCGAGGAGAGTAAGGCCGAGGGGCAGGGTGTCGCCGAGGATGCGGGCCTGGTCTTCGGCGGTCTCGAGAGTCTGGGGTTCAAGGAAGTCGATCCAGTGCTGCGGACAATCTGCGCTGGCAAGATGGTCGGTGATGCGGGCGGCAAGGTCGCGGTCGATGTCAAGACGGCGAACACCCGTGCCGGCGGCAATACGCGTGATGGCGAAAAGACGCATGTGGTTTGCAGCACCGTCGGCGGGGATTTCCAGCAAGGTACTCAACCATGAGGCTGCGTCATCCGGCGGTATGATCGTTTCCTCCGGCGCATGGAACAGGCGCCGGGCGCCAAGACGCGCCAGCACCCAGTACTCGAAGGCTGCCAAATCGGCGCCGCGTCCGAGCAAAAGCCGACCGGTGGCGATTTTTTTCTGGGCGGGCACCAGCTCGAAGGCTCCGAGACAGCGCCAGCGTTCCTGTCGGGCCTGCTCGCCGTCGCGAATCATGTCCCGTAAAGATTGTTTTGGGAAGAGAATTTTTGCGTTGTTGTCGAAGATGGTTTGCTGCTGGCCGTTGCGCAGGCCGGCGGCGATGCGACGCCAAAGGACCCACCATTCTGCTGCGGCCTGCGGATGCTTTCCGTGGACTGGCCCCTGAAACCAGAACTGCCAGATACGGCGCAAACGCAGGTCATCGGCGGCATCGCCGAAGCCGGGGCGCAGACAGTAGCCGAGCATATTGAGCCAGCGCAACTCGTGTTCAGGTGAACGTTTCCGCGCGGATTCCAGCTCAAGGAGAACGTCGGCGAGGTCACGCAGCAACAGGACCGACCATTCGTTGCGCGGCAGCCCGACGATCTGCTCGAGACGGTTGACGAGTTTCGGCAACGCCCGTGCGGTATCGTCGAAAGCCTGACGCACCGCTGTTACCGCCTTGGTTATTGCAGCGCTGTCGATCAGATTCATCGCCGGGCTGTCGGGGTCGGGCGTCTCGAGCTCGGCCAGCAGGCGCAGATCGAACCGCAACGGCCATCGGTGTTCGCTTTCGCCGCTTTGCAAAGCGACTTCCAAGGTACCGACTTCGGTGAGTTCAGAGGTGATGGTGACGGTGATTTGCCGGACTTTCGCCTTGCCGTATTGCAGTACCGAAACCAAGGGCGAAACCAGGGACAATTCGTCATAGGTGTTGACGACGTCACCGGGCGTGTCGAGCAGGCGCGTGGCGCTGCTGTACAGGTTGAACAACACTTTGCGGTTGGTCTGCAGTTTGAACTGACGGGGCACTTCGACTGTGGTTCCCTCATCAGTGTCGCGCGAGATGATGCAGACAACCTGGCGCGCCCCCTCGGCGTGTTGTGCTTCGAGGTAATACGACCGGGCCAGACCGCCGCGTACTTTGACACCCTCGCCTCGCCGCACGCGCCCATAATAAGCAGCGCCAACGGCGACGGCGAGCGAATAATCCTCGCCCGGCAATTCCTCGATCGTTTTTCCGTCGAACCAGCCGGAGACGGTGGTGAGAATCTGCTGCCGTACGACGGGGGCGATCATGCTGCCGCCGTTGAACAGGATACGGGCAGGAAAGACGGCGGCGGTACCTGTGGCATCGGTTCCTGGATGGGTGAGGCGGTGGGCATATCGCAGGAATTCGAGCAGGTGCCGGGTCACAGCGGGTTCGCTGGCGTAGGGCAGGCCCATGGTACGAATACCCGAACGTCTCGGGATCGGCGGTTCGTCGGCCACCACTTCGGGGTAGAAGCCGTTGACGAGCATGGTCATTAACTCGTCGCGCTGCAGCTTGGCCTTGCGTGTGTTTTGCAGCACAGAACTGCCTTTGGCCAGCAGGGTGATATCGACGCTCTTGCGTTTTGTGTTGAGGAGCGTCTCTTTGGCCTGGCGACAGAGTTGACAGAGCAGCGACCAGTCGGCACCGTCGAGCTCGGTGTTCCACTGTTTCTCGATATCGCGGGCGATGGCTATATCGATGTTGTCGCCGCCGAGCAGCAGATGGTCGCCGACTGCCAGTCGGTGCAGGGCGCCGCCGGAGTCGAGCTCGACCAGCGAGAAGTCTGTGGTGCCGCCGCCGACATCGACGATGAGGATTTTCTCACCGGGCTCGATCCATTGCTGCCAGTCGCTTTCATGGTGATTAAGCCAGGCATAGAAAGCGGCGAGCGGTTCCTCGAGCAGCGCCAATTGCCGGTAGCCGGCCTGGCGCGCGGCGCTGATGGTGAGTTCACGGGCGGTTTCGTCGAAGCTCGCCGGAATGGTGACGATCACCTGCTGGTGTTCGAGCAGGCATGGCGAATCGTCTTTGTCGAGAGCATGTGCAAAGCGATGGTTCCAGGCGTGGCGGATGTGGTCGAGATAGGTTGCGGTGACGGCGACTGGCGAGAGCGCCTGGTGCCCGAGCTCGTTACCCCAGGGGAGGATTGGCCGGGCACGATCGACGCCGGCGTGGGCCAGCCAGGACTTGGCCGAGGTGATGAGTCGATCGGGTACGTGGGTACCCTGGTCACGGGCAAATGTGCCAACGATGTGGTCCGGCTCATCCCAGGGCAGGATAGTGGCGTCTTCGGGCAGGTCGGCGGTGCCGGGCAGATAGCAGTAGGACGGCAGCAGCGGTTGGTCGTCGATTTCCCCGGCAGCCACAAGCTGGGGTATCGGAAAGTTGTTGATCGTCGGCGTATCGGCATACGTATCGACATAGAATACCACGATATTCGTAGTGCCGAGGTCGATGCCGACGATGTATCTGGAATGTTCCACGTGCAGGACAGACGGGTACAGGGTGGGAAAAGGTACGTACTATAGTCCTGCGCTCAACTTACCAAAGCAATCTCAGCCGACCGGGACGGATTATTCCTTGGCTTCTTCGTCCTCATCGTTGGCGGGTTCGGCACTGCGAATTTCGTATTCGAGCTTCCATTCGCGTTTACTGCCGCCTTCCTCGAGGCACCAGAGCTGCAACGTGCCGATTTCGGAGAGCACGGCGCGGAGCCGCACCGGGACAAGCGTGCCGGCGGGTGTATTTTTGTCCTCCACCGGCAACTTGGCTGAGAGGCTCGGCAGATTGTGCAGGTCGTCGCGATTGACGTCCTGCAGGATTTCTCCGGCGTTGTCCTCGGTGCGATCAGCGGAGCCGAAAAATTTGAAATCCGTGGTTTCGCCGACGACGAGGCCGAGGCCGCTGTACGGGATTTCCTGGGAGGTGCCTTCTTCCATGCCGAACTGAACGACGCAAAGGGCGGCGACCGGCGGTGAAATGCCGGGGACCGCCGGCATCGAGGATTCGATAGCGACGTAGTAGGAATGCGCGCTGCCGGCGCGGATGCGAATGGCGTTGCCTTGGCGGACATTGCCGTACCAGCAGGCGCCGTGTGCGACGGCCAGGTCTGCGTCTGTGCCGTCGAGTACTGTCAGATCTTTCTTACCGCGCCAGCCGTTGATCGTTTCGACGATCCGCGACGTGAGTGCGTTGGCTTTGGTGACACCGCCGTTAAAGAGGATGGCGCCAGGCAGCTCGTCGCCGTGTCGTGACAGGAAAGCTGCGAGATGCTTGGTGACGGCAGGATCGGCTTCGTAGTCGAGGCCAAAGGTGCGCAAGCCGGCTTTGGTGCTCTGCTGCGGGCTGTCGTCGATGTTGCACAGGGGAAAAAAGCCGTCGACGAGAGATTCCTGCATCTGCTCTATGGTCACTTCAGTGGTGATGGTACCACCGACGACGCTGCTGCCGCGTCCGAGCACGGTCAGTTTCTGGGGTTTGGCATTGGCGTCGGCGCACAGGACTTCCTTGGCTTCTCGGCAGGCGTGTGTGAGCCCGGCAATCTGGTACTGGTCGAGTTTCACACCCTTTTCTTCGAGCAGCCGGGCAGCGACGCCGTAGGCCATGGCGAGGTCCATATTGTCGCCGCCGAGCAGGATATGATTACCGACGGCAACGCGCTGCAGGTCGAGGTCGCCGCCTTCGTCGGTGACTTTGATCAACGAGAAGTCGGTGGTACCGCCACCGATATCGCAGACGAGGATGAGCTCGCCGGCGGCAACCCGGTCGCGCCAGTTTTCGTTGTGGGCCTGCAGCCAGGCGTAGAAGGCGGCTTGTGGTTCCTCCAGCAGGGTGACTTCGAGCCGAGCCTTCTTGGCGGCCTGCATGGTCATGTCGCGGGCCACCGCGTCGAAGGAGGCGGGGACCGTGAGGACGATGTCCTGTTTCTGGAATTTCGCTTTGGCGTTGTCGGCGCCGATGCTGTCGTTCCAGGCGTCACGCAGGTGTTCGAGGAACCGCTGGGTGGCGGTCACGGGTGAAATTTTTCGGCTGGGATCCTCGTGGTTCCACGGCAGGATCTTGCTGTCGGAGTCAACGTTCTGGGCGCAAAGCCAGGATTTTGCGGATGAAATAACCTTTCCCGGCAGCAACTGGGCGTTTTTCCGGGCGAATGCGCCGACGCAGTAGTCACGCTCGGCGGCCCAAGGCAGGTCGAGCGCCTTTTTCGAGACCTCCTTGTCGTCCGGGAGGTAGAGAAACGACGGCAGCGTGGCGCGTTTATCTCGCTCGCCCTGGTCGGTGATCTGGATGATCGCGAAGAGTTCGGGTACTGCTTCTTCTGCTTCTTCCGCGTTCAGGTACGAGACGGCGATGTTCGTGGTGCCAAGATCAATACCGATGATGTATTGCGACATGCTTGCCTACCTGGTTGAGGAGGTTTGTTCTCAGGTGTCGGCTGCGAACCTTTTAACTTGAATTAGCCTGAATAATCCAGGTCAAATGAACTCGACTTCCGCCGCCTGGACCACTGTCGGATCGATTTTACCGCTGCGGGTGGGGAAATGCACTTTGGTAGCGCGCCAGCCCTTGTGTCGCAGAAACCCCTTGTAAGGCGGTTCCGAGGGGACTTTGCCGGTCAGCTTGATGGCGGACGGGTCGAAATCCTCGGCCACCATCGTCTTTTCATTTTCCGACTCATCGACAATTGCGGTCATTGCAAAGTTCTCCTGCAGCACCTTGCCGCAGTCCCGGTGGATCTGGCGTACAGCGGCACCGATTTGTTCATCCTCGTAGTCGTCGACGTTTTCCTGCAGAAAGTCGATCAGGCGTCCTTCGCGCTGCAGCAGCAGCAGGCCATAGACGGCGCCGTCACGAAACTGCACTTCGGCGGCTTCGGTCTGGGCGGCTTCGGCAGCGGTCAGGCTCGCGACTGCTTCTGCCAGCGTCGCCTCAGCCTCCACGAGTTTCTTTGCGGTTTCCGGGTCAGGTTCCGGAGTTGACGGCTCTGGTGGCAGCGTTGACTTGTCGACGAGGTCGGCGCCGCCAAGGACGCGGAAGAACGCTTGGAATGCGTCGCTGATTCTCATGATACGCCTCCGAATGAAAAAGATACCATTGACGGGACAGGCAGGGTGGTGAGGAATAACGGCATCATACTATAACCAAGGGCTTTACGTGATGCAAGTCAACCCGGGCATACCGCCGAAATGGAATTCGGGCCACATTGATGTTCATGGTACACAGCGCTGGTTCTTCAGCTCAAGACGGGATGGCTGCTTCCATCCCAGGCGGACTTGCTATGGTGTGAGACGGTCAAAGCCGGTATATGGCCTCAGCACTTCGGGCACGGTCACACAGCCGTCGGCGTCCTGGAAGTTCTCCAGGATGGCGCAGGCGACGCGGTCGGTTACTGCGGTAGCCGAAATAGTATGTACGAATCCTTTACCGCCGCTGCCGTCGTTGTAGCGGATGCCAAGGCGTCGCGACTGAAAATCGGTCAGGTTCGTATTTGATGTCACCTCGCGGTAGCCGCCGTAGCCGGGGAACCACGCCTCGACATCGAACTTTTTGTAGCCGGGCGCACCCATGTCGCCGACGCAGACATTGACGACACGGTAGGGGAGGCCGAGCAGCTCCATGAGGGCCTGCTCATTGTCCTGGCACATTTGATGGTATTTCGGCGACTCGTCGGGCATGCAGAACACGATCTGCTCGACCTTGTGGAACTGGTGAACGCGGAAAATGCCGCGGGTTTCTTTGCCGTAGCTGCCGGCTTCGGTGCGAAAGCACGGGGTGAAGGCGGTGTAGCAATGCGGCAGCTCTGCGGCTGGCAATGTTTCGTCGCTGTGATAGGCAACGAGCGTTTGCTCCGAGGTGCCGATCAGCGAGAGATCCTCGTTTTCAAGGTTGTAGGTCTGGTCGGCAAAGAACGGCAGGTAGCCGGTGCCGAAGAGTGTCTGTTGCTTGGCAGCGCACGGCGAGAAAAAGAGTGTGAAGCCGCGCTTGATCAGCTCCTGCTGGGTCCAGAAAAACATTGCCGCAGCGAGCTGGGCGCCCTGCCCCTTCCAGTAAAAGAAGCCCGATTGCGCGACCTTGGCGCCGCGTTTCGTATCGATGATATCGAGGTGTTCGCCAAGCGCCTGGTGGTCGCGCGCCTCAAAGTCGAAGGTCGGCAGCTCGCCCCAAGTAGCGATCTGGAAGTTGTCCCCATCGCCATGGCCATCCGGCACGGTGTCGTCGAGAAAGTTGGGCAGCCATGCCATGTCTTTCTCGACTTTTGCTTTGACCTCTCCGAGTTCCAATTCTTTGGCGCTTAGCTCCTGCTTGAGCGTTTTCATCTGTTCGCGGGCGTCGGGATTGTTCTTGCATTCGTCGGCGAGCTCGTTGCGTCGCGCGCGTATGCCTTCGACGTCCTGCAGGAGTTGCAGGTACGACTTGTCCAGTTCAAAGAGGGCGTCGATGTCGATGTCGGTGCCGCGTCTGGCGCAATTGGCTTTGACGCGTTCGGGGTCGGTGCGGAGAATCTTAATGTCTATCATGATGCTGGCTCGGTGAATGGCGGGCCTACGGTGCAGCAGTAGATCAATAAGGTAAGATCGAGTTGCCGCTCGTCAACCTGCGACGCACATGGGTATCGTCGTATTTTGTTCTTAAAAAAGAATGCAGGTTGCCGAAATGCCTCGGCTTAGGACAAGAGAGTTGGTACGCCCGACA
>CAUZJQ010000195.1:0-7946 GCA_963580095.1 Lentisphaeria bacterium | reverse complement strand
GTACTGCGACACCAGCGCCGGGGAAATCGCTTCTCCGTTCAGGAAACAGTCCAGCCGACGGCGGTTCACCCACGGTGGAATACGCACGGAAATCCGCTTTGCCGTCTTATTCCGAATGACCACTTTACCTTCGTACGGCAGGTAGCTGTGGATATCCAGCCAGGGGGCGGCGCGATTGAGGAAAAGATTGATGTGTGCGTGGTCATTGCTGCACCGTGTGATGGCATCCCACGCCATGTACAATCCGCGACACCCGTTGGCGGTGCAACATTGCATGATCCAGTGGCCATGTACCCCATCGGCTTGTATGCCAGACCAGAAGATGCCGAGACCGCGATCGACAACATCATCACCAATATAATCTTGACCAGGGATACGCCCGGCCTGCATTTCCGACTCGCGCTCAGGCGCATGCGCGACGATGCGCTCCAGGACTTCCCGATCGGTAATCTGAGATTCGATGAGATGGTTGCGGATCACTCTGTCGGCATCTTCCCAGTAATCGCCATAGCCGCTTTCCGCGAGTTTTATCGTCAGCGCCACCAGGTCTCCAAGAAAACAGCCTTCCATCGAAAGCGGATTTTTAGCATCCTGATTGGCCATTTGATCATCCGTGGCTTCTTCACCCATAAACGTGGGGATGTAACCGATTTCCGGGATCCCGAATGACTTGATGTATTCGTATGAGCAGCGAACAAAATCACAGGGAAACGCGTCATTGGCCACGGATCCGTATTCCAGCAAGCCGCGCAAAGCAATAGCGCGAGCATGAAAGTGGCTGTCTGAGTGGCCGTGCTCCCGACCATTGCCGGAAGGCTGATTCGAGAAACCGCCCGCCGGTGACGCCCCGACCTCAACGCCTTGTCTCCATGAAATTTCACAGTGTTGTCCTTCCCCATTTTGGGATTAGCTTAAACAACCCGCTGACCCGTGAACACGACGAGATTTTTGGCGTTGACAGCAGGGCTCGAATACGTATCGGATCTGCACGGGGGAGGGGGGACAGTCTTGAGCTGTAGGTGGGTGACGGAGGGGCGATAGACATGCCATTGACACTAGAAGAACTGCTGGCTGCGCGCGGAACAATCATCGGAAAAACTCTGCAACGAAACGAATTTGATCAGCTGATAGAGTGTTACTGGAAAAGCAGTTCCTTCAACTACTTTGAAGGAACTCCGGCTGTCCTTGATTTAGTTTGCATTCTTGGCCGTGAGCGTTCCACGGACGACCGTGAAATGCTCGCTGCATTCAAGGAGGTTTCGACACTTGCTCTCCGGACCGAGAAGGAACAACTGCTCCGATTTGGCGATATTAGGCCGGAAAGCATCCAGTTTTTCCACGTTTTTGATGAAGAGGACTCTGAACTCTTGAACTTTCATTCCCACAATATTCTTTTGCTGACATAACACCCACGCGCCGAAACGCTGCACTTACCGAACAAGCGGGTGGAGTTCAACCTGAAGGAACACTCGTTATGGAACAAGCAATGACCAAGCACGAGATCGAAGCCGTGCTTCGGGAAGTCACAGACGAAGAGGTGGCCTTCTACCAGGAATACGGGTGGGTCATGATGAAGCAACTCGTAGCTCCAGAGTTCGCAACGATGCTTCTGCGCGTCGGTAAGGAATGGAAGGAACGCAAAGACAAAGTGGCTGGCCCCGATAAACCGAACGCCGGCCTGGCGCGGCAAGAAGAGGCCGAGCCGTTCCGTTCGTTCATGTTCAGTGAGCGCATGTCAAAAAATGCGATGCGACTGGTAAACCGGAAGCGCCTCAAGGGCGTCGACATTCCACTGCGCTATCGCATCGACCTCCTGCTCCAAAAACCCCCCGGAGCAGCCGAATCTACCTATCATCAGGACGCATCAGAACACGGCTCTGACCGCGTCGGCGAGCTCCAGTTCTGGCTAGCGCTGGCGGAAGTGACAGCAGCCATGGGCGCCATGCGCTTCGTCAACCGCTCACATCGGGAAGGACCACTTGGCTCAGTATTTAACGATGACCAAGGCAACCTGCTCGAGCAATTCCCCAATTTGACGTCTTTGTTAGGGCTCTCTGAACCCTTCCACTACCAGCCAGGTGACTGCACGGTACATCACGGCTACACAGTTCATGGAGGCCCAGCCAACAGTACGGACAAGTCACGCTGGTCCTACCTGTTCTCGTATTCCCCCGCCGACATCCGTTACTGGAACGGCAGCGCAGCTAACTGGGGGAGCGAGCGCAAGCGCCTGAGTGACCCAGACAATCCCATCGTCGACTCTCCAGAAACCGTCGAGGCATGACCATGGACCTCAAGGGACACGTCGCGGTCGTCACCGGCGCGAGCCGTGGCGTCGGACGGACAATTGCAGAAGCACTCGAAGAGCGCGGTCTGATCGTCGCTCCCGTTGCCCGCCATGCGGCGCGTTTCACCGCCGATGTCGCGGATCCAACGGATGTCGCGCGTCTTAAAACCGCAGTCGAAGCGGAGCACGGCCGACCCACCGTTCTCGTCAATGCCGCGGGAATCTTCGGACCAATCGCCCTCATCAAAGACAGCGATCCTAAGGAATGGATCGAAACCCTCATGATTGATGCAGTCGGGCCCTATCTGTTGTCACGCGCGTTCTTAGACGGCATGCTCGATGCCGGTTGGGGCCGAATCATAAACCTTTCGTCTGCAGCGTCACTGCATACACCCGGCCCACTAAACAGTGCCTATGCCACTGCAAAAGTTGCCCTCAATCAGTTCACCCGGCACCTTGCCGCCGAATTGGCAGCGACCGACGTCACCGCCAACGTCATCCATCCCGGTGACGTCAAGACCGCGATGTGGACGGACATCCGCGATAAAACGAGCACGGTCGAGGGTGATGGGAGTAATTACGACAATTGGGTATCGTGGGTAGAGAAAACCGGTGGGGATCCCCCAGAGAAAGCCGCTAAGCTCGTAATCGACATCATCGAGAGCGATGTCAACGGGCGTTTCCTATGGATCGACCAACCGCTGCAGACCCCAATTCCTAGCTGGGATGAGAGCACGTGACCCACATCAATACCATCGTAACGACTCTTTATTATGCCCCCCTTCCTGCGGGTTATTCTATGGCAAAAAAATAGCCGTTGCGGTGATGGGGAAAAACTTTATTACCATACAAAGCTGGCACTCCTTCTTCGATTGGCCGACCAACATAGCACCGCCAGATCAATTATATATATGAAGGCCCCGTCGGGGGTTGCACCCCCTATGCCCCATGGTGCGTCGAACTCAAGCCTCTTGTCCGCCTGTCTCAGAATCTATGTGATCCTTCGCCCACGCGTCAAACACCGCCTGGTGCTCCGGCTTGCCGAACGGCGACCCGCCCATGCCGGAGAGGTAGGATACGTGGCAGCTCTTGCCGCGCTCATCTATGTAATCAGAGATCGGCTTCCACTTGAACTGGACGTCGCCTTTCAGTCCAACGCCGCCGATCATCACTGGGCTGACACGTTCGCCTCGCTCCCGGATCCGTGACGATCGCAACAGCAATGCACAGGAACCGTACCGTTGAACGTCTCCTCGACATAGCCGGTGATCCAGAAACAGCTATCGCACAGCCGTACACGATAATCAGTGATGTTCATGTCTGTTCCTGCCGGTACGTGTACCGTATCGGGCGCCCGTTTCCAAGTTCGGTGCGTTTTTTTGTTAGTCTTATTCGTTATCCATATCGTGAATCCCTTGCCCTGCCTTTTCTTGCCCTGCCTTTTCTGCTGCTTTCTTTGCCTGTAGGTATGCCGCCAAATCGGTCGTTAGCGGCTGGCCTATCCGACCTTCGTTTTCCATATCGTGGATCTCCTGCTCTGTCATCCCTGGCATATAAGAACCGTCTTCCTCGTCCTCATTCTCAATGTCGTTCATCCTAAACGCTTGTTCTGCTTGTGCAAAAGCCTTGTCGCTTGAGCGCCAATTCCGAACGGCGCCCATCGTCACGCCCGCTTCAACGGCCGCCACTTTGAGCGGGTGACCGTTATTGACGTTCACCAGGTAGATCCGCTTTGCCTCTGCCCGTTGTTCACTGTTCATCGTGGTGCCTGGCACGCGCCCGTTATCGTTGCCCGGATCGAAGTGGCCCGATCGGGCACACTGATACCTTCTTTCGCGGCCCGTTGTGCGATCAACTCATGATCGACAGCAATATTGAGCGAGCGGACGATCCCGGCTTCGTCGGGCGCCACATCCTTTTCGTAGATCGGGTTGCCGTTGACCCTGGCCAGTATCTCAGGGAGCTCATCCGTCTCCTGGGCCGTAGCACAGGAGACCCAGCATGCGAGGCCGACGGCAAGGACGATCGAGGTCGCTACGCGATTTGGTGAGATTGGGTGCATGGTTTTCAGCTCTGTGTAGAGAATTATAAAGTTGTAGCGCGAGATTATCCCGGAAATTACGTAGCATTTATACCATATCAAGGGGAGCGGAGAGAATGGAGAGAACCAGAGAACCAGAGAACCAGCGAGCCAACATTGACTATCGCACCGACATCGATAATCTTATCGCAAGAATGGCCCGCAATTCAAAAACAGGGATCTGGAAGCGCAACCGGAGACGGGCGCCTACCACCAGGAGAATCCCGCAAACATCGTCGCCGAGCTCGACGATGAACGGAGAAAACAGTACGTTTGCACCCTGCGTGCAACAGGTCATCTACCCCGAATCCAATGCGATTTCGTGGACTCATGCCTGGTGCGCCAGGCGCAGCGTCAGGCTTTCGTCCATGAAGTCGTTCGGCAGCCCGCCCCACGGCATGATCATGACGCCGCCATAGCCCGAGGCTGCAAATCCATCGAGTTGAGATCGCGATTCCTCGGGGTCGAGTCGTTGTTTCGAGGCTGTGCAGTCAGACGTCGCAAGGGCCATAAGATAGCTGTCAAAATACAGTCATCCCATAGAAACGCCATGTCTCGTGAACCACCCGCCTTTCGATCGGGGTTGACGCCAGGGTTCAGAAGTCGAATACAGAATCGGGGCACGATTACGCGAGACGAGTTGGATACTGTAGCGTCGCGGCCGCCTCGGAGAGCCGGTTTTCTCAAACCGGAAAAGGCGGCATCGGCCACCGCTCTGTATTCGATGCACCGTCATCGTGCACCGTCATCGTGCTCCGTTCCCTCCGCTTGTGGAATATCGCTGTCGGCCGCAACCGATTCATAAACTATTCAGTATAAATCGGTTAACTGACATTTCGCTGAGAGCGGTTTCTGCGAAGCCTTCAATGGTTCACGAAAGTGCAAACAGCCCCTCTCGATTGTTGTCGGACGTCAAATCCGCCGGCCACTCGGCCAGGTACAGTCCGTGCTCCGGTCCCGGCCAGCCGGCGTTGAAGATCACGCCGCTCTGATCGGGCAGCATGGCAGGATAAGCAAACGGCCCCCGAAGGTCGGTTCCCGTCGTTGTCGGGTATGAGCAAATGATCTGTTCGTTCCATCCGTGCCGCAGCCCCTCAATCTCCACGGCGAACAATTTGTCGAACCCCGGCGCGCCGCCGCAAACGACATAGCCCGAATCAGGCGTCACTTGCATGTGCCCTCCCCACCGGCCCGGAGGATACTTCGCCGCCAGGTCCTCACCGGTCTGCCAGTCCGTCGCGCTTAGCCACCACTCCACGTCGAAGTGGTTGAAGTCCGGCCCAATCTCGAACTTGTGAGGGCACATATAGCTGACGATGCGTGTGCCGTCGGGCGTCCACAGGTAATGGTCGCGGGCACCAAACATTACGGCGGGGCGCAGGGCGTTCTCGTCCAGGGGCACCGGTGTGACGTCTTTGCCGTCAAGCGTGTGCAGATGCAGGGCCTGTTCGATATACCGTTCCGGCGACGGCCAGCGGTCATACGCGTACAGATTCGGGTCGGCCGGGCATCCTTGTATGTGGCTGCAGAAATATCCGTCCGCCTCGAGTACCAGCTGCGGTGGTGTATCGGTGCCAAACAGGTAATGCCTTGACTGGACGTGCTCGTCATAGGCACTGCCGCGGAAAAAGAAAGCCACTGCCCGCTGGCCATCGCAGAGCAAGCCGGTGCAAGTGTCCAGTTCCCATCCATCGACTCGAACCGACGCCACCTCACGTCCTGCGCGAGTATCCCACAGCGTCGCACGATGATTACCCGTCCTGATGTCCAGCACGCAGGCGATCTGAGAGGCATCGCCGATTGCGGTCACAACGTGCCCGGTCGGGAACGGATGTGTGAGATCACCAGTTGTCAGGTCGAGCAGAAAATATCCCGCCGCTCCGACGTCCGGAATCGCGCCCCCCGCGAGCAGAACTTTGCGGCCGTTTTCGACAAAACACTGGAACTGGTGGTACTGCGTTTCCCAGATGTTTTCTTGAGTATCCTGGCCACGGGTATAGATGCGCAGCACGCGCATACCGGTATCAGGATCGGTCCAGCCATCGAAGATCTTTGTCGCCTGCTCGAAGAGCGACCGCGTCCCCAACTCTTCATCTTCACGCTTCATCTCCACTCCTCATCTCCTCAGAAACTTAAATCCCGCAAATTCACAATTCACAATTCACAATTCACAATTCACAATTCACACAGCAGGACACAACTGAGCGCCGGCAGCGTCACCGCCAGCTCGCTGCTACCGGGTTCGCAGCTCTGTGACTCCAGGCTTCGCGCCGACACGTGCTGGGTCACTAGCGACCCGAATCGGGTATCTGATACCGTCACCTCCTGCGGCTCTGTCGTCCAGTTGGCAAGGACGAGGCCGAAGCGGCCATCGGGCGCCTGCCACGCCGCATCGAACACCGCCGGGATCTGGTGGTCGCGCCCTTCGTGTTGCCAGCGCCTGATCTGAACCCCTTGGACACTTGCCGGCTGCATCATGCGGCCGTAGACCAGGAAGTCCGTGGCCGGGCCACGGCGCAGGGCTGTCGTCACCGCCAGCATCTCTATAGCGTCGTCGTTGCTGCCGACTTCTATATCCCACGGCGCCCAGTCGGTCGTGTCCAGGTTCAGGAGCGTGCCGTCGCCTTTCATTACAGCACCCGGGATCTCGCCGACCACCAGATTGTAGGCGTTGCGGATCGGCATGTGATAGGGCTCCGGTCCCATCCCGAACCCGCCCTGGATCACGATGAACTCATGGTACAGATAGTGGAAGAGAGGCACGAAATGGCGCAGGTTGCCGAAGGGCGGTACAAAATGGCCATCGATCTTGTGGCCCGGCGGTATGACGCGCACATCGCATTGCTGGAAGTACTGCAGAAAGTACTCGTTGACCGGCTGCTCCACGGAGAACACCATTTGGCGCTTGCCGTCGCTGCGCGCCAGCTCCTGCGTCTTCACGTCCAGGAAGTACTTGGCAAGTTGCTCCATGCGTTCGGTCATCCACCGACCCGGGGTCGGCGGATGGTCGTGATCCGTCGCAAAGCAGGGAAACGTGCAGCAGCCGACGTTCTGATCGAGGAACTGGATCGAGTCCAGCCCCAGATCGGTCACGGTGCGGATGAAGTTCTGCGCAAGCTCCCGGGTCTGCGGCGCGCCGAGGCAGGCCGGGTAACTGGGCCGCCAGGTAGCGTCCCATTCCTCGCGCCAGAGCTCCCCCGTGTGAGTCTGGCACACCGAACGGTCGCCACCCTGCTCGGCGAAGTAGTCGGTGCCATCGTAGCCGCTCCACAAGTGGCCCACTACCCACCTCGTCCCGTTGCAGAAGGTGCCGATACGCCAGCCGCGTTCCCGGGCCAGTTGTGTAAACTCGCGCAGTGACGCTTCGCCTCCGGCCGGCGGAAAGCAATCCGGGTAGACCCATGGGCCAGGCCGTTCCCACGACATAATGACGGGCACCAGCGGCGCATCGATCCGCTCGGCTAAGGCATCCAGAAGCGGCAGCGTCTTGTCGTACGGCAGGAACGCCTCGTTCGGCTGCGCCGGGCCGAGGTCGAGCTCCCCCTGGATGCGCAGGATGACATGCGGTGGCGAGTCGAG
>CAUZJQ010000194.1:0-7948 GCA_963580095.1 Lentisphaeria bacterium | reverse complement strand
ATTTGAGCGTAAGTCCACGAGAACGTCTGCGGCAATTGTGGCACGCTGAAGAGATAGTCCTCGGTCCAGAACATCGTCAGCGCATCCGGTGCCAACTTAAAAATATCCACCCAGTGTTCCTGGGCGCCGTAATATTGTGGTAACGGGTAATGCGGGCTGTAGTTGACTCCGGTCTCCACCTGCGGCCCCATCAATTCCCGGCTCAGCCTTGTCAGTGCTTGTGCTTTTTCGAATTTGATAGACGTTTCATCGCCGTAACTCACAACCCTTTGGCTGGTCTTATCTTTGTCGCTGAGGCGGTCTGCCAGCTGGCGGATTTGGTCCTCATTGGCGGCGTGCTGAAAATACCCGTCGATTGGATTGTGATCGTACTGATCGGGCAACAGCGTGTTATAGCCCAGGGCGTCCTTCATTTCTGGGTCTAAGACCCATCCGAAATACAGCAATTCCTGCGGCTTCCGCCCGCCGTTCGCGGTGCGCCATTTCGTCTTCGCCAAAGCGATCACTTTGGCCGTGTGCTCACTTCTCGTCTGCACGTGATGTTCCCGGTTCCAGGTGATGTCGACGGGAATCACGATAACCCCGGTAGCCCCGGCAATCTCCATGTCGCCGGCCAGGTCTTTACCTGCCTGGTCACGTGCGACCTGGACGGGAAAGCCCGCAGCATCGGCAAGCGATACATGGATACCGTCGTCGTGGACGAGCATGCAAAACGGCCCGATGTTCGTCCAATCGCTCCACTCACCTGCGGGCACATCAGTTTCGGGTATTACGGTATTATCGCCGATATACTGCAGTGGCTGATAATGTCCCGTCGGCCGGCGAAGCTTCAGTCTGGCCGGAGCATCGGTAGTATTGCGGAATCTCAGGTACAGCTCGGAAGCGTCCATTGCCTGTGTCGTAAAAAGCGTCCCTGGAGGCCCGATCGCGGCATCGGTGAGGTCGTTGGTGAGGACAACCAGGTCGACCATCGGATCGCCTGCCGGCTCTCCCATCTCAACCGTAACAAGCCGGACCTTGGCAGGGCCTGCCTTCAACTTCACCACCTTGTCGTCCGGCGCTTCAGCAGCGTCGTGGTCGACGCCCCACGACCACCACAACTGGTCGGAAACGGCACCAAAACTCCACTGTCGCATGCTCTCCTTCCGGCCGTACACGTGAGAGTACAAAACCTCGCCGTCCTGATGCACTTCGACCCGATGCGAGAAATTAAAATAGGGCGGCGCCTGGTAGCGACTCCAGACCCGGTAGTCACCTGCCACCGGAACGGTAATAGCCTGCACAGCAACACTGCCGACACTGTCCGCAGGCGCTCCCAGCAAACCTCCGTGAGTTGTCCATGCACCACCGTAGGTGTGGCTGGCCCAGCTATCGTCCTGGTGAGTCACCTGCCATCCCTTGTCATCAAGCGTCAGGAACTTTTCACCTTCCGCAAAGACGTATTCAGCTGCAAAAGATCGTGGCAAGATAAAGAGTGAGGTAAGAGCGATGGCAATGGCAATCAAACTGGCAGTCTTCATAACGTGATTACTCGAGTTAGGGTTGGAAGTGACCGGAAACGTAGCACGCGCCCGATCGGATGCGAGGAGACAACGAGAGATTGACAGCCCCACCGGCAGAGATATAAAGCGGGCAACGAGAGTAAAAAAAATGATGGGATCACCGCCCCCACCCCGCCCCTGCGCTCGGCCTGTTACTTAATTGGTGAATCTTCTCTTAGCGGGTGAAATCGACGATCAAAGTGGATAGTTATTTACACCTTCCGCCGTATGTTCTTGACAGCGTATAAATGGTGGCGCCTGTCGATATTGCACTGCAGCCATATCGCTCACATGCCAGGCCACACCAGAAATCGAATTAAACATTGCGAAAAGCGCCGTAAAGCGCAATGTTAACAACCTCTTCGCCAGCATCACATGCCGTGGTGCCGCCGCCGAGACGACCCCCGTATTGACCGCCGTAAGAGTGCCGTTAAAATATAAATAAAATACTGTAACTCGACTACACCATGCTCGAATTGACCTTAACCCTTTGAGGCTATCTCCAATGGCATTTGCAATCGACACTGGACTACATTGGACAGAACACTATGTCGAGCATGGCTTCTGCGTTATCAAACAGGCCGTGCCCGAAAAATTCTGTACTCGCGCACTTGCCGCTCTCCAGCAAGCGCTTGAGACGACCCTGCCGCCAAATGAGTGGACGGTCGAAACGATCGATCCGGAGTTGGTGAAAAACATACGAACCCGGCCGACTCCAGCGGCCGAAAGCATCTACGACGAACCCGGTCTCCTTGCGATACTCGAAGCAATGTTCGGCACCGACAGCGAATGGAGCGGCGTACGATCAGCAGGTGCTTTCATCTCGCTGCACGATCCTGCAAATCAACCGGACAAACCGCAACTGGTGCGCTGGGGGCATGTTGACTTCGTTGACCGGTATATCCCGGTTTTTGGTGATGGTTTTACATGCCAGGTATCATTAGTCAAGAGCGAACCGTTCAGCGGCAATATCACCATCTACCCGGGTTGGCACAAACTGGTGCAGAAAGTGATCGCGGAGAACCCGGACTTTCGTTTCTTCAAGGAGAACGACCCTTCGTGGCAAGCGATCGTACCACAGGTAGAACCGTATGAATTTGTGGCCGAACCAGGCGACATACTGCTCTTTCATCATCTTGTCGGTCACGGGCAAAACTTTAATTACTGCGCCAGCGGCATGCCACGCGTGTGCATCCACTTCCTGGCGATGGGGAAAGAATGGCTCAACGGCATTGACCCGTCCGTGCCGGACCTCGGTCCCTGGAAACGCAGCCACGCGCACAACGGCAAGATCGATCTACCGCACGACGACAAGGAAATGACGATCCGCTCGAAGCAGGACCGCGTCAAACGCAACGACGATCCTCGAGGAACCCGGTGACGCGACTCTCTTTCGCGTCAAGGTAATTCATGGGTCGCGCGAGAACTGCACCGGCCAGAGTCGGGCCGTATTCATCCATCGCTATCGACACGTCGATGACTATTCGTTCGTCACTGGCACGACCATCGAGAAGATCGAAGAGTCGCGCAAGCACGCCGACGAAGCCAATAAGGCAAATCAGCGCGGATTTGTGGTGCATGGCCGGCGCACTTACAGTGATCACAGCGCCCGGGGAAACTACGCATCCTCAAAAGCATGAGTACGATGCGCCAACAACCGTTCACCGGGGAACTCTGCGACCGACCTCCTCGGCGGTGAAGGCGCGGGAGAAAAAGGTGACAGCATATACCTCGCCCTCCCAGGTCCGATCGCCTCCCGTCTCGTTGCCGACGAGGAGCGGCATGGCGTGGTCCCACGTGCCGAGATCACCGGGGACGGTGAGTGATGCGACGGGGTCCCGTCGACATAGAGCGTGTGCCTCTCTGCTTTCCGAACGAAAACGAGATGCTGCCGCTCGCCGGCCAGGACACCCGCCCGTGTATGAAGCGCGGGATTGGTCCCGTTGATGCTCGTTTCGGTGGTCCGGAAGCGGACCACAACCACGTCGCCCGACTGGCCCAGCATGAGTTTCGACTTCCATGCTCGCCGTCCTCTTCCGACCACGTCACGCGGTACGTATATCTGTCATTCTTTGTGTTGGTTTTCATCGGACAGATGATCTATGGCGCGCAGTACCTGACGAACTTGATACGTTTCGCCATTCCCTTGGAATTTTGAATGTTAACCCGCGGATCACCTCGCCACGGCGTTCGGTACACACAGTGTCTCGAACTGCGCTGCCGCGGCGGTCCAAAGAAGTGATCACAGATCTGGCACAGGTC
Source organism: Lentisphaeria bacterium (assembly GCA_963580095.1). Lineage (GTDB taxonomy): Bacteria > Verrucomicrobiota > Lentisphaeria > JABSQK01 > CAJWLW01 > CAJWLW01. Next base: position 4,145 of record CAUZJQ010000194.1, on the reverse strand, counting down.
CCGAAAACGGATTCACACAACTTCGCAAATTCAGGGAATCGCTGTGGTTGATTTCGCGCTGCATCAAACCCGTAAGATCTTCGCTGGCGACAACGGTCTCTTCCGCCCGGCTTTTTACGGGACGTAATAAGCGTGGCAGGGGGGCCTGGGCTGTTCTGTGCCAACTAGAAATGAAGCCGGGGGAACACAGCTATTACCGCCGGTCCTGGCTCCGACGCCGTCCGTAAAGTCAATCTCATCCAGCCACGACGGATCACCGCCGTTATCGATCGCGACGCCCTTGCCATGAAAAACGTCATGAATCCCCACGTGTCCGTCGACAAAGCCAAAGGGAAACCTGTAACCCCCATGTGGATCCCCAGTGCCGTAATCCGCGTTATACTCATGCCCAAAATGGCATTGCCCCATGACATGGTGCCTTGCTGTTTTATTCGCCATAAAAACCATCGTTGTAGGGTTATCGATACTTTCTATAGTAGCCGACTCAAAATGGCTGGCAAAAGGAGGACCGCCTTGAATGCCGCATGGGCTGAGACCGCTGAAGATGGTGTTGAAGCCCGACCCCACAAACGAGGTGCCGCTGCCAGGGTAAAAAGCGCCAGTACCTCGGAGCCAACCTTTTATGTCAAACGCGCACTTCGCGACCGGGACTTCCTCACCGTCGGTGTTGTAGCCGAGATACGTATTCAAGGGGCGGCGGGTGACGGTCTTTGAGGAATAATAGCCGGCAGCGCTTCCTGCCTTGCCGACCCACGCCGATGGACTAGTTGTCCAGGTTACACCGGTACCAGCAGTTACCGGAAAGTGCGCGTTGTGATCGGCCGCGTACAGGAGACCCGCAACCCCTATTTGTTTGAGATTGCCAGCGTCGACGATGAGCTTGGCCTTGTTTTTCGCCGCCGTCAGTGCCGGTAAAAGCATCGATGCGAGGATGGCAATGATGGTGATAACGACCAAAAGTTCGATCAGTGTGAAACGTATCGAACGCTTTGCTCTGGGATCTGCGCCTCGGCACGTCTGAAATTTGGTCTGCATAAAGAGCCTGTTCGTTCGATGTCTGCGGGGCTATGGGGTAGGGTGTGCCACAACATTAGCTCCGTTGATTGCCCGTAGCGTGACACGTTATAGACACACTACATCATAATCTATCCAACATATGTATGAAATTCATTCCGGACACTCATATAAATCGGCAACGCCTCGCGCTACCGATATGTTTTTTTTTGGGGGGGGGGAGGACGCAATGCAGTGGTCAAGACGCCTTTACTCCATCACTTCATCGCTCTATCCGCGCGGATCGTATGGTCTTCATAGTCCATGAACTCGAAGGTCGGATCGACGCGTTCGGACAGCCATTCCTGCGCGATGCATTACTATTGGCGTTGGATTGCGGATACCGCAAATTCGGGTTGATACCAAATCCGGCGCGCCCAATCATTCCGTGGTAGAGCTCGTGTATCAAGGCTCGGCACAGCCGTCCGATCTAGCGGACTGGGTCGATTGCGGATTCCCCACATCCGTGTCGATTGCGAATTCGGCGCGGCCACAGTCGGTAGAACGTCGAGATCACCGAGGCGGAGTGAGCTTCGCGAGCCTCTGCGTTCGGTGGATCGGCCTTGTTGGCGTAGCGTTGCATTTCAGTTGAGTTGCGACCATCGACTCAATTCATCTGCGATTGCGAATTTCGCATTCGGGATTGATTGGGAATCTCGCGCTGTCCCGACCATAGGAGTAGCCTCTAATCTCAGCACTAAGGGCAGTAGTCGGCTTTAATCTGTGGTACGCCATATTTGAACATTGCGGCGGTCGCACAGCTGTCGATTCCGGTTTGGTGTCCGACGCCGTTGGTAAAGTCAATTTCATCCAGCCACGACGGATCACCGCCGTTAGCGATCGCGACGCCTTTCCCTACAGATACGCCATGGGTGGCCACGTGTCCGTCCACGAAGTTGAAAAGATAGGTGAGGTTCCCATGTGGATCCCAAGCGCCCTCTTCGACCCCCTCAGCAAAGACACCATAGATGCAGGACTCAAAGGCGTGCATCCTTGCTGCTATATTTACCATAAAAACCATCGTCGAAGGGTTGCGCATATCGCCCGATCGATACATAATCCGGTCGTCCCAGCATTTGCTCAAACAAGTGAAGAGACGGCTACTGGAATTCCCCCGATACGATGTGCCGTGGGTATCGATAAAAGTTGAGACGCCTTCGGCATCGGGCAGCCAGGGGAGCGCGATGATACGGTCGCCGCGCACGTCCAACGGGCACCGTCCAATCTCGCACTTCTCACCGTCAGCGTTGTAGCCGAGATAGGTATTCAAGGGGCGTCAGGTGATGTCCGTTCCAAAAACGCCAGCGGAGTTATCAACCGTTATCTCACCGACCCATATCCCGCCATTTGTAGTTGGAAAGTAATCGTCATAATCGGACAGGTACAGGCCGCCTGCCAAGCCGAGCTGTTTTTGATTACCGATACAGACAATGAGCTTTGCCTTCTGCTTTGCCTTCGACAGTGCCGGCAAGAGCATCGATGCGAGGATGGCAATGATCGAGATTACCACAAGCAATTCTATCAAGGTGAACCGTGTTTGAATTGGCCCCGCGAACGTTCTTAGAGCGTTCTGCCGGCTGCATGCTCCTGGCAGAGCATGTGACTCGATCAGCGTGGGATGTGTTCTCATGTTGAGGCCTTTGGTTGCACACGAACGACGAATTCGCGTAGCCTTACAATTGACGTTCTGCGGATTCCGCAAGTATTCGTGGTGACGGCCATTTCTGGTCAAGCCCCTTGATCACATGCGGAGTTCGCAATTCTCATCGCCATTCGCGTTGACTGCGAAGTCCGCAAATCCCTGTCGCCGGCGCTTCAACGTGTTGCTATTTGGAAGTACAACGGCGCGCGCATCAGCGGCGGCCAACTGGACGTCCGTTGCATGCGACTGGATGGCCGGCGCGCCTCACGGTCGGCGCGAATAGCGACGTACCGTGCAGACGTCTTGTTGCGCTGTCATTATATGAACACCTCGCCCTCTTGCTCGCGTGAGGCCGTAATGAGGGCGAGGAGTGCCTCCTTCACGTTTTCGTTATAAAACGTTGAGTTGTGATGGACTTTCCGTGGTGACACCACAGACGCCCACCAATGATTTACCGTGATCCGACCCCGATGCCATCATTCTTGCATCGTCGAACAGACTTCCAGAAACTGTTCAAGATGGCGACGGCGTTCCGGGCCAGCTGTGGCGACGAGATCGGGATGGTATTTCCCATCGCCAGTTTGCAGGTATCTCGCCAGGTCGTCGAGGTCGGCATCGGCGTAACGCGAGCACATATTGAGTGTCAACATTCGCCGACGCGTGTCGCCCCCATAGGAAGCGTGCAACATCGCCTGGTGAAACGCCACGACATCGCCAGGGTCACTTTCCAGTGCCAACGCCGGTACGTCGCATCCGGGAATGCCGAACGCCGTATCGCAGCCGTGCACCCGGTAGCCAAGCGCCTCACGGGCCTCGTTCACGATATGGCTGCCGGGGATCAAACGCAGCGCGCCGGAATCCCGACGTACAGGATCCAGGTACAGGGCTATCTTCAAATAGTCACTGTGTTCGTGAATCGAATCACAGTGCCAATGCGTGTCGCCCACGTAATGGTTGCCATCGCTGCTCGTGTAATTGAAATCATCGCCCAGCAGCCCGGCGGCAATCCCGGTGATCCGGGAATCGTCCAGCAAGCCGCGCAGGTATTCGTGTTGATCGATGAACTGCAGACACGTGGACCGGGTCTTGTCGTCGTGTTGCCACGCGTTGCGCTCGAAAACCTGCGTAAAGGCAACCGTGATGTCGTCGATGCAATCGGACATCAGCCCTGGCAACTGCAGATATCCGAAGGTCTGAAAGAAGGCCTTTTGATGGTCGGTCAATTTGAATTCTGTCATTTCTTTTAGCTCCTGGGACTGCTTTTGGTGTCACCATAACAAGCCTTTGCCATCCAGTGGTTCAACTTTTCATGCAACCGGAAAAGAGGCCTTGGAACTGCGTTTCTGGGGTTAAAATGAGTGTCTAAGAATCTGAACTCGAGCACCCGTAAATGTGCTCGAGGGTTTGGGCATTGCATAAGCACATTCTTCTTAGACTATCAATACCAGGA
>CAUZJQ010000193.1:0-7961 GCA_963580095.1 Lentisphaeria bacterium | reverse complement strand
CGCAGCGGCCCCAATCGCACCCCAGCCATGCGCCGTGCCATCACCATTGAGTATACCAAACATCCTTTGATCAACCCCGAATCCGGGGAACAACTGCTGTGGGCCATACCGTTTCTGGCCGATGGGAAAACCGATAATTGTCCGTATATATCGACGGACTCGCCAGCATCGGAATGCTGACGCAAGCCCTTTACGTACAATTCCATCGCGAAGGCTTCCCCATAGCCCGCAATATCGTGCCGCGAGCTGTGACCCGGGATCTTCAGGGAAAAAGGTTGAGAAACGATATATTGAGAGCTAACGGACGTAACGCAGTGCCATTCGCTACTTGTCGAATGGACGAGGCGACATGCAAAAGGAGCTTGGTATGACCAAAAATGGCATTTCCCGCGTGGCCGTGATTGCCGCGGTGTTGCTGACATCCCTGGCGGCGGATGCGGAACCGGGGATAGAGATGCTCCCGCAGGGCGACTTCGAGGCGGGCGTATCGGACTGGATACTGTGGCACTGCAAGGGCGCCGGCCCTGTCGGCGTCGTCTATTCATCCAGCGACGACATCCGTCCAGGCTCTGCCGGCAAACGATCGCTGCAGTTCGAGACCACGGATGCATTTGCCTGCAACAACTTCATTCGGGTACAGGTGTTCGGCCTGGAAGGCGGCAAGAAATACCGGATTTCAGCCTGGTACAAGATTGTCGCGGGCGGCACGCCGGACGGCCCGATCGACAGCCTGATTGTCCGGCGACAGAAAAACGATACGAACCAGGACCGCGAGGATCTGTATTGCAATATGAAGGTCGAGGGAAAGTGGACGTACATATCCAGTGAGTTCACTGCCCAGGCATCCACCACGCCTGAGGATTTCTACAGCACGATGATAAGCTTCTCCCCCCAAGGGCAGGGCGGCAAAGGCGGAATCATTCGGGTGGATGACTTTTCCCTGTGGGATTTAAACCCGGCACCGGCCGCCATCGAATCCGCGGCGGCGGAAGCAATCGTCAAAGCCCAGGCGATGGAAGATGCCCGGCTGGCAACGCTGATGACCAAAACAGACCCGAACGCAAAGCGGTCGGCCGGCGTCGAGGCCGGGATGCTGGATGGATATCCCTACCTGCGCAATGAACAGGTAACGGTTTTGTGGGCGCGGGGTGAAAACGGCGGCGGCATGTTGAGACTCCATGATTCGATATCGGAAAAGGCGCTGCTGCGGATCGACGAGTCAAAGGCAACTGCGTGGCAGGTGGACGTGAAGAAAACGGATGGGCAGCGACTGTCTTATACAAATGCAGGCGTGCCCTGTGAGGTGACCGCCGAGGCGGACAATGGTGAGGGCAAGCTCTCGTTCACCTGGTCTCTGGCGGACCTGCAGGTCACGGTCGTGGCACGGTTGAAGGCCGGCGAAAGCCTGGCGCGGTCACGGATACTGGTCAAGGTGACGGGTGAAGGTACGGGACTGATGACCGTGACGCATCCTTTGGTGTCGGGGATCCTGCCCATGACCGAGGGGGCGGCGGAAGACCAGATACTCCATACCGTCAGCATGGGAGACGTGAAAGAATCACCACTTCTTGAAGGCGCCCCGGTCGGCTTCAAGTATCCGGAAGGATCGATGCAGTTCACCGCGCTCCTGGGAGATGGACGGGGTCTCTACTGTGCCGAGGAGGACGGCAAGGCCAATCGGAAACATTTCGACTGGACGCCGGATGCGGACCGCAAGACGCTGACCTTTTCCATTTCCCACCCGGTGCTCAACTGGGGCGCCGAAAAAATGGTGCTCGACTACAGCAGTCCCGGCGACCTGGTGGTGGGCCCGTTTCAAGGCGACTGGTTTGACGCGGCGCGCATTTACCGGAAGTGGGCGTTGACGGCGCCGTGGTGCAGGAAGGGCCCCATCCATGCGCGGGACGATTATCCAAAGTGGCTGCTCAACCTGGCGTACTGGTCGAACAACCGCATGAACAACGAGGCGGAAATCGGTTTCGTGGACCTGCATCGGGAGTTCTTCAACCTGCCGAACGTCATCCTCCATGATTACGGTTACATGCCCGGTTACGACCACCATTCCAATCCCGAGTACCTGCCCCCGAGAATTGGCTCGGCGAACTATGCGCAGCTCGTGAAAAATTTGCGTGCGAAGGACATCCGGGTCGTGAACTACATCATCGGGTGGCTGTGGAACACCACTCTTGAAAGCTACCGGATGGAAGAGGGGAAAAAAGCGGGCTTGTTAATGGAACAGGGGATCGTGCCGGAGACCTATGCGGGTAGCCATGACCTGTCTGCAGGGATTTGTCCCGCCACCAAGTTGTGGCGGAAGAAAATGGTTGGACTCTCGACGACCCTGGTGGGGAAATACGGGGTTTCCGGCCTCTACTTTGACTATTTCACCAACCACACTGAAGATTGTTTCAACACCGATCACGGGCATGCCATCGCCGGCGGTGACTACTGGGCGAAGGCGGTGCATGGACAGTACGAAGACGTGCGCCGAGAATGCAAGAAACTGGACCCTGATATGATGATCAGTGCAGAACACTCTGCGGAGTGGTGCATTGACGTCGTCGACACCGTGCACTCAGGCGGGATCACCTCTGACACCCCGGTTTATTTCGCAGTGTATCATGGGTACACACAGGTGTTCGGTGGCGTGCAGAACTGCTCCACCCCGCAGACGCTCGGGCGTTGGTGGCTGACCGGAACCCAGAACGGGGAAAACAATATCATGCCGTGGCTGGCCACCGACGTGTTTGGTGACATGGGGCCCTACTACAGAAAACTCCTGTGGTGTCACGCCCAGTTCGCCAGGCCCTATCTGGGTTACGGCGAAATGTTGCGGCCGCCGAAGATCGAGGGTAACCTGCCGATCCTGCCCGGCAGCAACTGCGGGCAATATCAGGCTGCCTTCCCGGTGCCGGCCGTCGCAGGCAGCGCCTGGCGGGCACCAGATGGGACGGTCGGGCTGTTCTTTCTGAACTACGACAGGAAGACGCACAAGTTCACCTGGACGCACGATCTCAATGAGATTGTCGGCATTGGCCCCGACCGGAAACTGAAGGTGTCGCTATGGACCCCGAGCGGCGAAAAGATCCTTGGCGAATGGGCCGGCGGCGTCTTGACAAAAACCATGAGTATCGAGTCATGGGGTCTGATTGCTCTTAAATTGGAGGTGATACCATGAGGCGCATCATTGCAGCAATGATAGTTCTGTCCGGTGCCGGGACAATGGTTCAGGCACAGGCGTTGAAGGTTCCCGCCGGGTGCCGCGCAGCGGCGGGCGCAAAGGCATCTTTCGAGGGCTACGCGGATAAGATCATCCACGACAAGACTGCCATGGAGATGATCCTGGTGCCGGCCGGCGGCCTCAAGATGGGGGGGGCGGGCAAGCTGCTTCTGGGGGCGGGTACAAAGCAGTATCACGTGACCATTAGCATGCCGTTTTACATGGGAAAGACGGAGGTAACCAACGCGCACTACCGCCGGTTCGTCGAGGCATCCGGTTACGACGGCAAGGGTGACATAGACCCGGATCCGTTCTATGACATGTATCTGAAGCACTGGCGTGGGAAGAGCATCATGTCGCAGGAAGATGACTACCCCGTGGTCTGGGTAAGCTGGAAAAACTCGACAGCATTTTGCCGCTGGGCGGGCCTGGCCCTGCCCAGCGAGTCGCAATGGGAATACGCCTGTCGGGCAAACACCACGACAAAATATTATTTCGGCGAGGACCAGGACGCGTTCGCCGAGCACGGATGGGCCAACACCAGCAAGGAGTACAACACGCATTCGGTAGCCGGTAAGCTGCCGAATCCCTGGGGACTATACGACATGCTGGGCAACGCCGCGGAGTGGGTGGCAGACGACTACGTTGACCACGACCACGTCGACAGGTTCGGCAAACCGCCGACGGACGGCTCGCCGCGGCTCGACGGCAAGATGACGAAGGTGGTTCGGGGTGGCTGTTGGAGTTACCATCCTGTCCATTGTCAAAGCGGTTCACGCTATAACACCGCACCGGTCAATGCCAGTGCCGAGGTCGGGTTCCGGACGGTTCTTGGGATTGATCACACTTCCGCCGTTGAATAGATCGGCCGTCCCGCGGCCTTGATTTCCACATCCCCGAGAGTCCGCCGGATCGCGTCCAGGCTGGGCTCGACGCCCAGCCCCGGATTTTGTCTGAGTCCCGGCCTTGTCCAGGACTCAGACTGGGTAGCGACCTTCTGCTTACCCGATCTCGGCTTCCACGCTTCTCATATACCCAATAGTTTCAGTCAGGAGCGTGTCCAAATCAGGTTTTTCAGGTGCCGTGCCTTCGTCGACAATACCGCGGAAGGCCATGTTGAAAAGTTCCCTCGTCATCAACGGCATGTATACAGTCATGTAACCGGAGAACCCTATTTCCTTCAGCGTTTGCATGATCGTCTTGACGTCGGCGTGGCCGGTGCCGAATTTGAAGTGGTTGGTTTCGTTCATGTGAAACGTCACGATGTGATCCTTAAAAGTCTTTATCGCGTCGGTAATCGAATGTTCTCCTATATTCATATGAAACACGTCCGGTTGAAGACCGATATTGTCGCAATCCAGTTGCTCAATCACCTTCATTGTTTCAGTCAGGGTATTCATCAAACAGGGATAACTTTCGTAACAGTTTAACGGTTCAACGGCAACGGTTACGTTTCGTTCGGCAGCGTAAGTGCATATTTTTTTGAGTCCGTCGACAATATTGCCTTTCAGCGTCTCGACAGGCAGTACGGAAATAGGTGCCTCGCTGGCGCCGGGCTGGGGGAGACAAAAGCCAAAAACCGGGGACCCGAGGTCGACACAGTAATCAATGGCTTCTTTCGCATATTCGACTGCTTCCTCCCTGGTCTTTTCATCCCCTCCCGCCAGGTCCCTGCCTTCTCCTCCCCAATTACCCAATACTTCGGGAACAGCCAGGTCGAGGGAATTTGCCATTTTTCGCAGCCGTTCTGCGTTGCGCTTCTGCGGGTTGTCAAATACGTCGATCCCATCGAACCCGGCATTTTTGATTGCCTCTAAAATGATTTCAGGTTCTTCGGAAAAATCGTACCCAGAAAAGCCGAGGGTGAGACCGGACACCGAATACTTAAAAGCCATGACACATACTCCTTAGTTGTAACCAGCGGAAGTTATCCTTTTTTAAGGCCAATCGCAATTTCAAAAGGGTAACCCGGAAGAAGCCTGATTCCGGATAAAGAGACATAACCCGATGACGCCGGTGAAGATTTCTGCCCCCCCATCCTACCTCAACAGGCAATCGTTTTTAACCGACGACGGTTTTAGTATCCAGTGATAGGAGAGTCTATGTTCCAAGGCAAGCGTTACGCTCACCGTTACCAAGACCGAAGAAACGACGGCGTTCCAAGAAAGTATCGGCACTGATCTTATAACCTGAAACGTACCCATTCATCGGAGAACTTCGCCATGCGCAAACTCAATGTCCTTTTCCTTCCCCATCCGGTTGCCGAGCTGGCGACCCCCTGGAGCGCCGATATCATCAAGGCCATAAGCACCCGCCACCACCTGCAAGTTTTCGACCGCGACCAACCGGCAGCGCCGCAATTCGAGGGCATCGAAGTGATTGTCGACCTGGGGGGCAATATCAGCCCGGAGCTATTGGCGATAGCTGTTGAGGCCGGCGTCAAATTTCTCCAGGCGCAAACCACCGGTCTCGACCACGTCGATGTCGAGGGCATTCTCGGAACCGGGCTGCTGCTCGCCCATGCTCCTGGACAACTCAGCAGTGTGGCCATGGCCCAGAGCGCCATGATGTTCATCCTCATGCACGCACACGGTTACAACGAAGCCCGGCAGAACTTCGACCGCGGCAAAATGTATTTCCCCACCGGCACCGAGCTCATCGGCCGCACCCTCGGCCTGATCGGCTTCGGCGCCAGCGCCCAGGAGCTGGCCCGACGAGCCAAACCCTTTGGCCTGCGAATCTGGAGTATTGACGTTCGCCCCATCGAGAAAGAAATCCTCGAGGAAATCGAACCCGACTTCCTCGGCGGCCCCGACGACCTGGACCGGGTAGTGGCCGAAAGCGATTATTTGTCGCTGCACCTCCACCTGACACCCCAAACCCGTCACACCATCGACGCGCGGCGCATCGAGCTGATGAAAAAATCCGCCTGCCTGATAAATGTCGCCCGCGGCGAGCTCGTCGATGAGCAAGCACTCTACAATGCCCTTGTGAATAAACGCCTGGGAGGGGCCGGACTCGACGTCTTTACTCAGGAACCACCCGACCCCGGCTTAGACGTTTACCAACTGCCCAATGTATTCACCATGCCCCACACGGCAGGTTCAACCGACGGCACTTCGCGCAAGCGGGCACAATTCGCCGCCGACAACCTCGACCGTTACGCCCGGGGTGAAGCGCTCTTGGCGCAAGTGACCGCCAGGCTCACCTGAATCGATTTGGCCACACCTCACTCCGCCGACTGCAAGAAACCCAACTCCTTCAGCCGTTCGATCCAGCCTTGCCGCAGGGAGCTGCCTTGGGGGTTGGCGACCCAGTGGGGATGGAAAAGCGGGGTCTCGGAATGGTCGTATTCGTCCGCTGTTCTGCTGTTTAGCGCAACGCGTTTGCGCGCACCTTGTTCTTCCTCGGGGGTCTCGGGGTTTTTATAGTAGCAGCAGGTACTCATGCGGCGCCCGTCGGTCCCGCCGCTACTGGCGTGCCAGCAGCGCATGTCAAAGGCGAGCACGTCGACCGGCTCGCAGGTGCTGGCATACGAGGGGACGTCTTCCACGCTCAAATCCATCAACGGCATATTCTCGCGCAGTTCGTCATGCAGGGGAAGCTTGTGCGAACCGGGCACCAACCGCAGGGAGCCACTATCGGGGCCGACGGGATCAAGGTAGAAGACAAATTTGACCCCGTAACAGTCTTCGGCGGGGTCGACGAAATGATCGAAATGCCAGGGGGTATCACCGACGTAGCGGTTGGCGTCGGTGTTGGCAACGAAGGCATCTTCGCCGTAGAGCTGCGCGGCAATCGACCAGAAACGCTCGTCCTCAGGCAGGCTGGCATAGAAGGGGGTAGCAGGCCCCAGTTGCGATGTCCAGTATCGCTCAGAGCCATCGAAGGGGCGGTCCGCGTAAGCCAGATTAAGGCCTTTCTCGAATTCTTCACGGAGGTTCTTCACCTCGTCGGAGGTGAAGAACTGGCGCAAGATGACAAAGCCGAAGGTCTGGAAGTGCTGGTATTGTTCGTTGCTGAGCATAGGGCCTCGTTGATCGGTGTGTGTGTTACTCGTAAAATACCAATTTGTTGCGCAACGGCAATAACTGGTAGGAAAATTGATTTTGGCGGCCACCGCTTCTGCAGAACAGGTATCGACAAAGATCTTCAGGTTGCCGCGCAGATCGCGGCGATAAGCAAGACTACGACAGCGGACAATCAATCCCCCACATCTCTTGTCCCGCCATAACTCCGCCCGGGACGGACTCCGGAATCCGGTCTCGGCATGGGTAGATCCAACAGTGCGAACCGGGTACCCGCAGCGAAGCGAGGTCAATAGAAAATTCTGTCCGTCCCGCCGCCGCCGCCTGTGACCCTTCTTTGGACCACACCTAAACTCATCATGTTGGCGATGGCCAGATCGCGCGCTGCCTTCCATCTCACATGACCGTCCCCGTAGAGTTGGTTCATCCCGGAGAGTTCCGGGGGGCCATAGTCCTCGTAGTCAGGGTCGACACCATTAATATCACCATTCCCCGACCAGCCGTAGTTGCCGTGGTTGTACCAAAACTTGTTGCCACCGAAACCATTGTAAACGACATCGGACATCAAGAGACGATCGCCCTCCAACGCTGCCCCCGTCAGATCCTCCGATCGCGGCGCAAAGTCGGCCCACTCAGGCTCCTCGAAATTCGCAAAGTACCCGTAATTCATCGAAGGGCAGTAGATCCCGGCACCGACAGTATTGCCCCAATAC
>CAUZJQ010000192.1:0-7971 GCA_963580095.1 Lentisphaeria bacterium | reverse complement strand
CGGTGAGCGAATCACCTGGAGGCACGGCGGGCCGCCGCGGCTCCAGAATCAATACATCGTGATCCCCTCAACAAAGTGACCAGGATTCGGTACAGCAACGTCGCGAGGTGGCTAGGGATCGACGTCGGCGTTTTCGAAAAATGCTAAGAATCAATACATCGTGATTCCCAGCAACCCGATGACGATCTCATTGACCAGGCATTCGAACTCCACACTGGCGATCGGCTTGTACGGAACCGTCATGTCCAGCAGGTTCGCCCAGGTATTGGGCCCGATCAACACACGCTGCGGCGGCACTGCCGGCAAACAGAATGCATCGGCCTGTATATCGAAGTCGCCCCAGATCGGCCAGTAGTTCTTCGGATTATTGATCGGCAGCAACTTTTCCGAACCGTCAACAAACCGAACACGCAGCAATGCATTATCCATTTGCGACGACAGCGGTTGACACGACCCTGCAACCAGGAAGTACATCCTACGACATTTTCGCTTCCCGACCGGGATACGAACCGACGTCGGGAAGTTGTCGTACTGACTGATCATCACGGAGTTGTCGCTCTTCCAGTTCGGGCTGTGGAACGGGACGCCCTGCTTCGTCACGAATCGCTTCTTCTCATCGACCCGGCGCGTGAAGTACAAAGAGTTCAGCCGCGGCGGTTCCGGCGAACCCGTCCACGCACTGAATCCGTTCGTGCCGATCATGTACGAACAGGACGCCGGTCGAGGGCTGTGATATTCCTGATCGAACAGAAACTCGATATCAAGATTGACATGCGCCGACAGATCCGCGGTACGGAAGAGATCGAGTGCCGGCGGCTCCGGCAGATCCCAGACCCCGACCTCCGCGTGCGCTGTCTTGGTCGTGATTGTGTACGTCCCAGGGACGGTCGCATCAAATTCCGGTTGCAGTGAATGACTGCGTGTCGTGCCGCTCACGTTGTTGCGAAGTTTGCAATACACCTTGCCGGTGTGTTTGCAGAAGGTCGGATTCAGAATCTCCGTAGCCGGTTGAATTTCGATCTCGAACGCCTGCCACCACACCGAATCGTTCTGCCGCAGCTTGACGAAGAAGCAATAGTGACCGAGGCGCTTGCCGATGACGGCTTGTTTCTTCGTGTGTCGGGACAGGCACCCCTGCGAATCTTCGATCTCCAGGACATTAGTGCCATCGCGAACCAGAGCGATCTTCTGCCCGGGCACAACGCGCGTCGGACATGGCACGGGCCGTAGCTGCTTTCCAATCGTCGTAACGACACACTCGAACGCATCTGTCGCGGGAATGCGCACCTGCACAGTCGGCGCCGCCACACCGCATATCAGTTCCGGAGTGACTTTGTGTTCGTTGACAGTAACCGAGGGCAGGGCGTCGTGAGTGTACGGGAGCTGCACGATCACCGTGGCTGCCTTATGCAAGGTGCCATGCAGGGTCCGGCGCTTCTTGTCCTTCGCGTATTCGAGCGTCGCGTATGGTGTGGTGATCGACGCGTGATCCCAATCGTCCGGGAAGCCCGGAGCGATTACGGCCTCACCGTCGACATGGTTGAGACGCAGTCCGAACAACCCTTCGATGAGCGCGCGCGCTGCAGCGCCGATACCGCAGCCGAAATCGGTGCCCAGCATCGGGTTGTGGAGGTCGCGCGGCGACGTGGCGATGACGTGTCCGGGCGTCTTCGATTCCTTCATCGAATCGATCAGCGGTCCAATGAAGTACCGGTACCCTTGCTGATAGCACCCGGCCTGCCACGCCGACAGTGCCAGGTGGCACGTCTCGTTCGGCATCAACTGCCGGATGCTCCAGGACCACGGCACCCAGTTGCAGCTCCAGACCAGCTCCCCCTGGTCGTCGCCGCACGTCACATGCTCGTAAGTGTGTCGCACATAATGCAGCATCTGCCACGCCTGCAAATCGTCTGCTACTTCTGAGTCGATGATGTGATAGATCGACGGCAACTCCGGATTGTCATGCAGCAGTTTGTTGCCGATGCTGTCGAGGCATTCGCCGTAGGCGCCGTCTGTCGGCATCCACAGTTTTCGGTTCAGGGCATTGCGGATTTTGCGGGCCTCGGCCAGGAATGGTTTGGGGGACTTGCCGAGTTTTTTCGCAGCCCTTGCCATAAACATGTTCGCAAAGTGCGTGTATGCGGATGCCTGTGCGCAGCCGGCACCATAGTACCCATGGGCGTCGCTGATGTGCGTGTTCGCGAAGTTCTCGTAGAGCCCGTCGTTGTCTGTGTCGAAACAGCGTTTTTCCCACTCCAGATGCCGCTTGATAACGGGGAACATTTTTTTCAGGAATTTGTCGTCGCCGGTATACAGACAATGCCGGATCACCTGATCGATGAAGCCTTCCTGCATGTTGTAGTTCTGATTCTCCATGCGCCCTTTGGAGAACAGGATCGAGTCGCGGCGCACGCGGCTGTACTCGACGTCCACGCTCATCTGCATGCCGCCGCGGGTCGTGCCTTTCGAATCTTTCTTCTGCGTTTTTGCGAATGTATTGAAGTGCGATTCCGCCCGTTCCCAAGGCCCGAGCGCGGTCGGCGCATACGGACCGCGCCACCCCATGTAGCAGCCGTGGCAGTGGATGCCGCCGTGCATGATGTACGGTGCATGCCATAGCGCATCGGCGGATGCGTTCAGCGCCGGGACGATGGCGTTCAGATCCGCGTCCGGCGTCGACACGGTGACGCGATTGCGAACGGCTTCATGGTTGGCGAGGGCGTAGGCAAGTCGTTTCTTCAGTTCGCCGCGGGTAAGTCGGTCACTGCCATTCCGCATCATCCGGACACCGATCAGTGCCGGTTGGTCATCGGGTTCATAGCTCTCCACGGCGACGGGATGAACAACGCGTTTGCTATGCAAGTTCGCGATCTTCGCAAACGCTGATGAGTCGGCAACGAAGCTGTGTCCGCCGGTAGTGGACGCGCCGCTGATGCCATAGTGCGGCTTGCGGTTGTGCACATCGTCGGGCTGCGGGTGTGCGGAGTTGTCGCGGCAGTCGATCGCGAAGTCTGCGGTCATGCGGAAACCGCGGCTGTCGATCGTCACATGGTTACCGCGGCTGTCTTCCGGGTTCGGAAAGAAGTGGGACTCGTGGTCGTAGCCGTTGACGTCGTATTCAGGAGTGCAGTACGGATCGCTCAGATCGTTGATACCGCCGAAAGCCCAAACGACTTGCAGCCCTTTGACCGGGCCGGTCAGCGATATGTCGAGCACCAGCCCGTCAGCATCACGCATGGCGACGGACCGGATGACCAGTTTCTGTTTGCCCAGAAGCCGGTCCGAAATCTCGTGCGTGTAGACGCCGGGGCAATAGCTCGCGACAACTGTGTCGGCATCGATCAGCCACTTGCCTTTCTTTCCCTTGGTGATGCCGACCAGCAGATTGCCGGTCTTCCCGGGACGGCTGAGCGCCCACTCCGGACGGTCACCGGCGTAGGTGATGAAGGTGCCGTACTGCCCGTACAACGGGCGGTTGTAGCGGCCGTTACCGTTGCGGCAGACGAAGCAATTGTTTTCGATGGTGTACACGAAATGTCCTTGCGGGGGTTGAACTCCAAGGGAACTGCAAAGTTAACGTGGCCGCGGGCACGTAATTGATCGACCGGATTGGCTACAGATCCAGATCAAGTTCTACAACCCTTCCGGTTTCGATCGATTCCTCGGCGGCGATACACATCTTTGTGCTGATGTAACCTTCTCGGATCGTGTTCTCGACGTCCGTCGGGCGCGAGTGCAGCAGGTCGAGCTTGGCTCTCATACCCGGCTTCGTGCCGCCAAAATGAGATTCACCTGTCCAGTCGTATACCTCCCGGATGCTGCTCTCGGACTTGGCGAGACGCTGCATGATGTCAATCCGGCTGTTGCCCACAAGTGCTTCACCTTCGGGTGTCTCAACAAATTCACCGTAATACTGCAGCTCCATGGTCCCTGCCGTACCGATGAAAAAACCGCCGCGCCGTCCGCCCCGCTGCGGTGCGCAGAAGCTTTGACTGTAAGATGCCGTGACCCCGCCTTCGTAATTGATGATCACCGTGTGATTGTCATCGATATCGATTTCACTGGCGTAAACGCACTTTTCCCCCTTACCCGACGACATCGGTCTGGCGCCTTCCTGCTGCAGTCTGTACACACTCATCGGGCAGGTATCCTTGCGATCGCAGACATCGCACGTCAGGTCATTCGGCATGTCGCCGCCGTAGACCAGGCGTGATCCGAACGCTGCCACACTGACCGGTGTCCGGCCGATGATCGTATTGATCACATCGAAGTCGTGGGTCGCTTTCTGCAGCAGCAGGCTGCCGATCTTTTCGCGGGTTCGCATCCAGCTGCGAAAGTAGCCGTCGCCGTAGTGCACGTTGTTCACATACTGCACGGAAACGACGTCGCCGATCGTTCCGGCGCGTATATGCCCGGCAGCGGCCAGCGTTGCCGGAGCGCCGCGCATCGTGAAGTTGACGGTCGCGACTTTCGGGTAGTCCTTGAGCAACGCCCAGCACTTGTCGACGTCTGTCCCAGTGATAGCGATCGGTTTCTCCAGGAGGATGTTGAGGTTGCGGCGGGCGCACTTTTCGACCATCTCATAGTGCGTGCTGCACCAGCTCGCGATGATCACGGTATCGATGTCTGCTTTGTCGAGCATTTCGTCGGGGTCGGTGTAGAACGGAATGTCTGCCAGATCCGCTCGGAGGCTCACACCGTCCGTCCTGAAATCACCGGACTCGGCGGCGGCGCTGCCCGCGAGGTAGCCGCCGATGATCTTGTCAAAGCGCGTGCGGTCGATATCACAGAACGCTACGACGCAACCCGGCTCGTACTGTTCGAGCAGCACAATGTGTCCGGCTCCCGAACTGCCTGCGCCGATACAGGCGATTTTCAATTCGTCTGCCATGCCCGATCCTATTCCGCCAGAATGACGGGTACGTGATTCCAGATGTTGTGTCCCCAGCTCAGCAGCGGCTCGAAGGCGTACGGTGTGTGCTTGTCACCGTCGCGATCGAGGCGCACCAGCATCAGATGCAGTCTCTGGCCGGCGGCCGGTTTGCGGCCGGCATAACCCGGGAGTTGGTCAAACGGCACGGCGACCTCGACAGTGTACCCCTGATCCGTATCATCGCGCTGGTTGATCGTACCGCCAATGTGCCGACCGACCAGCATGCCGTCGACAGTTGCAGATGTATCTGCCTCTGTTCCCCACTGATCCCATGTCTTGGTGTTGAGCGCATCGTAGATACTGCCGTTCGGGCTGACGACGATTTCCCAGTAAAGGCCGGTTTCGAATTCCGGCAGGATGAACATCTCGACAGCATCGTCGCTGAAGACGGCTTCGTCTCGCTCGTACACCGGTGCTACGAGGTCTGTATCGGAACAGGTGAAGGCGAAATAGATATACGTATCATCCCACATGATGTCCCAGTCTGTGAAATCGTGACCAACCCCCTCTTGCTTGTTGAATGGGTAGGTGTCTTTCGCCATGTATGCGTCGTGCCAGGCACGATCATTTAACTTGCCGTCGATCTCAGGTGGGGAGCTCGCCCGGGGCAACCTGATTTCAGCTGGTCGCGGCCAGTCGGGACCGCGCGCTGAAGCGCTGCGCGTGTCCTCAGTCATCAGCCGGGCAATCCGCATCTCCTCGTCGGTTGCCGGAATTTCACGGCGCAGCATTTGCCCGTACTTGATGCGGGCCGGGTCGTTCGCGAGGTTCGAGGCTTCTTCGCCAGGCGTGCCTTTGGCGTCGGCTGCCGCGCGATACATCGCCTTGACCAGGGCCCGATCGGATTTGATCTGATCGTCGGTGATCGTCGCACAGCCGGCACCAAGCAGGATCAGCAACAGGGTGGCGAATTTCATAGTTTCTCCAGTGACTATTCAATGAAACAAGGGGAAACGTAGAGCCTGATCGCCAAGAATCTACATCTGCACGTGTGGATCTTCGCCGGTTGTTGATTTTTTCGTGCCCGTGTCCGTGCCCGGGTGATCAATGCTCGCCTGTAGCCGCCCGGTTTTTACGGCGTGTAAGCTCCCGTAAACGCCGCCAATCACGAGCGCGGAGGCTCGTAGTACGCGGATAGGATAGCCCCATCACATGCTTCCAATCCATCGGTGACCGATGAACAGAAATCGCCTCCGTTTGCTCGAAAAAAAAATCTTGGAATTCCCGACTGAATGTCCTATAACAGATACAGTTGGTGGCTACTCCGCCGCCGCCGCACGTCTGAAAAATACTGATTCAACTGTCCAGAAAAGGATGATAAAATGCGCAACTTCAAAACTACAATCCTGATGGCGGCTGTGATTGCCATGGCCGCAACCACCACTTGGGGAGCTACGATCCTTCTGACCCAGGCGGACGTCGGCGGCTCGACGCTCACTGGCAATGACTATCTGCTGACTCAGGACGTCACGTGGACGTCGGGCAATGCATTTGTCTTCGGTAACAACGCGACGTTTGATGGCCAGGGCTTCAGTGTGAGCTACACGGGGAGCGATACATCCGGTAAGGGCTTCGACACCTTCGGCAACAACTACACCCTGAAAAATGTGACCATCAATGACGCGCCCGAGCAGGGCGTCTGGGGTGTCAATGTCAATAACATCCTGATCGAGAACGTCACGGCCAACGATTGCGGCGCGAATGGTATCGCTCTGCTTGGTGGCGATAATCAGGAAGTCAGCAACTGCTCCATTAGCGGCTGTGGTTTCGATGCGACCAACAGTTTCTTCCAGGTCGGCGTGCTGTTCGGCGGCGGCGGAGCGCAAAGCAACATCGACATTCACGACTGCACGATCACAGCCAATTTCCAGATGGGCCTCCAGGTGAACACTGTCAGCGGTAGCAATTTCATCACTGACAACGAAATCAGCCTGGTCCACAACATCGGGATGCGACTTGAAGGTACCTTGGACAACTTTTTGGTCGATGGCAACAATATCCATGACAACAACAGCGAGGGTATTCGGGTCCGTGGGAGCATTGCGAACATGTCAATCTCGAACAACACGATCTTCAATAACACCAGCGAGGGAATCGATGTCAACTGCCCAGAAACCGTGCCAAGTGATGTCACGGGTAACGTCGTGGCGAACAATGCCGATCCCGAGATTTTCGCCAAGAACGTCGATGTCATCGGCAATGCTGTAAAAGGCCGTGTCTTCATACAGGCGGATTCCGGGCAGACTGTCAACGTCAAGCGCAATTGCATCGACGGCGAAGGCGCCTCTCAGGTGATGGATATCGGGCCGGCGGGCGGGGCGACGTTTATTGTTGAGAACAACACCATCAACAATTATACCAATGACGCGATTCGCATTCACTCGGCTGGAACCGCACAGTTCAACTACAACCTGATCACAGGGATCACGGCCCAATACAATCGGGGCACCTATGCCTTTCCGGCTGCGACCTCGTCGCTTTTCGCCAATGTCTTCTGGAATCCGACCGGTACCGGCGGTGGCTGCACCGGCGGGGCCGACGCGGTGAGCCCCTCAGGCGGAGCCACCATCTGCCCCAACGCCAGTGACGATCCGCAGTACCAGTCGCTCGACGTGTTCAACCCCCTGTTTCTCGCGCCGGGTTGCGGTGCAGCAAATCCGCTCATCCGCAACGGCTCCAGAGGCGCCCACGGCGATTCCGACGGCGACGGCACGGCCGACTGCGACGATACCGAAGTCTGTGACGGACTCGACAACGACGGCGACGGCCAGATCGACGAAGGCTTTGATGCCGACAATGACGGCGTTGCTGACTGTTTCGACGGCTGCCCCAACGATCCGCTGAAGACCTCGCCCGGCATCTGCGGCTGTGGTGTTGTCGAAACCGGGGACACAGATCTTGATGGTACACCGGACTGCCTGGATGGCTGTCCGAACGATCCATTGAAGGTTTCACCAGGCGACTGCGGCTGTGGCGTATCGGACATCGACTCGGATAGCGACGGCGTACCGGACTGTAATGACCTTTGCCCGGCCGAT
>CAUZJQ010000191.1:0-7992 GCA_963580095.1 Lentisphaeria bacterium | reverse complement strand
GCGCGGCGCGCGCGCAATTCGGTTTTCATCGCCTCCGCCACGAACCGCTCCGTGTCGGGGTTGGTCAGGTTGGGCATGAACGGATTCGGCTCGCCCGTGATGAGTCTGGCGAACAGGTCGGGCTGGGTCTTTGCTAGGTCGGGTTTGGGCAAGTACTTGCTCAGCGAGGAGTCGCCGGCAACCTCGATCATGCCCCAGACGTCAGGCTGCATCTTGTTGCGCAGTTTCCACAGATACTCCTGCGGCCTCATCTCCTTGTTGATGTGCGACCAGTAGACGCGCATCGGGAAGTCCGGCGTCTTGCGCACCTCCATGTCGGCGATCGTGATCGTCGGCTGCCCGAGCACGATTTCGCCGAAGGCCGACGGCGTGAACCAGCGCACGCCGAGGCGATGAAGCAGCTCGGCCACGGCGTAATGCGTGCCATGGTACGGGCGCGCTTCGTTGCCCGCCAACAGGAGGACATCGCCGCGAGCCAACATCACCAGCCCTTCCTCGCGACGGTCTGGCGTCAGGCCCGCAGGAATCTCCACGCCAAGCGTATCGGAACGTCTGCTTTGACCGACCAAAACCAGCGCGCCCGAAACCGAGTCCTCGTCCGAGACGATCGGGAGCTTCGCACCGCTGATCTTTTCGATGTACTCCTGCAGGTCGCGCGCGGCGAGGTTCACTTTCTGGTCGGCGGTCGGGACGGCGCCTGGCTGGAGCCGATGATCATCGGCCGCGAGCGCGGACTTGCGGATGACGATGGCCGCGGTCGGCTGGCCGTCTCTGGCCAGCGTGATCGCGTTGGCGGAGCCGCCCACGATCCAGCTCGCGGCCAGGATCATGGCGGTGGCGGGAACAAAAGCAAGGGGCTGGTGTGTTTTCATCTATGGTTGTCCTGAAATCGGTGTGGCCATGATTGATCTTACTGTCGGCGACGAGAGCGGCCGCTCCGAGGCGACCCGGTCCCATTGGGGCCCTCGCCGCTCCTACTTAATTAGATAAGGAGGGATCTGTGCATTCTCTACGCGGGCGCCAAAAGGTCCACAAAACATACCACGGTAAGACACGTCCACAACTCGATACGAAGGGACTTCGATGTCTGTCGGGTAACCTTCAGATTCATGCTTAACCCATTCCTCTAGATAATCGCTACCGAGGCGTGATGCAAGTAGTCGGAATTTTAGAAGCGCCGATCCTAATTCCGTTTTTTCTTCCTGTACTACTGCCTCTTGAATTCCGTAGAGCAACTTCATTTGCGAATCAATGTTTCGGGTGAAATCTGAGACTGTGGTGGCGCGTAACGGTCGCATCACGGACGCCGTGGCGCGTAACGCGTGCATCACCGGCCGCGGACTCGCGGTTCGTATGAATGCGGTTGTTCGACAAAGGGCTATGCGATGAGCACCCAGGCGCCACATTACTTATCGCTGAAACCGCTTTCGGGGAAATGCAGCGACCAGACGTCGCTCACGAGTGCGCGGTCGTGGTCGATCGCCGCGGTTGGCGACTTTAGGTGAGGCACGTCGCGCTTGCCGCCGGCAATCCAGATCTTGTCCTGGAACACAAACGCCGAGTGCTCGTGACGCGCTGTCCAGATCACATCGGACTTTAGCTCCGTCCAGTTCTTACCGTTCTTTGAGTACCAGACATCTCTATAGTTCAAATGCTGGCTTGTGTTCGATTCATCGGAGAAACCCCCAAGGACCCACATCCGGTCCCGGTAGACGATCGATGAAAACCACAACCGCGGGCGCCACGGCGCTGTCGGTGTCTCCTGAGTCCAGTGGACGCCGTCCTCGGAGGACCAGACGTCGTTGAGCTTTGACCTATCGGACACTCCGCCGAGGACCCAGATCTTGCCGGCGAACACGACCGCCTGATGAAATGCCCGAGGGCACCAACCGGCGTTCTGCGTGGCCAGTCCCCATGCCTTGCCGTCAGCCGAACACCAGACATCGTTCTTGAGATTCTCTGTATTCCCCTGTGCGTCGTTCTCGTCCATTCCGCAGATCCACGTCTTGTAGTTCTCGATCCCTCCGAGGATCCACATTTTGTCCTTGAAGACCACGGCCCCGGCGGCCAGTCGGGGCGTCCACCCCGCGTTCTGCGTGGCCTGCTGCCACTGTATGCCGTCACTCGAGCACCAGACCTCATTGCTGGATGAATGACCGGGGAGTATCCCATTGTACCACCCTCCCATGAACCACAACTTGTCCTTGAAAACGAGCGTCATCGGAAGATCACCATGCTTCCACGGGGCGGTTCCCTGGACGAGTTCCCAGTTCTTGCCGTCACATGAACTCCAGACATCACGAGGGCAAGGCACTTCGTTGCCAAACCACCCGCCGAGGATCCACATGCGATCTTTGAAGACGACCTCGCCCTGCGAATCACGCGGCCGCCACCCAGCGTGATCCGTTACCTTGATCCACCTCGGAGCGCTATCCTCGGCGGACACAACGGTCGGAACTGCAACAGATTCTCCCATGTCTCGAGCCCTACCTATTCTTCAATTCCTCAGATGTCGAACGCGCGCATCTGCGACGCGCCCTTAGGCGCGCTCGTAGCATGCGCCAGGTTGTCGTTGCGTCGCCCGGAGGCAACCGGTTCTTATTCGTGTTCCGCGACGCGCGTTTATTTCCGTTCGTGCGAAGCCCGCAATTTCGTCTTTTGTTTCCGCTCTGGCTGGCCAGCCGTGGCTGGCCGTTAACATACTCTATTTAGCTCTCTTATCTAGGGATGTTCCCTAAATATCCACCGGCCAGGTTGTCAGTTCGCTGCTACTATAGGTCGCGAATTACGAAAATGTTCTCCTTCCATTCTTTGCAACCTTGATCCCATCGAGTCCCAATTCCCCGAATGGTTCGGTGCAGGATCGTGTCACTCTTCTTCGTTCGACGCCTCTGGGTACTCGATGATGACCGTACGGTCTTCGAGTCGCCACGTCAGGTTCTTCGCGATGCAGATTGCGCGGATGACATTGAACACGCTGGTGTTGTTGAGATCAAGCGAGACGGTAGGTTCGCTCTCGCGGCCAATTGCGGCTGGGTCATCGAGATGAGCGACGAAACTAAACCCGTGCGCTTCCGGGGGGTGTTGTTTGTCGAAAAAGGCGAAGACGGTTGGAAGCGAAGCGCTCTGGAGCCAAACGCGGGGAATGTACAAATTGGAGAGAACGGCCAAAACTTCGATGTCGAGAGGTGCTCCGGGAGACGTCGCTCGCCCGGCAATCGCCTTCACGTCTTTCCCGATGAAGACGGTGTTGTCGACTATAACGAACTCGCTGGCGGTCGCAGCGGCCAACTCCATGATCGCGTCACGCAGACTGACATTGCTTCTGTTGATCGAAATCCGCTGGGGTTCACTCGACGGCTGCTCGATGAATACGATATCGATCGGCTTGTTGCTTGGGTTTAGAAACTGTGCTTGCTGCCGCAGAACCTCCGCAGTTGCCCCCGGCGTAGTGCCCTCGAACTCCAGCTGTGGAATGATGATCTTTTCCATCACCTCGGCGATCGGTTCCGGTGCGCGGCGAACTGGTTTCGTTATAACCTCCACTTTGGGCTCTACCGTGTTCTTTTTATAGCGTTCAGCATTTTCCTTATACCAAGATCTTACCTGCACACTCAGCAGGTAGCCCTGAGAATGAGACAATCGGCTCGCCGCGATAGCGACAGCCACCAGCTTCTGTCCTCCCGGGGTTGTCGCAACAGTCATCATTGCGGCGATATCGTCTTTCGTCATCTTGCCGCGATATCGCTCTGCCATTGCCGCTGCGATGTTCCGCGGCAGATCTTCTTGGGTGAAGACCTTCGACATTTCGGCCCAACCCTCCGCTGTCATGTCGATCTGTGTCGTCTCCTTCAAAATTTGTTCCTGGAAGATCACGGCCTGAACCGCTAATTCGCCTGGAGATAGCGCGACAACGAGGAGCTGCTCAAAAGCAGTTGCAAGTTCGTCATCATTCTGGGCAGGAACAGGTGTTGATTGGAGTATCAGGGACGTGACTATCCAGAGACTGACATTCTTCACGGTCATCGTCATATGAGCGACTTCCTTTTGTTCAACTTCAATGCCCGACTCAGATTTAAGGCACCACCAGCCGACCAGGTTACCCGACGCATTCACTTTGCATTCCGCAAATTCGCGGCGCCGGCGATTAGCCGCGTTGCGAATTCTGCCAGATAACGTAAAGGTCACCGAGGCGGACGCGCTAGCGCGTTCCGCATTCGTGTGTACCGGGTTGGTTGGCGACGTGTCGCTAATGTTAATTCGGTTCGTGAGTGAAATCCGCATCGTTCTGAGCGCAGCAAAGTCCCGAGTTTAGGGTGCACGGCGTCGCGGCGAGTTTCTGTAGTCTAAGCGAGTGATTGCGATATTTTCAACGTACTCGCCATCGTCCTCGGACGTGCGTCGGCAACCGAATTCATTTGACTGCTTTAAGGCGTACTTCGCCTTTCACCACCATCCATGTATATGGAACTGCCGAACATATATGAGCAAGCCTCTGATGCCAGAAAGGCCACCACATTGGCAATCTCCTCTGGCTCGGCAATACGCCCGGCCGGCAACTTACCGCCAATTTCCTTGAGCAGGTTTTCCACGTCCCGGCCTTCCTGGTCGGCCTGCGCCTGTTGAATGCTGCGCGCCCGCTCGGTGTTGGTCAGGCCCGGGCAGATGGCGTTGACGAGAATACCATCCCCCGAAACCGTGTCAGACAGCGCGCGGGTCATGTTCAGAATGGCAACGTTGGCGAGACTTGTGGGGATGTTCTGCCGATTGGGACTACTACCCGCACTCCCCGCAATATTGACGATCCGGCCCCATTGATTCTCCTGCATGTGCGGAATCACCAGCTGCGCCAACCGCAGATAGCTGTAGGTCTTCAGCTCCAGCGCTTCGTCGATCTGCCGCGTTGGAAGTTCGAGGATGTCGCCGCCTCGCGCCGCGCCGACGTTGTTGACCAGGATATCAACACCATTGAAACGGGATACTGTCTCCTTCACGACCTGCGCACAACCGTCAGCCGTACTCAGGTCGGTCGCCACGGCACAGCCTTCGCCACCTGCAGCATGGATCTCCTCCACCGTCCGGTCCAGCAACGCCCGGGTCCGGGCTGCGACACAGACCCGAACTCCTTCCCGCGCCAGCGCGAGCGCGCAACAGCGGCCGATTCCGCGGTTGCTGCCGGTGACGATCGCACGCTTGCCTTCCAACCCTAGTTCCATGCCACACCCGAGCGCTTCAAGTATTCCCGTATCAACGCCGAATAGTCCTCTTGTCCCCGGTCGTTCTCGTCACGGAACCGGATGAATATATCACGGACCAGCGCAGCAACTTCGACGGGTACGCCGAGCTCTTCTGCAAGTTCAACCCCCATTTGCGTATCCTTGACCGCGAGGTCGGTTGTCCCCCCAATTGCCTCGCCATCCAGGAACGCCGCGAGTGCATGCTCGAAGATTCGGCTTTGCCCCATACTCGGCACAATCACATCGAGCAGGAGTTGCGGTTCGATACCGGCCCGGATTCCCATGGCCACGCCCTCACAAGCGCCGAGATAATTCACAAACAACATCAGATTGTTGATCAGCTTGATCGTGTTCCCCGAGCCGGCGGGGCCAATATAAACGATCTTCCTGCCGATCGTCTCCAACAGTGGCCGAACGCGCTCCAGGTCTTCCTCGAGGCCGCCGATGAAAATTGTCAGCGTCGCGTCCCGAGCACCGACAACACCGCCACTGATAGGTGCATCCAGCACGCGAATGTCCCGCGCCTGCCCGATCCCCGAGATTCGACGCATGAAGGCTGGTGGGTGGGTACCCGTATCGACATAAACGGCGCCCCGGCCCAGTCCCGCAAACACGCCGTCGTCGCCCAGCGCCACCTCTTCAGCCGCGGAAGCGCTGGGCAAACACGTCAGCAGCACATCGGTACGCACCGCGGTCTCACGCGGCGTGTCACCCCATCGGGCCCCGGCGGTTTCGAGATCGTGCCCGATCTCACGCCGCAGATCATGGATGGTCAATTCATACCCGGCCTTCAAGATGTTGGCCGCCATCGGATGGCCCATCCTCCCCAGACCGATGAATCCGACTTTCATGCTGAACCTTCAGTCAGGGGACCGCCCCGTAAATGATGCGGATGGTCGTATCGCCTTATGCCGTGTGGCTGTCGAGCCGCGGTGAGATATCCACGGCAGCGCCTCACCGCTCTTCCTCGCGCGTCTCAAACTCGGCCGGCATGGTGATCTCGAGGACTTCCCAATCGTCCGAGTACTTGAGCACTTCGTGCTTGACGCCGGGCGCCTGGTACCAGGCGTCGCCCGCCTCGACGCGGACCTCGCCGATGTCCTCAAAGTAAAGCTGCGCCCAGCCCTTGATCAGATAGACCATCTGGAATTCAAGCGCGTGAGAATGGTAGCCCATTGACTCTGCGCAGGGCTGCTCAGCGCGAATGATTTGCGCCAGCACCTTACCCTCAGTGGCGTCCCTGATCCCCAGATCGCGGTACGCGAAGTCCGGCCGCAGGTCCTTGCCCCACTGGGCATCCCCGGCGTGCGCCACGAATGACTTGGTCGTCTTCTCGGTCATGACACGACTCCTGTGTTTGTCTTAAATTGTTGTGCTGAGATGCTGTCCTAAACTTTCGCCCCAAAGCCTGTGTGCCATTTGCTATCTCGCCTGGTAAATGTGTACCCTATTAAGTTGTTGTCCACTTTTCGGACCACTGCGGAATATAACTTCGCGCCGGGTATGTCCAGGACCAGTGGTTTGTCCTTCCTGCCAAGTGCGTGCCAGCAGTTGAACCATGTACTGACTTCGAGGTCGGAATATTGTCTGTTTCTTGTTTCATCAGCTAACGCTTGCATCTGCGACGGCGGTAGCCGCTCGTAGCGTGCGGTGGTTGAAAATTAGGCCTCACCGATAAAGAGACGATATCGCTTGCAGAAACCCATAGAGTCTCAGGCCGGCAGCGGTTGCGTCAGATCGATGCGCCGGCCCTGCTGGTCGCGGCTGCGCAAGCCGCCGATGACCATGCGCATCAGCTCTACGGTCTGGCTGAACGGGAAAGGCGGCGTGCCGGTCTGCAGAAAGGTGATGAACCCGGTCAGCTGCGCCTTGAACGCCTGGAAGGAATCGTCGAACTGGGCGCTGATGTGGCCTTCGGTGCCATACAGCGTCATGCAGCCAAAGCCCCCGTCCATGCCGTCTACCACTGCCACCATAACATCGACGCCGCTCCCGTGGCGCAAGTGCACCGCGTCGCGACCGGCTGTGCCGGTGTTGACGATGTCCAGCCAGCCGCCGGGGGGCAGGAACGGATAGACCGACTCCAGGGCGTGAATCGCATACTGCTCCCAAGTCATCCCCATGGTCATGACGATCAACTGCAACGTCCCGACTTCGCTTCGCCGCTCCTGCAACTCGGCGAAGCGAGCGCTGTAGCGCAGGCCGCTGCTCGACATCAACTTGTGGCCGGCCGCATGCCAGGCGATGAACTGCTGCAGGTCCGGCAGATTGTCGACCAGTGGCTTATCGATGAACACCGGCACCCCGGCTTCGATAAACGGCCGCGCCCGCTCGACATGCTCGCCGCCGATATCGACGGGAATAAGCACCGCATCAACAGCCCCGATCAACTCAGTTTCGGACGCCGCAATGTTGGCGATATGGCAGCAGGCAGCCACTCGTTCTGCGTCGTCGCGGTCGTCGCACCAGATGTGCGTCACGCGGGCGCCCGACACCCCGAAATCGGCCGGCGGCCGGCGGCCGAGATAATCGATGATCGGCGGGCAGGGACAGTGCGCCGCCAGCGCTTCACGGTCGTAGCCGTTGAGAATGGCGGACCAGCTGTAGGGATGATAATTCGGCGCCCGAAAACCGGCGAAGCCAAGGCGGATGTTCGCCGGATCATCGACCAGCGGGGCGCTATTAGCCGCCCGGGTCACCAGGCGGTCCAGCCGCCGTCGACGACGATCTGCGTGCCGGTGGTATAGCTCGATGC
>CAUZJQ010000190.1:0-8159 GCA_963580095.1 Lentisphaeria bacterium | reverse complement strand
GCGGAAGTTGACCATGCGGCCGTGTCCTGAATCGCTGTTCCGGCGTCATAGGACTCGAAATCCTCTTGCCACACCACGACACTAACCCCAGCAATAGAGGTTTCATGTACCCCGTAACTGGCGTTGACTGTCAACAGCCCCACAAGTGCTACAGCCATTACGGCCATTGTTTGTTTCATCGTGTTCATGTTGGATTCTCCTCAGTGTTTTGGGCTTGGCCCATGTTTTTGTTTTTTTTCTGTGAAAGTCGACGCTGTGTTTGCGCCTATGGATTCAACTTGGCGTTGATAGCAGCGGTAATCCCCGCGCCGACGTCGCAGTCCGGCTCGCAGATATTGGCGCTGATCAGCAGCGTATCGACAATGGTCTGAGAAAATGCCTGAAGCTCCGGGACATTGGTCGGCGGGTTGGTGCCTACAAGCTTGCAGGCCAACTCAACTGCGGCATTGGTTACGTCGGCACACGGGGTGCACGCGGCAGCGTCACCAGCAGCGCCATCGGCACCAGCGGGGCCATCGGCACCAGCGTCACCAGCAGCGCCAGCAGCACCAGCGGGACCATCAGCACCAGCGTCACCTTGCTTACCCTGCGGACCTTGCGAGCCGGCGGGAAGGCTGTCGAGCTTGGCCTCGAGCGCCGCCTGGCCTGACAGAAGGCTGGTGATCTGCTCATGGATCGACGGGCCCGGCACAGTTTGGCTGACAACAATGTTGTCTACATCCATACCGTAGTTGGCGTCGGAGCCGGGATTATTAATGTCATTGCGGACGTGAAAGCCCACGATTCCGTCCCAAATACCCTGAGTGATAGGTTGGGTACCGAAGTCCGCAGTGCCCCAATCCTGATCTACTATACTGGCAACTGTTGCGGTCGCTGTCATGGTTGCTTTGTCGAGGGTGATCGACGCACGCGCATTACCTGACCACCACCAAGGGCTCTGACCATCATGACGTTTCATGCCATCAGCGCCAGCGAAACCCCAGCCGGTCCCGTTGGTCCGGGAGTAATGTAAGCCAAGTTCGCCGCAATCGGCGCAGTCCAAATAAACTCCGGAGTTGGATGTGCCGTTACTATTGCTGCCGTATTGTACATTCGCATCGAATTGCACCGTATAGGACGTAGCGTCCGCGGTGGGACCGGAGACGACAGCTCTCGAGGTCGACCACGTCCGGCCTGATGTCCCTTGTTCCTTACCCGAATTGCCGTCCAAGGCCAGTCCATCCGAATCCACCCGTTGGCCTAAGTCCGAGGTCTCAGTGTAACCATTGATCCGTATGGGACCATCAGCCGCGGAAGTTGCCCATTTTGCCGTGTCCTGAATCGCTGTTCCGGCGTCATAGGACTCGAAATCCTCTTCCCACACCACGACACTAACCCCAGCAATAGAGGTTTCATGTTCCCCGTAACTGGCGTTGACTGTCAACAGCCCCACAAGTGCTACAGCCATTACGGCTATTGTTTGTTTCAGGGTGTCCATTGTTGGATTCTCCTCAGTGTTCTGGGCTTGGTCCATGTTAGATTTTTTTTCGACTTTATTTGGGGTGATGTTCTCACCCCGGGTTTTCGTAAAATTTGAAAGCATCTGCGACACCATAAACCTGTGTCCAAAAACTCCGGCGGCGGCTTTTCCGCTACCGAATATATTGAAAGTATAGGAAAAAAATCTGCGCATTGCAAGAAAAAAATCACCTTTTTTTCCTGCTCAAGAATGTCGGGAGGAAAATCCGTACAAAAAGGGGTAAATCGGGGGGGGGGGCGTTGCCCGACCCATCGGGGCGTCTGGAGCTTGTGATATGTGTCCACGGCCGCATTGGGACTGGCTTCAGTGCCGCATCAGCGCCTGCCTTGTTCGGCTCAAGGGCCGGCTGTCGGTTGCCGGGCGGGCAGTTGCCAGCGCACTGCCTGGGCGATCTGATCATCCATCGTACGATCACTATCGTTGTAGGCCCTGATCGCGAATGCGGTAACGATATCGCCGTCCGGAAGCTGGATCGAGGTCGGCCATCCGACGTAGAAATCCCAGGATATCCCCAACTGAACCGGGTGTTTCGTATCCCACGTCCTGCCGCTGTCTTCACTGACCATCGCAAACACCCCGAACGGCAGGTGGTAGGTGGCATAGGTGCAGAGCACCCGCCCGTCCTGCAATACCAGCAAGTGGGCGTGGACTTCACTGCGGCTGAGGAAGGGACGCGGCGTTGTCCAGGTCACGCCGTTGTCCTTCGAGGTCATCAGCATCATGTGGTTGGCCGCTTCGCCCAGGTCGGCGGGGAAGTCGGCCGGGGGCATGTCACCAATTGCGTGGTCGCCCTGCGTCCGGCTCGTTGCCAGGAGGTCGCCGTCGGGCAACCGCACGATCGACACCTCTGCGAACATGGGTTCGGGATCATCCCATACTTTCACTTGCTCGTGCTTTGCCCAGGTAGCCCCGCGGTCGTCGGAGCGGAACAGCCACGCTTTCGACGGCGGTGCTTCGCGGTTGCCCCAGGTGCCCAGCGACATCAACAGTACCAGGCTGCCGTCCGGCTCTTCGAGGACATCGCGCACGGTCTCGTAGCAGCCGTCCCAGCTCAGCTCGCCGCCATCGGCGGCGGAGCCGATCAGGGTGGTTTTCCAGGTCTGGCCCCGGTCGTCGGAGCGCGAGACACGGAAGCCGTGGGGGTGCGACGTGAGCAGCAGCACCCTGCCGTCACTCAGCGTTGCCAGTGCCGGTTCCTTGCCTAGGAGCTGGTCGCCCTGCGTCTCCACACGCTGCCATGTTTCACCCTCGTCGCGGGAGCGAAAGACGGTTATCGGCCACTTGCCGCCTTTCGCCGTCTCGGTGCAGGGACAGGCCAGCAGATCGCCGTTGGCCAGGCGGGTGAGACCGGTTTTGTACATGCCGCGCGGCCCGATGTGGGAGCGCCGGGCAGGCTGGCGCGTCCAGCGGCAGATCTCGTTTTGGTCCAGGCCGGTGAATCCTGCCAGGTACGCGGCGTACCTGGTGTAGTCCGGGGGCTCCGGCATTGCGGGCCCGGGCGAAGATTGTTGTTCAGGCATTCGAGTTCCTTCCCGGTAACGGCGCGTCAT
Organism: Lentisphaeria bacterium; assembly: GCA_963580095.1. GTDB lineage: Bacteria > Verrucomicrobiota > Lentisphaeria > JABSQK01 > CAJWLW01 > CAJWLW01. The sequence goes on along the minus strand of CAUZJQ010000190.1, from coordinate 5,090 downwards.
TCCTCATTCAGGCGGGGAAACCCCGTTCGTCTCAAGCCTCGACGCATCGCCAACGCGATCCAAGCGCCATACGTTTCCCGGACGCCACACAGACTCAACGCGGTGAGTGAAGTCGTGCTTGCTCAGCTCTGCCTGCTCCGCCGAGATGGTTACCGCACTTCCCGCTGCGAGGAATAAAGCGTCCTGGTGGACGTGAATAGCGCACGCGTGGCGTCGGCTCCAGGGAGTGAGCGGCAGCTCCTCCCAATGTTCGCCGTCCGCAGAATACCACACGTCATTACGATTGCCGTCGGTGGCAACCTCAGCTGCGTGGTCCGCCACCCCCCGGTGGCCCCCTACCACCCAGAGCTTACCATCCCATGCCGCGGTATCGTGATACGAGCGCGCAGGCCAGGGAGCCTTTCCCTCCGCTAGATGACAGGTCCATTCGCGACCGTCTGCCGACGACCACACATCGTTGTGGAAGAGGCGCGTCTTCAGTCTTGGCTGCTGCTCGAGGTCGTAGCGCAGTGAACTCAGCGTGGTCCCGCCCGTCCCAACGTATCCGCCGCCCAGGATCCACATTCGACCGTGGAGAACAGGCACGCCACCATTCGCGCCGGTGATCATACCCCTGGGCGCCCATGGTGCGTTGTCCGTCACCTGCTGCCAGGTCAGACCGTCCTTTGTCCGCCAGACGTCGCGCAGCAGTGGAGGCGCCGGCGGAAAGGGTTTACCAGCCTTCAAGTCCGCCACGAAATTGGTCTGGCCGGCTGCGCCGACCTGACCACCCATGACCCAAATTGAGCCGTCGAAGACGGTGACCATCTGGTTGCCGCGCTCTTGCCAGGGTACGGTCGCCGCGACGAGCTCCCAGTTCACGCCATCCTTCGACTTCCACACATCGTCGGGGGTCCCGTTCTCTGCCCCGATGATCCAGATGTGGCAGTCGTGCACGACTGCCCCGTGCATGTGCCTGCCGCTCCACGGCGCAGTGGCCGCCAGGGACCAGCTGCCGCCATCATCCGAGCACCACACCTCCGAGCACACCTCCGACTCGAAAGAGCCGGCGCCGGCACCGGCGAGGTCGGGCTTCTCACCCGCGTACTGGTTCCAGCCACCCAGAAGGAAGAGCTTGCCCTGGAAGGAGACGAGCTGCGCCCCGTCGCGAGGCGACCAAGCCACCTCCGAGCTCACACAACTCCAGCTGTACACGTTGGTCATTTGATTGTCCTGGGTCCGGTTAATGGAGCGAACTTCTGAATCCTTATTGTCCACATCCGCCACGTTTGGTGCAGCCCCCTTTCATCCAGGGCCTGGCACTACTCTTCCTGCTTGTCCAGCGGCAGGATGGCGCGGAACCCGAACTCGGAGCTTGCGTTGGTTGGCGCGCTGTTGTGGCGGGAGCCGCTTTGACATGCGATGGGGCCGTTACCCCAGCTGCCGCCTTTGAGCACTTTCGTCATCTTCCCTTCGAGCCGTGCCGACCCGTCCGTCGGAGGAAACCCGTACTTGTCGAAGTACTCGTGGCCGACGTAGTCGTCTTCCACCCACTCGAAGACGTTGCCCAGCATATCGTGGAATCCCCAGCTGTTCGGCACCTTGCCCGCCACCGGATGGGTATAGTAGTCCGGGCTGCTGTTGGCCCAGCCGTACTTGTCGAATTCCTTCAGGTCGTCCCCGAAGTAGTAGGCCGTGGCTGTTCCCGCCCGGCAGGCGTATTCCCACTGCGACTCGCTCGGCAGCGAAAGTCCCGCCCAGCTGCAGAACGCCCCGGCGTTCTTCCAGCTCACCCATACTATGGGGTAGTCGTCCTCGGCGGACATGATACTCTTGCCGCGCCAGTGCCGCAGATACATGTCATAGTCCGGGTCCGGGTCCACGTCGGGCTTGCCGTCGTAGCCGGACGCCTTGACGAACCTCCGGTACTGGGCGTTCGTCACCTCGGTCTTTCCCATGTAGAAAGGGGTGCTGATCGCCACTTGATATTCCTGCTTACCGGATCCCATCGTCAGTTCGCCGGTTGCCACGAGGATCAGCTCCATTCCCGTCTTGCCGTGGATGATTCTGTCCGCATAGCCCGCTGCTCCGGCCTGTGCACCCGGCGCCGGCGTGCAGCCGTCGGGGACCTTCAGCTGCGCCGCCTGCGCCACTGCCGCAACGCCGCAGATGATCAGCAACGTCGTGATCGTATTTCTCATCGTGTCACCTCCAGCTTGAGAGCGATCATCCCCCATGGTCCGATCGCCATCGTCTTTTTAACTCCATCCGGCAACCTTGAGTTTCCTCGACTTGGCCAGCCCGGCAAACTTCGTCACGGCGTCGTGCCCTTCAGCGGTAAAATCACCCTGAACCCGCGGTCTTGCCAGGCGTTGCCCGGGGCGACATGGAAACGTGCCACGCTGCCCATGGCGGTGGAATAGAACCAGGCGGGCGTCTTTCTGTTAACACCGGGGCCGGTGCTCCACGATCCGCCGCGGAGTGGCTTGGTCTGCGCTGTCGGATCCCGTCGAACCGAGCCGTCGGACGGGGCGGTTTCGTATCTGTAAATGTAATCGTCGGCGCACCACTCCCACACGTTGCCGTGCATGTCGTGCAGCCCCCAGCGGTTGGGCAGTTTCGTCGCCACCGGGTGGGTGAGGTGTTCGGCGGCCAGATCCGCCCAGGCGTAGTCGTGAAGGTTCTCTTCGTCGTCCCCGAAGGAGTAAGCGGTGGTTGTGCCGGCGCGGCAGGCGTACTCCCACTGCGCTTCGCTGGGAAGTTTCAAGCCGGCCCAGGCACAGAAGGCCATCGCGTTGTGCCAACCCACCCAGACGACCGGATACTCATCCTCCGAGGACATGACGCTCTTGTCCTTGAAGTGCAATAAATACAGGTCATACGCCGGATCGACGTCCGCTTCGCCGTCGTAATCGGGCTGCGCCTCCATGAACCGGCGATACTGGCCGTTGCTGACCTCCGTTTTACCCATGTAGAAGGGCTGGGCGATCGTCACCTCATGTGCCGGCGCGACATTTGATGCGGCTTGGGGATCGTCGGTACCCATCACGAACGTGCCGCTGGCAATGAGGATCAGCTCGATGCCGGTCTTTTGGTGGATGACGCGGTCGGCGTAACCTTCGGGACCCGGCTTGGCGTTGTCAGCAGCGACGCAGCCGGCGGGCGTTTTGAGGGTCTCGGCACCGGTGATCGTGCCGGCAGCCACGGCGAATATCAGCAGGATCGTTGTCCAGGTCCTCATGGTATCCTCTCGAACTTCAGGGCAATCATCCCGTGCGGGGGTATCTCTACCGTGTCGCCGACGATGCCGCCCTCGGTTTGCTTCAGCGGTTTGGCGCCGTTGTCTGCGGTCCACTCGGTAATCTGCAATCGCTTTGCTGCGTCGAGCCCGGCGATCTCGCCGAGGTCGGTTTTCCAGGTGAACTGTCGCGCCTGGTCCTCGTAGTTGATGAAGAAGATACCGACGCTGCCGTCGGGCGTCCGCCACGCCGTGCCTTCAACGGCCGGCGCTTTGAACGGGCCGTCGGCTGCCTCCATGGTCAGCATGGGGATGTCCCCCGAGATCTCGGGGGGGCGCAGCATTTCGCCGTACCCGAGGTACGGCCGGGCGAACTCGTGAGTGCAGCGCAGGAGATCGCGGTACCACTCCATTGTCTCCGGCTTCGCGTCGGGAAACCCGAGCGTGCCGGGGATTTGGCTGATGCGGCCGTAGAGCCACTGGCGGCTGAGCGGGATCTGCCCCTGCTCCATCCAGTGCATGCCGCCGAAGACCTGGGTGTAGTCGTGATAGACCGCCTGCCAGACGGGCGCGTCGGCGGTAATCCCGACATAGGCGGCATCGAGCACATCGATACAGAACTCGGCGAGGTCTTCGGCGCAGAGCATGGCCTCGGGATCGGCCTTGCGTGCCCCGTCCCACACCTGTTGGAACAAATCGTGCACGCCCCGGGCCCAGTAGTCGCCGCCGCCCAGCGCGTGGCCGTGGGTCGGGTTGAAGCAATCGGCCATGTGGGTCGAAAAGTAGTCGAAATAGATGCCGCCCGTACGATAGTGCTGGATGAATTCGACCGTCACGTCGGTCAACTTGTCGCGCCAGATCTTCGAGGCAGGGCACATCGCAATATTTTCTTCGGACGGTTCGAGCTCGGCCCAGAGCACACTCTCGCCGTCCTCGCCCAGCATGGCGCCTTTCTCTTTGGCTCCCCTGAGGCGAAAGTCCTCCGATGCGCCGTTCCACATCCATCCCATGACGTAGGGCAGGACCCGCGCCCCGCGGTCGCGCAGTTCACTGACCACCTTTTGGTAGTTGACCGAACCGGGCTTCGGCGGGAAGTACTCCGGGCCGGCGTCGTGGATGGTCCAGCCATTGAAGTGGCCGTAGTCGTGGGTGACGGTGATGGGGAAATCGAACAGGTCACGCTTGATGAACTCGCGCTGCTGTTCCAGGTAATCGCCCATGTGGCCCATGGCCCAGTAGTCGATGTTCAGGAACCATTTTGGGTAATCATCACGCTGGACCATGGGACCTTTGGCGCACCACGGCGCGGTGACAGCCCATCGGCGGTAGATGCGTGCCGCGTCGTACCAGTCGCCCTGAAACGGACCCAGCACGCAGTCACCGGGCGATTCATAGTGCGTTACAGGCTCGGGGCCGCCCCAGTCGAGCACGGGATGCGATACGGCGTAGCTGAGCGTTTGCGTGTCGGCATCCGGCGTCCAGCTGAAGTCCTTCCAGGCCGCTGTCGGGTCGTGGTCGCCGAAATAGAGTCCCCGTCCGCCGCCCAGCAGCGCCGCGAGCTGCATGTTGTATTCGATACAATACTTCATCTTCAGCGGCTCACCCGTGACCAGCGGTGACGGCCGGGTAAACCCCGTTCGGAACGCGAACAGCACGCGGTCGTCAGCCGCATTCTTGGCCAGCGGCCGGATGCCGTCGATGACGGGAAAGACGACGTCACGCAGGCCCATGCCCTCGGTAACGGTGTCGACACGAATCCGCGCTTTCAGCAGTCGCTCATCGGCGCCGAGCCGTGCCACGACGGTCACACGAATATCGCCGGTCCAGGTGAATGTCAGCGTCTCCGCCTGCGAGTCGACCTGGCAAGGCAAAT
>CAUZJQ010000189.1:0-8162 GCA_963580095.1 Lentisphaeria bacterium | reverse complement strand
CGCCTTTTTCGTTGAGATCCGCACAGGCGCCGCCGCGGGAGAGAACAGAGACGCGCACCGGGGTCTCCCGGGCACCAAATACAGCTTCGCCAAACCCCTGGGGATCTGCGTGAGTGACATCCTGCAGCGACCAGGCGAACGGTTCCAGCTTGCCCGCTTGTCGTAATCGGATGAGATTGATCCCCCATACCTCGCCCGGAACGGGTGCCCCGCCAATGTCTGCGAAAGGCACTTTGAACTCAGCGGTCCAGCGGTCCTCAAACACTTTGCTCGCAGCCTGAGCATCGGCATTGAAGTCCATGTCCAGCCCCGCCGGGGCATGCAAGCCGTCCCAGATAACCCCCTTGCTGTTGACGATCCAGTGATAGGCCCAGCTCCTGCCTCGCGTGGGATCCAGATACAGCTCGACACAATCCTCGCGCCACAAGGGCCCGTCCCGGCCGGCCTCGCTGATGGTGATGTCGCCGATTCGCGGTTCGTGACAGATGAAACCAACGTAGATGAATTCCGCATCGCAGAGTACGTACGCCTCGGTCTTCACCGCCGGTTCGCTGCCCCCGGCACTGCCGTCTGACAGCACGAATGCCGGCAGATGAACGCCGAGCTTCCAGAGCGGATCGGAAAGGTCACCGTGTAAGGCGGGGCCGTCGGCAAGGACCGACATGGTGAAGCGTTGCTGAGCGACCGCAGCCGCAGGCTCACCGGCAGCGGCATAAGCCATCGCCGTAGCGAAGAGCACTATCACAACGAAGGATCGAGCCACTGTACCGGGCTCTATTACCTGTCTGTGACCGCTTTCTCCCATATGGAAATAAACCGTATTCGCATCACTGGTTCAGTGCGGCGATCTTGTTGAGTGCCGAACCGGCCTGAAACCAGCTGATCTGCTGGTCAGACATCGTGTGGCACGCCTCGAAGCTGTCCTCGGTCCCGTCGGCATGGGTCAGTACCACCGTCAGGGGTACGCCCGGAGCCAAGGCGGTCAACCCGGTGACCGCGACGCGGTCGTCGCCACGTACCTTCTCATAGTCTGACGGGTCCGCGAAAGAAAGAGGCAGGACACCCTGCTTTTTGAGGTTGGTCTCGTGAATGCGCGCGAAACTCCGCACGATCACGGCCCGGGCGCCAAGATGCCGCGGGCACATGGCGGCATGCTCACGGCTCGAGCCTTCGCCATAGTTTTCATCACCAACCGAAATCCAGCCATAGCCTTCTGCCTTGTAGTGGCGGGCGATCTTCGAGAGATTCACCTCGGTATCGCCAGTCAACACATTGACGCCATTGCCCGGCCCGTCGGCAAAGACGTTGTTAGCGCCGATGAACATATTGTCACTGATGTTGTCGAGGTGGCCGCGGAAGCGCAGCCACGGACCGGCCGGCGAGATATGGTCGGTGGTGCACTTGCCGTCCGCTTTTAGCAGGACCAGCAGATCACCCATGTCCTGTCCGTCCCAGCCTTCGAACGGCGTAAGAAGCTGCAACCTTTCGCTGTCGGGTGCGACTTCCAACGTCACAGCGGCGGGATCATCGGAGGGTGCTTCATAGCCGGAGACGCCGGGATCAAAGCCATTTGCCGGCAGTTCATCCGCCACCGGGGGATCGAGCTTTACCTGCACACCGCCCTCCCCTTCGAGGGTATCGGTGATCGGATTGAACGTCAACCGACCGGCCAGTGCCATAGCGGTGACGATTTCCGGACTGGCGATGAAGGCAAGCGTGCTGGCATTGCCGTCGTTGCGGCGGGAAAAATTTCGATTGAAAGACGTAATGATGGAATTGCGGGTGTCACCCTCGACGTCAAGACGTCGCCACTGGCCGATACATGGTCCGCAGGCATTGGCGAGAACTTTCCCGCCGATTGCCGTGAGCGTGTCAAGTTGACCGTCGCGCTCGATTGTCGCACGAATCTGCTCGGAGCCGGGAGTGATCAGGAAATTGGACTTGGCTGTCAAATTCTTGTCGAGCGCCTGCTGGGCAACGTTTGCAGCGCGGCCGATGTCTTCGTACGAGGAGTTGGTGCAACTGCCGATCAGCGCCACTTTCAGTTCATCCGGGTAATCCTTCTCTGCCGCCTCGTCCTTGAGTGCCGAAATCGGTCGGGCCAAATCCGGAGTGAAAGGTCCAACGACATGTGGTTCGAGTGTACTCAAATCGATTTCTATGACTTCGTCGAAGTACTTTTCGGGGGCTTCGGCAACGCCCTCGTCAGCCCGCAGATGCTCGGCGTATTTCTGGGCGAGTTCAGCGACTTCGGCCCGTTCAGTGGCTTTCAGATAGGTGGCCATGCGCTCATCGAACGGAAAGAGCGATGTCGTCGCGCCGATCTCAGCCCCCATGTTGGTAATCGTCGCCTTGCCGGTACAGCTAATCGCCGTGGTGCCTTCGCCGAAGTATTCGACGATGCAGCCGGTGCCGCCTTTTACCGTCAAAATCCCGGCGATCTTGAGGATCACATCCTTCGGCGACGTCCAGCCGTTGAGCTCACCCGTCAGCTTGATGCCGATCAGTCCGGGCCAGCGCAGTTCCCAGGGCATGCCGGCCATGACATCGACTGCATCGGCGCCGCCAACCCCGATCGCTACCATGCCGAGACCACCGGCATTGGGCGTATGCGAGTCGGTTCCGATCATCATGGCCCCAGGGAAGGCATAGTTCTCGAGAACCACTTGATGGATGATCCCGGCGCCGGGTTTCCAGAAACCGATACCATATCTCTGGGAAACGTTCTTCAGGAATGCGTAGACTTCGTTGTTTTCTTCGAGCGCCTGGTGCAGGTCTTCATCTGCCCCGTCCTGCGCCCGGATCAAATGGTCGCAATGTACCGTCGAAGGCACAGATGTAGTGTTGCGTCCGGCCTGCATGAACTGCAGCAGTGCCATCTGCGCGGTGGCATCCTGCATGGCGACGCGATCAAGCTGAAAGTTGACGTAGCTGCGCCGCCGCTCCGGAGCCTCGTCCATAACTTCGTCCACATGTCCGATGAGGATCTTCTCCGCCAGCGTCAGCGGCCGGTTGAAGGCGTCCCGCGCCCGCCCTACCCTGTCGGCGAGGCGCTGGTACACCTCCCCAATAAAATCGAGTTCCTTGCTCATTTAAGCCTCGAAAAAATGGTTCTGCCTCCGTAAAAAAAGGCAATCGTCGCGCAACGTGTCTACATTACGGAAGAACCACGGAAATTCAACGCGACAATCCACAGCTCCGCAATTGACCGAAGAGTATATCATGCCACACACTGACCTGACAGCCAACATCGTTACCTTCTGCCGCCTGCTTCGGGCCCACGGCCTGCCGCTCGGGCCGGGTGAACAGTCGGATGCCTTGCGTGCGATGGCGATGATTGAGATCGGTGACCATCTCCAATTCCGGAGCGCCCTGCGCACGGTGTTAGCGAAAGGCCAACCGCAGCAGGCGGTCTTCGACATGTGCTTCGACATCTTCTGGCACCAGGCAGCAGAGGATCAATCCACGCTGCCTCCCGAGCCACCGCCGCCACAGCAGCAAGCACCGCCGGCAATAAAAGTCGACAAACGCCAGGCGCCGCAACTCAGTCCCGCCGGCGACCACGATCCGGAGGCGGACGAAACGGCGGCGGCGCCAGCCTACAGCCCCATAGAATCGCTGGTTCACAAAGATTTCAGTGCTTTTACCACCAACGAACTGCGTGAGGTCGTGGAAATTGTCAACATGATCGCGCGCGCCCTGGCCAACCGTGTTGGGCGTCGTCGACAACGCCATGCCCGGCGCGGCATGCTCGACCTGCGCAACACGATGCGACGCAACCTTAGGCACGGCGGCGAACTACTGAACCTGCAGTACTGCAACCGCAAACCTCAGAAACTCCGACTGTGCCTGCTGATGGACGTGAGCCAGTCAATGGACCTCTACAGCCACATGCTGGTGCAGTTCATCTACGCCTTTCAGAACGCCTACCGCAACATCGAATCGTTTGTTTTCAGTACGTCCTTGTACCAGGTCACTGACCTGCTCAAGCACCACGACTTTCAGGCCGTGCTGCAGGCGATTTCGAAACAGGTCCCGGGGTGGTCCGGCGGCACCAGGATCGGCGCATCGCTGCAGTCGTTCATCGATGACCACGGCACCTGCCTGGACCGGCGCACTGTTGTTCTGGTCATGAGCGATGGCTGGGATACGGGGGACATCGATCAACTGGCCAAAGCGATGCGGACGATTCAGAACCGTGCCGCCGCCGTGTTCTGGCTCAATCCGCTGTGCGGCACATCGGATTACCAGCCGACCTGCCGTGGAATGGAGGCCGCCCTGCCCTACATCGATGTCTTCGCCGCAGCCCACAACCTGAACAGCCTGCGTTCACTGGGCCGCAGGCTCGCCGTCGTCTGACAGCATCCCTTCCGTCCTGCCGGCAACTGACCGGCCAAGCCCCGCATAGAAACTCCAGGGTGACGCCAGCAGCAGGGTCAACGGCCAAAGGCGATAAACTGCGGGATGGTTATGCGATTCGGTGATAATTCGTCATAGAGTATCGCAACCTTTTCGTCAGAGTTCGCCAAGGAAAGGGCATCATCGAAGTTCCCAGGGCTGACGAACAGACGGCACTGCGCGTTGTGCTGAATGTTACCAACCTCAAACTGAACCTCGATCATGCACTCCACTGGGTCATCCTCCTCTTTCCCCACTTTCGACAATCGAATGACGTGCCCATAGGCCAGTTTTCCCGATTCAAGTAACCTCCGAGCGGATTGAGGGCAACGTAGATATTGCAGAAACATCTCATAGGTCAACCCGCTCAATAAAACGAGGGCCACAGAGCTGTATGCGATTATACGCATTTCGATGCTCATTTTACTGATCACCCCCGGCCCTACTTTCGCAAAAAAAACACCCATTAAAACTACAGCGACAAGAAACCCAATGATCATCCTCCACGACCACTCTGTCGTGCTCTTCTTCCAGTACGAGCAAAGAGGGTGGCGGACATATTTCAGAAGCAGCAGATAGGCTAGCCCGCTTAATACAACGAGGGCCACAACGCTGTATACGATCATGTCCACTTCGATGCTTATTTTCCTGATCTCCTCATGCATTCTTTCCGCCGCCCAAAGAAAGATTGCAACTACAGCAAAAATAAAAGCTATGATCACCTTGAATGGACGCACTCTCGTGCGCTTCTTCCAGTACGAGGAAAGATAGCGCGGTGGAGATTGGCTGATCAGGTACTGCACATCTTCAGGTGGCTGGGCTAAGTCCTGCAGAAGTGTGACTTTCACTGGGGCGAGCGCGTGGGGGAATTCCCGGTTTTTCGCATCGGTGATACTTTTGTCGGGCCCCCAGGCTTCGGCAAGTGTCTGCATCTCGGATAACAGCACTGGATACTGTGCGGCCTCGTATCTAGTCCGTTCTCGGTAGGCCATGATTCGCCGGTCGTGGCCCACCAGAGTCCATGGCGACGATTTTGACCAGCACGAATGCCGCCCCAACCAGTTACGCAAATCCGGAGTCAGGCACTCCGCGTCGCGGTCATCAACAATTTCCACAGCGTCATACCAGTCGTCGAAGCCGGAACTCCTTTGCCAAAAGGTCAGTCGCCTGATTAGTGTTTTGATGATGCTGTTGTGTGGTTTAAGGCGAAACCAATGCGTGTCGAACTTGTCATGCTCGAGAAGGCAGACCGTGAAGGGCACGTACCTAGTGAAGTCACCGCTCTCTCCATGTACGACGACAGCTCGCGAGGCGTCGGCCACATAACAACGTACATTCTGTTCGATTGTCGCTGACGCGAGCACCGAATCCACCGAAATCCCCTGGGCCTCCCGAGTTCCTCCCGGCTGGAACATTGAGCGGATCGCTTGCGCGATATGTTTTGCCTCCTCATCACTTGGTGGTTCGAAACCAAAGACAGCAAGCGCCTCTCTCTTGGCCTTGATATCAGCGGTTTTTAACCGTACGGCACAAAAAATCACCAGGAATAGGCCTGACGGAAGAAGCACCCACCAGATATTGGACCATCCGCCTCCGGTCCAAGTTACGATCAGCCATCCGGCTGCAACGAAAAACAAACACACCGCAAAAAAAAAACCAAACGTAGTACCACGGGAAATCTGCTGGTCGGTTCTCTTTCGATTGCCGCTCGCCCGCCCTGGCAGTCAACCCGGTGAGTCCGAGAGTATCGAGAGTGGGGGCAGAAAACTTTCGCTTTTTCGTATATCGTTGCCAACAGTTTGAGATGACGATCAACAGTATGACCAGCCCCACAAAATAAAGGCCAAAGTCCAACATAAAATGCTTAAACATTTGATAATCCACTTCACCAGTTCCTCAAAACCCGTTTCAGGCCGTGGTGGTGGAGAGCTGTTCGCTGGCAACACCGTCCGCCACGGGTTGCGGCACCGGCTCATTTGGCAGTTGGACAAAAACGGTCGTACCCGTATCTGGCAGGCTCTGTACCGAAATTTCGCCGCCGTGCATTTCGACCACCTTGCGAACAATGAACATTCCCAGGCCGTTGCCTTTGCCGACGTGTTTGGCCGTGTAGAAGGGGTCGAAGATCCGCGCCAGCGTCTGCTCCGACATGCCGCAACCGTTGTCGGTGATTTCGATCTCGATTTTACTGTCGACCTGGGCGGATTTTATCCCGATTTCGCCGCCTCCCCGCAAAGCGTGTTGGGCGTTACTGACCAGATTGGCAAAGGCTCTATAGAGCTGCACCCGGTCACCTTTCATCTTGCAGGGATTCAGCTGCAGCTTGAACGCCACCTGATCGCCCACCTCCTCCAGATCCCGCACCAGCTCGGCGATCAAATCAGCGGCATCAAACTGCGTGCTGTCGCGCACCAGATTCGATGACAACCCCTGCCACAATTCCACCAGGTCGTTGCAGCGCCGGACATTCTGCTCGATGACATCGAAGTAGCGTTCGGGCACGTCGGTCTGCTGCAGCTTCTTGGCCAGGACCTGCGTGTATCCCTGGATAATCGTCAGCGGATTTCTCAAGTCATGCGCCAACTCCGCTGACATCTGGCCGATCTCTGCCATGTGCATGCGGTCGTCGAGCTCGCCGCCAAAGCGGTCGTGCATGTTGCGGAGAACGGAATCGGCCTTGGACTGGCGGCGCTGTGCTTCAGTGCGGGCAAGCCCGTCATTGACTATCCGCATCATCTCGTTGACGTCGAAAGGCTTTTCGAGAAAATCAGTGACGTCGTGCTGGATGGCGGTGCGAGCGGCCTCGAGCGTGCCGAAACCGGTCAGGATGACGACACTGACGTCCGAGTCGATCTCGCGGATCTCCGCCAGACCGTCGAGGCCATCCTTGCCGGGCATACGCAAGTCGAGGATGACCAGGTCTGCCGGGCGCTGGTTAAGCTGGGAAATACCTTCGTCGACACAGTCGGCAAGATCGATGTCGTACTTCGACGACAGCAGGATACGCAGACTCTCCCTAGGTGCAGCCTCGTCGTCGATGACGATGATATGTGACCGCTCGCTGGCTTCCGTCATTTGCGCTTACGCCCCTGCCCCTGCAGTTTTCCGAAAAAAACGCTTGGCCTGTCTATAACGCGATTTGACCTTGCCCCTTCCGTCGGTTCGTCGATGACCCGAAGACCGGAGGGGCATATGGTGCCATGAACGAGGCTGGTGGCATCCGGATGTCGTAATGTATCCAATGCTGGCATGCGTTTCAACCGACGAATGCGCCTGGGATCGGCAACAGCGCATGCCAGACCGGACAATTACCGTTTTTGTACATTAGCACTAACTTGAGAAAATTCCCAGCAACTAGCCGCCGATATGCTGCCGGTCAGTTCCCGATGCTTGGATCGCACGCTTTGACGGTTCTATCACCCTGCGACCAACCATAGCGACCCCATGCGCCTTGTACAGCTTCAATATTCTGACGGCCACCGCGCCGTCGCCATCGTCGAAGAACCCGCATTACGCTGCCTGCAGTCGCCGCAGATACTCAACATTTTAACCGCTGTAGGAGCTACGGGCAGAGAACTCAGGACCGGCAAGAAAGTCGTCAACCAAACTTATGAAACATTAAATGAACATGGGACGACGCTAAAACAACTCGGGACTACCCGACCGCCCCTTCGCTATCGAGGTGGATCAGGGAGCAAGCCGTGCTCCTCCATGTCACGCACCGTCACGATTGCTTTACGCTTGGAATATCCCTGATTGACCAT
>CAUZJQ010000188.1:0-8201 GCA_963580095.1 Lentisphaeria bacterium | reverse complement strand
CAGATACAGCCGATGACGGATTGCACGGCAAGACGGGCGAGCTCGAATCGTGCCGTACGAGGGCGAGAATCCGCTGCTCCAGCACGGCGGTGACCGGGTCAGCGAGAACCAGCGGCATTTCGAGCATAAGGACGGTACGCCGTTTTTCTGGCCCGGCGCTGATCGATTCCTTAACGGCCCAGTACCAGGCGGAACCCGATGTCGACGCCGGTATAGGAAGGCCGGCCGTAATCGCGCTCGGCACACTCGAGGTACCTCGGAAGATAGGAACTCACCCAGGACGCACCACGCAGGACACGGTAGACCTGCTTTGCACTGTGCCATTCGTCGGTCCACTCCCAGGCGTTGCCGCCGACGCCGAACACGCCCCACTCGTTCCCACCGCTTTCCTCGACCGGACAGGTCACGACGTGACCGTCGACGTACTCCGCCACCTGGCAGGCAAGAAAATCCGTGTCGTCATCATAGTTGCCGTACGCCGGCGGCCAGGTGTCGCCCCAGGGATAGCGGCGGTTGTCGCCGCACCGGGCAAAGGTCGACCATTCCTCGCCCGTCGGCAGACGATAGGTGTAGCCCTCGGGAAGTCGACCTGCCGCCGACTCGCGGGCCGTCAGCGATTCGGCGTAGGCTGACGCATCGTCATGGTTGACATTGACGACGGGGCGACGGTCACTGGTCAGGTCGTGCCCCCTGAAATCCTTGCAGGTGTGGCTCGGGTAGAATTGCCGGTACTCGCTGTTGGTCACCTCGTACTTGCCGACCCAGCCGTCGAGCGCGTCGATCCAGACAAACGCCATGCCGATCTCGGGCATGGTGAAATTTTTCTCGTGCTCACCGGCGGCAGCTGGTGCTGCCGTGTCATCACCGGCAACCTCGAAGGGGACAGTGACGATGCAGTTGTGCCAGGCGGTGGTCTGTTGCCTGGTTTTGACGTGCGGCCACGACACCTCGAGCGGCACGTCTCCGGTGTGTGTGCCCAGGCCAAAATGAAGCGTCAGCTCGTTCATGTTGCCCCAGCCTGTGGCACTCTCGACCGAGCGCGTCAGGATGCGGTCGCCCAGCTTGACGCGTGCGACCGCGCCGATCGCCGCACGACTGACACGTGCTTCCGGTCCGCAGTCCCCGACGAGTTTTACCTTCAGCCATCTATTGGCTGTGCCGCTGTTGCGATACAGCCTGCCGCCGGCCATCAGGTCGAGATCGCCGTCGTTGTCGAAGTCGCCCCAGGCCGCCTGTCCGGAATTGCGGATGCCGTCGAGTCCCGCCGCCTCCGTCACATTCGTGAAGACCCATTCCCTGCCGGTCGTGTCATTGCGATAGAGAACCGCAGCGTTGTGGCCGTACACGGTGGTAAAGAACAGGTCCAGGTCGCCGTCGTTGTCATAGTCTCCGAGCGCCGGTGAGGCATACGACTCCTGATAGTGCACACCGCAGGTTCCGAGGTTGTCGAATGTGTAGCCGCTGTCGGGTCCGAGATTGCGGAGAAATTGCGACTGCGGCTGGCCGCCGTGGGCGAAGTTGCCGGCGAACAGGTCGATGTAGCCGTCGTTGTCGATGTCGCCCCAGGCCGCGCCGATGCTGTGTCCATAGCCGGCGAGCACACCGCATTCTGTCGAGGCGAACTTAAACTTTCCGGCACCGTTGTTGCGCCACAGGATGTTGCCGCGCAGTCGATAGTTGGAGACATAGATGTCGGTGTCCCCGTCATTGTCGTAATCGGCAGCGCTGATGCCGCGCGCCGGGTGCGGGTTCTGCGACTGCCAGTCGCAGGTAAAGCGCCGGTCGCCGGTGTTGATGAAGATGGCATCGGGATACGCATCGACCCGGCCCCAAGCCTCGTAGCCGCCCCAGTAGAGATCGACGAATCCGTCGCCATTGATGTCCAGGCAGGTGCCGCCGTCACTGGTGCCGGACGGGCCGGAATCCAAAGGGACGACGGTAAATTCGCCGGTTTCCGATCCGTAGCCGACCGTCTTGGCTCTGGGCCTGAAGAAGTCGAGGTAGCCGTCGTTGTCGAAATCGGCCCAGGTCGGTCCGCCACCGCCGCGAGGGGCCTCGACGAATCTCGTGCCGCCCTCGTTGCGCCAGAGTTGATAGGACATAAGGTCCGGCCAGCCGTCGTTGTTGTAGTCGACCCAGGCAGCACGTTCCGAGCCGGGGGTCTCGATGCCCAGTGCCGCTGTTACATCCTCGAAGGTGACCGTGGCAGCCGGCGCGAAGACCGGCAATGCCCCGACCAGAATTATCAACCAGCGACTCATTCTTCATACTCCGAGAAGTCCATGCCGGGACCGTATTTCATGCCGCTGAGCTCGGGCCTGGCGACCTGGACCATTTTGATTGTTGCTTCGGCGATTTCTTCCGGATCACGAACCTGGCCGGCGTCCAGCATTTCGGCGACGGAGGGAATCCACTTCTGTCCGGCTGACTCGCTCGCCTGGAACTCGGTCATCTCGGTTCGCACCAGGCCCGGGCCGGCAGTGAAGACCAGGACGTTGCTGCCTGCCTGCTGCAGTTCCGCCACCAGCGCTTTTGACAGTTCCATGAAGCCGGCTTTGCTGGAGCCATAGCCGCTGCCGCCGGGCGGTTTGCCGCCGTTCATGTTAATGATGATTCCGCTGTCCTGCTCCATCATGTGCGGCAGGACTGCGTGCATTGTGAGGAAGCTGCCGAGCAGGTTGACGGTCACATCCGCCCACCACGCCTTCGGGTCGACCTCCCATACCGCGCCGATACACCAGAAACTGCCGGCGTTATTGAACAGAATGTCAATCGAGCCGAAGCGCTCGAGCGCAGCATCGACCATGCGCTGGACCTGGTCGCGATCGGTGATGTCGGTCGGCACTGCCAGGCCGTTTGCCCCTTCCGCTTCGATCAGTGCCACTGTTTCATCCAGCAGGTTGGCGCGACGGCCGCAGCAGACGACATTGGCACCATGCCGCGCGAACATCACGGAGAGGGTCCTGCCGATGCCGGCGCCGGCACCGGTGACGATGACGGTGCGGTTGTTTATTTCCATGGTTTTGCCCTTGCCTGTAGGGGGTTGATCGTTGGCATTTTATTGTGCCTGACCGTATTATAGCACGGTCTATGGAAACGTTCATTTATCTTCCTTAAACGCTTCAATGGAAAATGCTATGCGCTGTCTTTTTATTGTAATCCTGTCTCTCACTTTCTTCCTGGTGCACGAGCTGGCTGCAAAAGACGTCACCATTGTTACCAGTGGTTCCACCGAACCGGATACTGTTTACCTCTCGCGCAACGCCGCCGCGCTGCAGCAGGTGCCGCTGGACGGCGTCTGCACCTGGATCGCCACGCCGACACCGGTCGAGCTCGAAGCCGGCGGCACCGATATCTGCCGGGTGCCGAGCGGTCGTCTCAGGCGGCACGTGACCGGTGAAGATGGCTTCGACGTCGGGCAGAGTGTCGTGTTTCGGTGGCGCATACCGGAAGCCAATATCGCGCCGGCAATAGCCGACCTGCAGTCGGCCGAATTCGACCGGTTTCACAGCAACTTTATTTCCGCCATAACCGGCAACGCCCGCGGGCCGATCGATTGGTATGATGACGAATGGTGGGCAACTATCTGTCACAACATCGGCATGATCGCAAAAGCTGCCAAACAGGGCGGCTGCAAGGGCATCCTGATCGATCCGGAAGTGTATTCGTATTCATGGTGGAATTACCAGCTGCTGACCGAAACGCAACCATTCAAATTGAGCTATCGGCGCGGCAACAAGGAGATGTACAAGGGTAAGACAATCGCTGACGTCACGACCAAGGTCCGCCAGCGTGGCCGCGAGTTCGCTATCGCAATCAATGCGGAGTTCCCGGACCCGGTCCTTATGTTCTTCCATGCCGTCAGCTACGCCGCCTGGCAGACGGAGGATCCGCGTTGGGATACTTACGCGGAAGCGCCGTTCGGTTTGATCGCGGCGTTTATCGACGGCATACTCGAGGCATCGACGGACGAAACCACGATTGTCGACTGCGCCAGCCAGGTGAAGTGGTGGTCCACGCGTGCCCAGTTCGAGAGGGCGCGGCGGCTGACCAAGGATGTTGGTGCGAGCATGTCGAAGGTGCCGGATCAGTATCGCAGAAAGGTAAAGATGGGCTTCACTTTTCGCCTGGGCGTTCATCCGAACGAGGAGCGGCTTGGCGAGCAGAGAAACGTGCCGCTGCCCTGGGAAAGCTGGATGTACGATCCGGATTCGCCGGCATCGAATTACTTCTCGCCCGAGAAACTCGAAAAGACGCTGAAGCTCGCATTGGAAATCGGCGACGGCTACATACTGTTCTGGAATTATCGGGCGACATGGTGGCTTGATAACCCCGATGCCCGCCCCGCAGGTGACGCACCGATGAGCGATCGCAACCGCTATGTGCCGCGGGTGTACTGGCAGGCACTGGAAAACGCTCGAGCCTCTGTACAATGAGAAATTGCCGGTTTGGACGGTTCACGCTTATCGAACTGTTGGTGGTCATCACGATCATCGCCATTTTGGCGGCGATGCTGTTGCCGGCGCTCAACCGGGCCAGGGACACGGCCCGTCGCGTTCTTTGCCTGAGCAACCAAAAGCAGATTTCCCTGGGGCTCTTGAGCTACTGCGATGACAGCGATGAATGGTTCATACCCAACATCCCCAACTACTGCGTAGGAAACAACCAGTACGATGCGCAAGGCGGTGCCTGTGACACCCTCGGCGGCGGCATCAATACGGCGAGCAGTTGTTACAACGCCATACTGGTCTGGATGGGGTACATACCCTACCTGCATGCCTGGAATAATGTGCAGTACCGTCCGGCCGACAGCGTCTTCCGGTGTCCGTCAGAAACATCGGATATAGACAATCTTTCGGTCGATGACAACAACGGCTATGACTGGTACGGCACGCATTACGCGCTCAACGACAAACTGTCGATCTACAACTTATGGCCCGACCCCCCGTATGACGGCAGGCGCTGGCGCCGCAGGTCAGGGATTGTCTCATCTACGCAGTGTTATCTGCTCGGTGACACGCAAGGGAACACCCCCAGTCTCTTCGCCCGCGCCGATTACACCAGGCATTGGCCCGGCCTCAACATTATTTATGTCGACGGCCACGGTGAGTTTCATACGGAGATGTTGTCGACGCTTGCCGGCAGTTACAACTGGAATGACTTCCCGTTGCCCGGTCATCCGTAGGAAAGAGCGCATGCCGAAAATTCCCACCGTCGTTTTCCTTGTCGCAATCGTGCTGCTGCCTGCCTGCACCTACGCCCGGGACGAGTGTGTGCTGGTGCGCGACGGACAACCGATGGCCGCCATCTTCGTACCCTCCGAAATGTCCTATGTCGTGATGCAGGCGGCCACGTCGTTCCAGTCCTATGTGCGAAAGATCACCGGGACGGAACTGCCGATCCTGGCTGAAGAGGGATTTCGTTTCCATGAAACGGACGGTCTGGAAAAGGTTGTGCCGCAGCTCAACTCTGTGTTTATCGGCCCCTGTGAAGCCACCGCCGCGGCTGGTATCGATCCCGCCGGACTGCCGCCCGAGGGGTATCGGATCCTGTCGAACCGGCGCGCCCTGTACATCGTTGGTCGTGACGACGATATGACGACGGAAAAGGAATATCGAAAGTCGTCGACGTGGACGGCGGGGCCGACTCGACAGCACGGCACGATGCACGGCGTCTATGCATTTATCGAGGAGGAACTGGGCGTGCGCTGGCTGTTCCCCGGTGCCCTTGGCGAGATCGTACCGAAGCGGAAGAATCTCGGCGTCGGCAAGCTCGATCGCACCGATGCGCCCCGCCTGCAGTACCGGCTCATCAACCCACCGCCCCACGTCCGTAATGAGAGTGTCGCGGCGTCACGCCGGCTCGGTATAACGGACCAGCAGCGGCACCAGTTCATCTTCGACCACGACAAGTGGATGCAGCGGATGCGGCTCGGCACGGTCGGTGGCACGGAAATGACCCACGGCCATTACATGTTCTGGCTGCGACACGGCAGGGAACACCCCGAGTATTTTGCGTTGCGGACCGACGGTACACGCGCCAACCCGAACAAGTCAGGCAAGGACGCCGTGCGCCTGTGTCTGTCTAATGATGCGTGTGTCGAGGCATTTGCCGGGCTGCTCAGCGAGTTGTTCGCGAAGAACCCGAACCTGAAGGTCGTCGGCTATAGCCCGGACGATTACAGCGACAGGGATGTGCCGGTTTGCGTCTGTGAAGAGTGTCTTGCCATGGGGCCGGCAATTTCCGATCGGTACGCGATTTTTTATTCGGAGGTGGCGGCAATTGTAGCGAGGGAATTCCCGGATCGGTACGTCGCGAATTTCGCCTATGGCTACTACATGGATGCACCGACCACCGTCGGCAAGCTGCACCCGAATTTTCTCGTGTTGATCGTCGGATACAATCGCTGGGCCGGCGCCTGGGCCGGCGGTGACGATGATGAAATCCGTGAACGCTCACTCGGACACAGCCTGCGTTGGGCCGGTATTGCGGGCAAGATCATCTGGCGCCCGAATCTGTTTATCCAGAACGAATTTGCCATGCCCCGGGTCTATGCCCACAAACTTGCCGACGATTATCGCCAGCTCTATGCCACGGGCAAGATGATCGGCGTGCAGCATGATCATTTCTATGCCCACTGGGGCGCCGAGGGCCTGGACTATTACCTCGCCGTCAAGCTCGCCTGGAACCCGACCGCCGATGTCGACGCACTCATCGACGATTACTGCCGGGCTGGGTTCGGGGCGGCGGCCGGGACGATCCGCACGTACTTCGACACCGTCGAAGCCCATACAAACGCGATCGCCGCGCAGCGATATTCACGCCGTGCGCACCTTGCCGAACAGGACAGGTTTATACGTCGGAATTCCGGCATGCCGGTTTTTCTCGGGGAGCTGCACAAGCAGGAAACACTCGATCAATGGCAGAGACTACTCCGGCAGGCGGTGCTTGAGGCAGCCGGCGACACAGAGGTGTTGCGGCGTATTGAAATGTTGCAGGTCGCAGTGGCCGCCCTGTCCCACACGATTGCGATCCATGACCTGGAATGCGCGATCATCTTCAAGGTCCGCGATCCCCAACGCCGGGAGATCGTCGATGTGTTGAATGCCGCCTGGACTTTCGCCAGCAGAAACGCGGACACCCAGGGTATTCACATGCCATACGCAATGTCGGTGTGCGGCCTGTTCAGGTTGCGCGAGAAGTGGGGCCTCGAATGAAGCAGGGCTTAGTCAAACTGTGATCATGCCGCGAAAACATCCAGTCATTCTGCTGCTTTTTGTCCTGGCCTCTATCGTTGCCGGCAAAGAAGTGACGATCATCAGTGCCGGGCCGAACGCCCCGGACACGCGGTACCTGTCCCGCAACGCAGCGGCCCTGCAGCAGGTGCCGCTCGACGGTGTCGCCACCTGGATCGCTTCGCCCGTGCCCATCAGGGACGAGACCGGAACCCTGGTGACCACCCGCCTGGCCAGCGGACGCCTGTGCCGGTTGCCGACCGGTGAAGACGGCGCCGACATCGGCCAGACAATCGTGCCGTACAGCCTGGGACGGTGGCGGACAACCCACGAGATTCCGCCCGAGCACATCGCCCCGGCGATCGCAGACCTGGGGGCGGTAGAGTTTGATCGTTTCGACAGCAATTTCATCCATTGCCTGCTGGGCAACGGCGGTCATGCGATGAACTGGTTCGACGACGAACTGTGGCGGATCATCTGTCACAATATCGGTGCCATCGCCAAAGTCGCAAAGCAGGGCGGCTGCCGTGGTATCCTGATCGATCCGCAGGCCTACTCGTACTCGATGTGGTCGTACCCGATCCTGACGGAAACATCCGGGCGGACATTCACCTACCGGCGGGGCAACAAGGCGTACTATGAGGGCAGGACGTTTGCCCAGGTCGAGGCGGCAGTTCGGCAGCGCGGCAGGGAATTCGCCGGTGCTGTCAATGCCGAGTTCGCAGACCCGATCGTGATGTTCTTTCGCGCTGCCGGTCTCGCGGCCTCACAACTTGACGACCCGCGTTGGGATTCGATCGAGCAGACGGATTTCGGACTGATCTTGCCATTCCTCGACGGTATGCTGGAAGGCTCGACCGATGAAACGATTATCGTGGACTGCAACAACCAGGGGCTGTGGACGGCGCGTCCTGAACTCGAGCAGGCTCGCAACCTGGTCCTCACGGAAGGGCTGGCCCTGTCACA
>CAUZJQ010000187.1:0-8226 GCA_963580095.1 Lentisphaeria bacterium | reverse complement strand
CGGTAATGTTGATCGTAAACAACTGGAGTAAATACAGCAATCTCAAGGACGGATGACGAGGCAGTAAAACTTCGCGGTCGCCATCCGGGTGCAATGTGTACCGGTGATGATAGGTGTGGCTCATTGCGTAGTCGTAAAAGTTCCACCAACCGACAATGCTGTAGATCCGCAAAAACAGGCTGTTTAGTTTCTTCGTACGAAACACGGTGCCGTGACCGAGTTCATGCACGGAGATGCCCTTCAAGAATGTTCCGATGGTGCCGTGCAGGAACAGGCACACAGCGAACGCGACCCAAGCCCCCCGGGTGAATGCATAGCAGGTGAGCGCTCCGGTGCAGGCCCACAATCCGATGTGCCCGACAGCTTGGAAAGCGCCTCTGAGGTTACTGCGTAACGCGAGCGACCGCAGCTGGTCCGTCGCGATAGGTGAACGATACCAATTGATGCGCAGCTTCTTGCGGACTTCGTTGAGTGTGGGGCGTTCGGTGTTCAATTCAGTTTCTCCGGCATCGACCGAATTGGATTTTGTTGGACCGCGTAACTTACGCGTTCCGTTTTTCGATGACGGCTCTCGACCCGGCGCTCACCGCCGGGCGAACAACTGGGCAGCGTTGTCGTGAAAGATCGCTTCGATTTGCTCTTGGCTCATGTCGCAGGCACCGCAGGCAAGCTTGATCGCGCGAATAGACTCATGGCTGACGAATGTGAATCCCAGCCGGTCGCCGACTGCGTGAACGCCGAACTCCAGCTGATCGTCGTAAGCCCACGAGAAGAAATCGCCGATAGCGAAACAGCGGCCGTGCAAATGGCAGAATGGAAAGTCCGATCCCCACATCATTTTTGTATGACCGAAGGTCTTTAGAATCGCGACCATGCTGCCCGACTCGCAGGCACAGGAGGTATCAAAGAAAACATTGTCGAGTCCGGCAATGGCACCGATACCGCGCACTGTATGTCCCGGGTTGAAGCCGCGGGCACAATGCGCCAGCACCAGCTGCATGTCGGGATAAGTCGTGCAATAGTGGCGGATAGTCTTCTGATTTCCTTCGTCCGCCAGCGCCTTGTCCCGCACCAGGTGGACGACAACCGGCAGCTTCGCCTCATGGGCCACGGCTACCAGCGGTTCCGGCAGGTACTCTTCGATTGACGACTGCTGCGTATCCGCCCGCGCCGCCATCATATGGTACGGTTTCAAGGAGACCGGCCGGAACTGATCGATCTCGGCGCGCAGCTGATCAGCGCTCATCGCCGGATGAACGACGACACTGGAACCGCTGCCATCGTCGGTCGCGGCTTCTCCGGCAGCGAATTCGACGCCTTTCTCTCGGTCATGACCGCTGATGGTCGACGGCAAAACATTGGCACCTGTGACGTTGCGGCCGGGCAGGATCCACGGCAGATGCTCGCGGTAGGAGGCCATGTCGGCGATTTCCGGGGTGTTTGCGACCAGGTCGTTGTGAGTGTCACTGGTGTAGCCGCTGCGCTGCCCCAGATGCATATGGGCATCGAAGAGTTTATCCGGTACAAAGTCGTTGAGCTCGACGTCGAAGAAGCTGTTGTCTTCATCGGCCAGGAACCATTTCGGAGAGATCATTTCAGCCTCCCTTTGACACCCGATAGCGAAGGAGGCGCATACGCGGTGCCGGTATGAAGTTTAACGTTGGCGTACGGCTGCGGATCCTGCTCATAATGCCGCAGTGAATCAATGTTCGACTCGACCTTGTAGATGATATCCGCGATCCGCTGCATGACCTTCGCTGCCGGTTTGTAGAAGCGAAAGATCAACTGAATGCCGTGATTGATTGCGTATTCAGTATTGGGAACTGCATCTTTGCGGTAGTCGACCTTGGCGCGACGCAGGTTCTCGTGCCACACCGTGCGCGGGCCCTTATAGGTCTGCCAATGAAGACGCGGCCAGCTCGGGATCGGCGCCGGCAAATAACTGGTCGCGGCCAACCCTTCCGCCTGCAGCGCCTTGAGAAAGGTGTCGCGATGGACGCCCGCCTGCTTCGCACGAAACAGCACCGACCACATATAATACGAGGGATTGCCGTGCTTGCTGTGTTTCGGCCAGGCAAGGTATTTTGAGTCGGCAAGCAGCAACCGGAGGGTGGCAATGTTCTGGCGGCGCGCATCGATCTCGCGCGGCAGTTTCTTCAGTTGCTCGGTCAGCAGCGCCGCATCCACAGCTGTAATGCGATGGGTGTAAATCAGCGAATCGATATACGGCCGTAACGCATCGGAGAAATCCGGTTCGGTCGAGCGCGCATTGTGTTGGCACTGCAGGCAGGCGCGCCAGTAGACGTCCTGGTCGGGCGTCACCATGTAGCCGGCTTCTGTCGCTCCTAATTGTTTGCCGCCCATACACGAGAACCCGTTGGCGTGTCCGAAATTTCCGACCCCGACGCCTTTCCATGTCGTGCCGTGTGCCTGGCTGCAGTCCTCGACAACCGCCAAGCTATGCCGCGTGGCGATACGCATGATGGCAGTCATATCCACAGGATGCCCGTACATGTGCACTGGCAAGATGGCGCGGGTCCGCGAGGTGATCTTGGCCTCGACCTGTTTCGGATCGATCAGGCCGGTGTTTCTGTTGACATCGGCGAAGACGGGTATGGCATTCTGATGCAGGATACAGGCGGCCGACGCCCCCCAGGAGTAGGGCGTGGTGATGACCTCGTCGCCATCGGCAATTTCGAGTCCGGCCAGCGCCATCTGCAGGGAACTGTGGCCGGAGCTTGTGGTCAGCACGTGGCGGCCACCGTGGTGCCGCGACAGGGCCGCCTCCGCCTCACGCACCTCCGGTACGTCGCGGGAGAAGCCCAGGACGCGGCCTTCCTCCATGATCTTCATCACACGCTGGCAGGCGCGTTTGGTGAAGTACGGATACACCGGCTGGTGGACCGTGCCTACCGGTTTGCCGCCGAGCAGAGCCAACTGATTCGTGGCCCCGGTATTGCGGCGTTCATTGTCCAAACGCTTTTTTGCCATTTATGAATCCTGTTGAACAGGAATTTAACTGAGGTTCTGCACGATTTTAGATGGGGAAAAAACCGCTGAAAAAGGCGCCTCGGTTCCGTCAGGATAACGGGCCGAGGAGGATTAGAGCCCGGATTTTCATATTTTGTGCTCCAGCGAGTCTGAATTACCTTTTGCCCATCGAACGGCAAAAGTCAAAAAGCAGGTTTGCCCCAATCCCCTGCGGTCAATGGCAATTATATGAGGGCTTATCTTAGCTGCGAATGCGCTGACTTAAAGGCCGGAGAGGCCTGACGGTCAATTTCAAAATTTGTGGCGCAGCGGATTTCTGTGCCGATTCGGCGCTGTAAAGTACCGAGTGGGCGTTCCCATCCGGCAAGGAATAGACGAACTTGTAAGACCGCCTGCCTGGTGCGTGGCAGAAGCGAGCAGCCCAAACGGTTAGATGCAAATGTCAAAGAACCCGAATAAACCAAACAACGGTGCACCACCGGTGCGCAACTCCATTGAACTGCGGCACGCTATTTTTGTCGCGCTGGCAGTGGTCGGGTTGATCGCGGCCGTCATGGAAAACGAAGGATTCACCTTCGAGGTGCTCCATCACCTGGCGCGCGCCACCGACAACCAGCGAACGTACCCACTGTACTTGATGTTGGGCCTTCACGCCGGACTTTGGGGTTGGGCGCTCAGTCGCGGTGGTTTGTCTTTCGGCGGCCTGGCTCGAGCGGTGTGGCCGCTGGCAATCTTGTGCGGTAACGGCGCCCTTTTGCTGCTGGGTTTATCCAGTGGCATGCTGTCGCTGTACGCCAGCATGCTATTGATGGGGTTGTGTGCGACTCGCGTCATGCAGGCCTGCCCGCGCGAGACCAACCTCCGCCTGCCGACGGTGGTGGCGTGGATCCTGGCGTTGCTTGCCTGCCTTTATTTCGTATACTGGATGAGCTTTTTCCTTGAAGCCATGCACGAACGTTTGTTGCTTGGCTACTCGGATATCGGCATCTATTACAAACGACTATTGAACTCTGTACGGTATGGCGCCTACCTGCAGGTGTATTCGGAGTTGCCGCCGTTTTGGGGGCATTTCAGCCCCGGCCTGATCCTGCTGGTACCGTTGTTCGCCTGCTTGCCAACGATTAAATTCCTGATCCTCACGCAAACCATCGTGCTGGGCGGCACCTCGTTATTGCTGATGTTTCTGGCTCGGCGCCACGGGTTGTCAGCGCTGAGCTCATTGGCCCTGGCAATCTGTTACCTGCTGTATCCATCGACGTCGCAGGTTGCCTACAACTTCTCGTACGGCTTCAACCCGAATACTTTGGCTCTACCGTTTTTTGTGGCTGGCGGTTACTGTCTGCTCGAACGCCGCCATGTCCCCGCGACCATCCTGCTGGTGCTTGGCTTGAGCATGAAGGAATATCTGGCGATCTACATCGTCGGCCTCGGGATCATGCTGGCCTTGCACCGACGCTGGCGAACCGGAGCCATCATGGCAGCTGGCGGCATACTGTATTTTGTCTTGATTTCCTTCGTCTTCATGCCATGGCACAGCCAGTCGGCATACGACCACATGGCACGGGGTTACAGCACTTTGGGCAACTCGCTGGGCGATGTTGTGCTGGCACCGCTTACCAGGCCGGGATCTTTTTTTTCGTTGCTCTGCGCGCCTGCTAATTTTTCTTTGGTGCTGGAACTGCTCTTGCCGATGGGCTGCATGTGTCTGCTGGCACCACGGGTGGCGATCGCAGTGCTGCCGGTCCTGGGAATGAGTTGGTTGCACCAAGGGCAGCCGTTCAAGTCCATCGCCTTTCATTACCATGTGTGCACGATGGGCATTCTATTTCTGGCTCTGATTCGCGGCATCAGCCGCAGAGATGAACCGTTGGTGCTGCCCTGGCAACGGTTACAGGCCCGGTACGACCGCAGCTGCGCCTGGATTCGCAGAATCAAGCCCGGTGCGGCAATCACCGGCGCATTAATTGCGGCGGTTTATGCAAGTTTGTTTCTATCGTTGTTTCCGTGGGCCAAACAGAACGTCGGCATCGTGCCGTCAAACAATCAGTTGATGCAAAACTACCTGGCCCGCCGCGACATTGTACAGTTGATCCCGGCGGATGCCACAGTTACAGGCGACGGTCGCAGCATTTGCCAATTCCTGGATCGCAGGTTGTCGCGGCGCTTCCAGTTCGATCCCTATTTTGAGACCGACTACCATGTCTATCAGGAGCGGTTTTGGAATTCTAATCCATCTGTCGCCCGTGCCCAGGTAGAGAAAATAATGGCCTCGGGCGCATACGAAGTCATCTACCAGCAGCACGGCGTCCACGTGCTGAAACGCATCAACCCCCTGCCGCCGCCGCCCGGCGATTTGTTTTGAGGAAAGGATCAAATCAGGGACTGGAATTGAAGGGGCTGTAATGACCAGCGTAGAATCATCGTGGCACTGTCCGAAGGAAGGGCGGGTACAGCGGCGGTGGGAAACACCAAACACACCGCTGACAACTTCGTTGCCACGGCCCTGGTTGTAGTTAAAGAAAACCTACCGTCTCGTTTGTCACCTGCAGCGGTGCGTTCAATCAGTCGTCGGAGCTGGTGGGGTTGACCAGTAAAGCTGGCGCTTCGGTTTCGTCAACATAACGGACTGAGAAGTAACGGGCCTGCTTTTCATATTTTTTAATTCAGCGAGCCTGAACGACCGGTTGCCCGTCAAACGACAAGAATAAAAAAGAAAATTTGACCCAATCCCCTCAGGCTCATCCCCTCGCCTATAGCTGCGGTTCCACCCGATGGAATACAGTGGTATATTCATTCCACCAGACCGCAAACTTATTTAACCTTGACCAGCAGGCTGAAGATGGAAAACATCTATCGTGTATTGTCGATGTGGGACTCGGGCATTGCTGCGGAAGTCTACGATCCCCTAACAGGGCTGGCGCACCTCGACATTCAACCGCCGGACCGTGAGTTCCTGCTCAATCACATCGGCGAATACGACGTCTATCTGGCAACGCTGCACATGCCGATGGATCGCCAGGTTGTCGAACGCGGCGCCCAAGGCCGTCTGCGTCTGGTGTACACCCCGTCGACCGGTCTCGACCATCTCGATCTGGAGGCCCTGGACGAATTCGGCATCGAGATGCGGTGCATCAAGACGGAATACGATTTACTGGACAACATCACCGCCACCGCCGAGCTGGCGTGCGCCTTGATGCTGGCGTCGGCGCGCAAGATTCCAGCGGCAAATCAGGCTGCGTGCAGTGGGCACTGGGCCCGCGATGTCTATCGCGGCATGCAGCTCTCCGGCAAGACGCTGGGCGTGCTCGGTGTCGGGCGCCTAGGGCGTATGATGGTAGAATACGGTCGCGGCCTGCGCATGAACGTGATTGGCTGCGATCCGCATCCGCTGCGACCGCTTGCGGATCTGGAGTACCTGGACTTTGACGCCTTCGCGGCGCGCGCCGACGTGATCAGTATGCATATCCACCTTGGACCGGAGACCGAACAGTTCATCAATGCGGAACGATTGCAGGCAATGAAAGACGGGGTCATCCTGGTCAACACCAGCCGCGGCCGGATCATCGACGAAACGGCCCTGTCCGATGCCATTCACAGCGGCAAAGTGGGCGGATTCGGGGCCGATGTGATCGACGGCGAATGGCTCAATGATCTGGTTGATCATCCGTTGATCGCCCTGTCGCGGGAACACGACAACGTGGTAATCGTCCCGCACCTCGGCGGCGTCACGGTCGAGTCGCAGACAGTGTCGCACAAGTTCGTGGTGGACCGTCTGGCGGAAATCCTGCGAACGTGGCAAACGTAACTGGCCTTGTCGCTGGCCAGGAATACAGCCGGATTGGCGATTTCTTCCGGTTTACCGACACGCCTCATGGAGATATTGGACTTCCAGAAGTTGAGGCACTCGTCCGCATCCGCGGCGACGGGCAGGCCGGCGATGGAGTGCACAAAGGCGATGTCGACGATGACACCACCGCCGCTTTTCAACATCTCCAGAATCACGCGACGGGCACACAAGCAGACCCCGCGCAAATCCGTATCGACGACCCGGACCCAATCGTTGGCTTCGGTCTGCTCAAATGCCTTGGCAAAATCGACGCCGGCGTTGTTGAATAGACGGAACTGTATTGACAAATTAATCGGAACAGACTATTACAGTGGATGGATTGAGAGCATGGGCAAACTGCCCGGCATAAACACCAGCGACAGCACATCACACGTTTGGCCGGAGCCTCTGAGATGAAAGTAAACAGAGACCGGTTTCTCGAAGACGGTTACATCATCCTGCGCAATGCGATACCGCCGGATCAGTTGGATGAGTTACGCGCCGCGTATGAGATCATGGTCGAACGCCAGAAGATTATCTGGGCCAGACAGCGCAAGCCCGATGATCCACCCGGCGGGGCGTGGGAAACCAACTCCCAGCCACGCCTGCTCCTCGACTCGATAGGCGACCAGATTGACGCGCAAACCGCCACCACCGTAGAGTTCTGGCTGCACGGAGACATACAAAACGTCAGCAGTGAATTGCTGGGAGTCGAAGATGCGGCCGTCACCGAGATGATGCTGATGTGCAGCCCGGTGCGCGATCACGGCTCCGCAAACCACCGGGGCTGGCACCGTGATTTCTACCCGCCGAACTGCGCCCCGCTCCAGGGATATGTCGACGACATCATCGAGAACGGCCCCCGCTACGTTCAGTGGAACCTGCCGCTCTACGACGATGATGTGCTGTGGGTTGTACCCGGCAGTCACAATCGCTTCAACACGGCCGAGGAAAACGAACAACTGATCAAAGACCCCTGTGTGCCCCTGCACAGCGGTGTACAGACTCACCTCAAGGCCGGCGACGCGGTGGCTTATATCCTGCCGATCCTGCATTGGGGCAGTATGTACAACACGACAATGCGACGCACCATTCACGGCGGTTTTTCCACCTTCACCGCCTCCTGTGACCGGCGTTACCTCGAGCACCTCCGCCCTGCGTCGCAAAAAGCTTTCGAGCGCTGGGACCGGCGCGGTACGCAGATGATGGAACACACGGTGTCAGCGCTGCGCGGCGCCATGAACAAAAACAGCGCCCGCTACGATGCCGCGCTCGAGAATCTGCACCCGGGCAGGGGAAAATATGGCAAGCGCCAGTCGACTATCTTCCTGAGCAAGGCCGCCAAGCGGATACACAAGCTCAAATCCCCCGACTTCGAGCGTCTGCCCGAACCGGAGCGCAATGATTGC
>CAUZJQ010000186.1:0-8258 GCA_963580095.1 Lentisphaeria bacterium | reverse complement strand
GCAATATTGAACCTGGAAAAAGCAACCTGCAACACACCCGGCCAAAGCCGCATGCATCGACAAGACGCTCTCTCCGTTAGGTCTTAATCAGAAGCGCTCGCACATCGCACTGTTCAGTTGTCAAAGAACAAAAAAACCTCGCGAAAAAAGCGCGGAATTAACAGTCTAACTAACAATATAGTCCGCTGGGGGATTGGCGCAACCACTGAAACGAAAAAAACCAGGCAGAATCCCTTACAGTCGAATGCCGAACTCCACTGCTTGACGCACAACGTCGGTGCCGGCACCGACAAATGCAGCAGCAGCGTCATCCGCAACCGGGCTGCGGCGATAGGTCCTCAGAAAAGTCACGGCATCTACAGTCAAAGCGCCGGCATCCTGAATGGTCGGCAGATGGCTGTCCGCGAACGCCGTGGGCACTTCGGTGTAGGCTGTGGCGGCGCACATGACCATCAAGGCGATAGCTGCCTGATCGACAGCCTCGCGGATCGGCGCGACGGCCTCCATGGCAAAGCTCCCGTCGGTCAACAGTCCGGCCATCGCAGCTTTGCGACGGGCGGCTTCCAAGAGCGGTGCCGCCAGATGGTGGCGCCGATCGCGGTCGGTTGGCTGGGGGTTCCCGAAACCGTCGGCGCGATAGAGTTCGCGGAGGCCGCTGTCGTGCATCGAGATGATGTTGCTCTCCGCGAGTTGGCGCAGAAATTCGTAGGCCGTCGCATCGATCACGTGAATCCGGCCGCCGGCACGGTCAGCATGGGTGTCGACATAGATGCGCATAATCTCGGGGCGTGCGGCATCGGTGTCGCCTTCGACAACGACAAGGGCTGTCTCAATTTCGGCCCCGGCGACCTTTGCACGGCATAGGCGCAGGCGGTCTCCGAAAGACACGACGAGCGCCTCGCAAAACGACTGGACAGCCCCCACGGCAGTTACGGATTCCGCAATTTCGGCAAGTTCCGCCGGCGACTGTGGGGTGGCCAGTTGGCGGAGACGCTCCATGAACCGGTCGCGGCCCGCGAAAAGGTCGAGTTGCACGTCCTCCGCACCGCTGGCATGCCTCGCATTGAGCAGGCGATGTTCAACGGTACGCTCGGCTACGAGATGTACAATGCCGACGGGACCGGCGGCCTTCCCCGACACAGCGTGGATACGACGATCAAGACGCGTCGTGTCCCAGGGCAGATCGAAATTGACGAGCATGTCGACGTTGTCCAGGCTGATGTCTACCCCATCGGCGTCGGCCAGCAGCAGGAGTCGACAGCCAGGGGATTTCTGAAATTTCTCGAGTGCTTCGTCGCGCTCCGCGCCACAGAGGCAGACGGCGCATTCGATGGCGTTGGCCTCGAGGCGTTGCCGCAACTGTTCGAGCAGTTGCGGCCACTCGGAACAGACGACAACTTTGCGTTCGGCGTTGTTGTCCCAGGTATCACTGAGAATGCGCAGCAGTTCGTCGAGTTTGGGCGCTTCGTTGACATTCGGGTCGACCAGCGCCGCGCTGCTGCAGACCATGCGCATGCTGTCGAGCAGGGTTTGGGCGTGATGGTGCTTGTCGGCATCTTCGGCTCGCTTGTCGAGGGCGCGGCAGAGTTGCTGTTCACAGTCGTTGTAGCGGCGCTTCTGCCGGTCGAGCATTTCGACGAAATATGTATTCTCGATCTGTCGTGGAAGCTGTCCGGAAACGTCTGATCTCTTCCGCCTCAGCATAATAGGCTGCAGGCGCCGGAAGAGATCGGTAAGATTGGTAAGGCCGACAGGACGGCCGCGGTCATCGAGTTGATAGAAATCGCGATTAAAACGGAAGAGGCTGCCGAAGATATGCGGGTCGATGAATTCGACGATGGAATAGATTTCGTCGATGCGGCTTTCGAAGGCGGTACCGGTGAGGACAAAGGCGAACTCGGTGTCGATTCGTTTGATGGCACGGGCAGTTTTGTTGCGCCAGTTCTTGATGCGTTGGGCTTCATCGAGAATGAGTAAATCGGGCGCGAGGATCGTAGCGATTTCCGGTTCGTCGCGGTCGATCTGGTCGTAGGACATGATCACGAAGAACTCGGTGCAATCGCGATAGAGTTCGAGTCTTCTCTGGCGTGGGCCATCCACGGTGCGGCACGGGAGATCGGTGAATTTCCGGATCTGTTGTTCCCAATCAGCTTTCAGCGCTGCGGGACAAGCAATAAGGACGCGCTGGACGTCCCAGAGTTGGCGCAGAACCTTGGCGGCAGCGATGGCCTGAACGGACTTGCCGAGTCCCAATTCGTCAGCCAGCATGGCGCGGCCGCCGAACGCGAGGTGCAGCATGCCGACGACCTGGTAGTCGTACATTGGGAAGCGCAGGAAATTGCGGGACTGCTGCTGCTGGCTGAATCCCTCGGCAAATTCGTTACGGGACTGCTGCAGGCGACGGCGCCGTTCCACAGAGGAGGCAAGATGGTAAACGGCGCTGGAGACACGAATCTGGGCGGCGATGTCGGGTTCGGCGTTGCGGAACTCACGGAGGAACACGGGCAACGTCGCCTCCCACGGACTCCGCAGCTGGTGGCGAGCATCGATGAATTGGGCGATCCAGGATCTGGCTGCCTCGGCGGCGCTGTCCGGTATGACGACAATCGGCTGTCGTTCCGGCTGCTGGACACAGACTTCGAGGCAGGGGGAGACGCCGCCGTTTTTCAGAGAAGCGCGACCTGCCTTGGTGCGGCGCAGGTCGAGCAGGACTTTCTCGACGTGCTTGCAGGTGCCCAATCCGTTCTTATCGAAGTCGGGGCAGGCACACGTATTCACGTCGTCGATGAGTGAGCGGATCTCGACGTCGTATATCTGCGGGACGTCGGCTTCGTCGGCGGTCGCGACAGTGAAGACGGAGAAGACCGGCTCACCGGGGAACTTGTTGGTGACCTTAATGGCCTCGGTTAAGGCACGGTTGCGACGGACGCCGCGTTCCTGCTCATCGGAGGTAAGCCAACTCTGGTTTGTCGTGGTCATAGCGTAAACTAATCACTATCGGGGCGGGCACAACATCCCACCCGTGCACTTCGAATTCGTCAATATTGCAATCGCGTGAGAGTATCTGATAGTATTGCACTTCAATCTGTGTGCCCGAACGGAGATTCAACATATGCGCTGGGAAAACCTGACGATGCCGGACTTCGCAAGGGCGGTCTCCGACTGTAAAGGCGTGGGCATTATCCCGATCGGGGTACTCGAGGCGCATTCAACGCACATGCCACTGGGCACGGATATGTTCGAATCCCATTGGGTCGCCTGCAAGGCTGCGGAACGGGAGCCAGCGCTGGTCTTCCCGCAATACTGCTGGGGCATCAACCACGAGGCGATGCACCTGCCGGGGTCGCTGGTGATCAAACGGGAGTTGGTGTTTGCTCTGTTGGCGAACATCTGTGAGGAACTGGGACGGCACGGGTTCAAGAAAATTATTCTGCTGAGTGGTCATGGCGGCAACCGGAACTTCCTGCCGTTATTCGTGCAGACTCTGCTAGAAACGCCGAAGGACTACTGTGTCTACTTCGGGGATATCCCGCACTGGCGCGACGGCGAGGCGCTGATGGAGACGAAGCATCTGGGACACGCCTGCGAGGCGGAAACCAGCACCGCCCTCTACCTCCATCCTGAGCTGGTAAAAATGAAGGAACTGCCCGACGAGCCGTCGACGCCGGACACACACGGCAACGCGGTCCGCGAGGCGGGTGGTTATTCTCCGACAAACTGGTATGCGCAATACCCCCGCATGTACGTCGGCGACGGTCGTCCGGGCACAGCCGAAAAAGGCAAAATCCTGGTGGAACGTCGTGTCGATGACCTGGTGGCGTTGATTCGGGTGATCAAGGCGGACAAAGCAACCGGCGCAATGATACGCGAGTTTCAGGGTGCCGCATTGCAACCTGTAAATCCGTGGGTAGAAAACTGATGGCGACGTTCGAGATTTGGGTCACATACAACATCATGGTGCCGATGCGCGACGGTGTCGAGCTGGCGACCGATCTGTACCGTCCAGCGCAAGCGGATGCGATAGTCGAGGAACCGCTGCCGGTACTGCTGTTCCGGACCCCGTACAACAAGGTCAATTTCGAGCGCGACCAAAACTACGGCAAGTATTTTGGCGGGCACGGGTACATCGTGGTGATGCAGGACTGCCGCGGTTGCTTCCGGTCCGGCGGCGAGGTCAACTTCCTGATTCCCGAAGCCGAGGACGGCTACGACACGCTGGAGTGGATCGACGCACAGCCCTGGTCGAACGGAAAAGTCGGCTCGTTCGGCACGTCATGGTCCGGATGGACCCAGACAGCGATGGCGGCGTTAGGCCCGGAGAACCTGTCAGCGATGATTCCGAACATGAGCGGGGCGGACGCCTACTCGAGTTCAGTCCGTCACAACGGTGTTTTTGAGCTGCGCTTCCTGGCGTGGGCCTTCTGGCACTCCGCCGGCAATACCCAGGCGGCATTGAAAACCGACCCGGCAGTGGACGCCGGTCTGAATGCCGGGCCGGTCCGCTTCAGCGACTGGCTCACGCGATTGCCTATCCGCCGCGGCCAGACGCAGTTGAAACTGGTGCCGGCATACGAGAAGTGGGCCTTCGACATTGTGACGCGGGCCGATTATGACAAAGACTACTGGGGCCACCCGAGCATGGCACCCAAGCTGTTTTGGGATCGTTTTCCTGATATCCCGACGCTTCTGGTGGGCGGCTGGTACGATTCGTACACGCGCGCCACGTTCGAGAACTATTGCGGCCTGTCCGCCTGCAAGTCATGTGTGAAGGTATTGGTCGGCCCGTGGACCCATGGCGACACGACCACCGAAGAATCATTTTCCGGCGACGTCGAATTCGGTCCCGATTCCACACTGGATAGCTTCCGCGGGCTCAATCACCGTTGGTTCGACGCAGCTCTGAAAGGCGACGGATCGGCGATCACGGACCAACCCCCGGTGCGCATTTTCGTGATGGGCGGTGGCGATGGGCAGCGCACGCATGCCGGCCGGTTGTTTCATGGCGGCAGATGGCGCGACGAAGAGACGTGGCCGTTGCAGCGCACGGCATACACGGATTTTTACCTGCACGGCGACGGGAGATTGACTAAGGAACCTCCGTCATTCGAAACCGCCAGCACGACGTACAGCTTCGATCCGGCGCATCCGGTACCGTCCATCGGCGGCAACGTGTCGTCGCTGAACCAGCTCGGCCCGTTGCCGGCAGGCATCACCGATCCGGGCCTGGCGACGTATGCATCGCGCGCCGAGGACCTGATGCAGGCAGGTGGCTTCGACCAGATCGAGAACAGCGACAGTTTCGGCTGCCGGCTGCCATACCTGCCGCTCGGCTCGCGTCCGGATGTGCTGGTCTTCGAAACCGAGCCACTGACGGAAGCCGTCGAAGTGACAGGACCCGTTTCGGTGACGCTGTGGGTTGCCACCAGCGCGGTCGATACCGATTTCACCGCCAAGTTGATCGACGTCTATCCGCCGAATCCATCGTATCCGCACGGCTATGCGTTGAATCTGACTGACAGCATCCAGCGACTGCGTTACCGCGACGGGCGCGAGCGCGGCGAGCTGGTTGAGTCAGGCGAAGTCGTGAAGGTGACGTTCCCGCTGTACCCAACGAGCAATCTGTTCGTCGCCGGCCATCGCATCCGTGTCGACATTTCGAGTTCCAATTTTCCGCGGTTCGACGTCAACCCGAATACCGGCGAAGCGATCGGCTGCGAGCGCCGACGCGTCGTGGCGGACAACACGGTATTTCACGACCGGCAGCGACGGTCCGTGATCACCTTGCCGGTGATTCCGTCTACGTGAGGATTACAGGACAGTCGTGAGTCATTTCAAACGCATTAAACAAATGCCGGGCTGTGCAACTAAAGTGCTGGCACTCGGCACCCGAATGCTTGGCAGTACGCTGCGCGTGGAAGTGGACGATCCCGACAGGTTTCTCGAGACCAATCCGCCGGCCCCCTGTATCCTGTCGATCTGGCACAATCGTCTCCTCTGCATGCCGACGATGCTTCCGTTGCATATCCGGGAGCGCTGCGCAGCACTGGTGAGCCAGTCACGCGACGGCGGATATATCTGCGATTTTATGAAATGCTTCGGGATCCGCTCGATCCGCGGCTCGAGCAGTCGCGGCGGCGCCGAATCTCTCCGAGACATGCAGCGGTTTCTGACCGATGGCGGCGTGCTGGGGTTGACACCCGACGGGCCGCGCGGGCCGCGCTACGAAGTGCAGGACGGCATCTGCTGGCTGGCCAGCCGAGCGCAGGTGCCGATTCGTCCAATTGCGGTGAACACCCGCAGTCACTGGGAACTGAACAACTGGGACGGGACGCAGATCCCGAAGCCATTCACTCGCGCCCGGCTGGTGATCGGCAGCCCGATCCGCATCGCCCCGGAACTGGATAACGACGGCTTGGCCGCCTGCAAACAATTGGTCAAGCAAAAAATGGCCGAAGCCACGGCGTGGGATCAGGCCTGACTGCCGTCATGCTCACCGTTGATAGGCAGATGCAGTTGGCCGCCCTCGAGGACAAAGACCTGATTGGCGCGGACGGTGAGTGACATATCGTGGGTGACCATGACGATGGTCTTGCCCTCGTTGTCGCGCAGCCCGGCGAGAATGCGCATGATATCCTCAGACGTGTCTGGGTCGAGATTGCCGGTGGGTTCGTCTGCCAGGATGATATCGGGGTCATTCATCATCGCCCGGGCGATGGCGATGCGCTGCTGTTCGCCGCCGGAGAGTTCGGCCGGAAAATGGTGAGCGCGCTCCTGCAGATCGACCTGTGTGAGAAGATCGAGGGCGCGTGCTGTCGCGGCGCGTTTCGAATTGCCGACAAGGCGGCTGGCAAGCGCGATATTTTCCAGAGCGGTGAGTCCGGGCATCAACTGGTAGGACTGGAAGACAAAGCCGATGTGCTTCTGCCTGAACACGGCGCCTCGGTCGGCGTGCAGGTCTGAAACGGTTTGCCCGAAGCAAACGACCTTTCCGCAGTCTGGGCTGTCGAGAGCCCCGGCAAGATGCAGCAGCGTGCTCTTGCCGCAACCGGACTTACCGGTAACCGCGACCCACGTGCCGCGTTCAACGGTAAGCTCGGCGCCGCACAGCACGTCGATGACATGCGTTTTAAGCGTGTAGCGCTTGGCCAGAGAAATAAGTTGGAGGGCGGGTTCGGGCATTTCAGGAATCGTGTTGCAAGGCTCGGATGGGCTGCAAACCCACCGCGTAGATCGCCGGTATAATTGCACCGAGCACACAGATTACGAACGAGATGGCGTCGATTACAATGATATCCCCCTTGCTGATATGCGCCGGGATGACCGTAAGCATATAAAGTTCCGGCGGGAACACAGAGATATTGAAGGCCCACTCGATGAATTCCTGTATCCGGCCGCGATAATTGACGACCAAAAGGCCGACGGCCGTGCCGAGCCCGACACCTACCAACCCAACGATGGCGCCCTGCAGGAGGAAAACCGACAGGATCGTCCGCTGCGTCGCCCCCAGCGCCTTGAGCACGCCGATCTCGCGGGTTTTCTGAATGACAATGGTGATCAGCGTCGCAGCAATACTGAACGACGAGACGATGACGATGAAAACCAGCACGAAAAACTGCAGATTTTTCTCCACTGCCAGGGCACGGAAAAACTCGGCGTTCTTCTCCATCCAGGTGACCGCTGCGAGTCCGCCGAAGCCGCCGTCTTCGCCAATCGTTTTACGCACCTCGTGCGCGCGTTCCGGATCGTCCGTCCAGATCTTGATGACAGTCGCATCACCCCATTCAGAGCGGAAGACCTCGTTTGCTTTGTCGATGTGAGTGACGATGATCTCGTTGTCATACAGGTGCATGCCGATGGAATAGATGCCGGCAACAGTGAGTTCCTCGGGAGAATAGAGCTTGCCGGGGTCCTCGATGACGATTTCATCATTTTCGTCAAACTTGATCCACTCTCGCAGGGCGCCGGTCGGGTGCACGATGATCTTGTCGCCGATCAGGAGATTGAAATCCATAGCCAGGAAATTGCCGATCAGCACTTCGTCTTCCTCTATCTCGTACTTGCCTCTGATGATGCTCTCCTTGAGTTTGGAGACATGCTGCTCGGCGGCCGGGTCGATGCCACGAATCATCTTCGCTGCGAGGCGGTGCCGGGTCTGGACAAAGGCGGGGCCATTGGCTTCGGGTGCGGCCTTGAATCCAAGGGTGCGAAGACGCTCGATGTAGGTGTCGGCGTCGTGAATCGGTTTTTCATCGGGCATC
>CAUZJQ010000185.1:0-8287 GCA_963580095.1 Lentisphaeria bacterium | reverse complement strand
TGAAGCTTGCCTGCTCATCATCGGACCATGCCTGCCCCCAGAAGCCGCCGGCATCATCCAGGGGGCGTAGGCCCAGGAGTATCCGCTCGGTACCTGTCAACTGCAGGTTCGAAAACAGGTCCAGGCGGTTCGCCCACTCCCGTATCGTCGGGCCGTTGTCCAATTTGTAGGAATGCAGTGAGGAGCGATAATTGCCATAGACCCACAACCGCGGCTGCCACACAGCACCACCGGGCAAACGGAACCCGGGTCGGAGATTACCGTTTCCCAGGAAGGGGTCGCCAAGCTCGATCAGGGGCCGGGTGCGGCCGGGATCCTCTGCATCAGGCGGATAGGCAAAGGGTATCGGATCATCCGTCACATAGCTGCTGGCACTTCCCCCGGCGGCTCTTGCTTCCCATATGCACAGGGCAAGCAGCATCAGAAAGGAGACCACCACTGTCAAAGGTTTACCTGCCATCAGTCCACTCTCACCGTTCGTTTCTGCGATTCGAGGACTTCATGACCGGCAATCTTACTGAGCAGCAGCCCATGATTCTTCTCGTAGATTTCAGAACTGCTCCAGTAGTCGTTCTCGTATTTGTCCGTGAGAATTATCGCGAGGATCTCGTCGATATTTTCAATGTCGGCCCCGGCTTGGCGCTTCCAGCGAACCAGAAAGGTGGTCAGTTCGTCGGACTGATCAATATTATCCAGTTTAAGTGATTCCAGACAGCGCTTATATAGATACTGGGCCGCGATTGTGCTGTAGTCAGGCAAGGCCACGATGCGTTTCATGGCAAAGTCAATTTTCTTCTGTTGCACGTCACGCGCATAATAATTCACACAGGCTAAATCTATCCAGTATGCTGCATCGAGCGCATTTAGTACCCTCAACTGTGGCGCCAGCTCCTTTTCTGCTCGTTGGCGGTAGCCGGCATTCGCGGTCACCGCCTCCACGTCAACCGCCGACTTGAATGAATGGTAACGCATCGCGTCGATCTCAGCCTTGTACCCGAAAACAACCCGGCGGGCAAGACCGCGGGTGCTCATGCCGTAATCAAACCCGACAGATTCAATTGCACTCAGCAAGTTTACCGGTATCATGCCCGCCACCAGCTTAACCTCGATGACATAGTCACCGCTGCCGTCAAGCAGGTCGCGATCCACTTTGTAGCTCGCCTTGCGAACGACATTTGGCGGAATATTCTTTCGATGGATTCGGGCTCCAGCCGGTTGCCCGGTCAGCACAGTCGAACGTGTGCTAGGGCGGATGAAGGGCAACAAGTCAACAGAATGGTTGACTGCCAGCACCTGCTCGCGTTCCCCTCCCCGAATGTTACGGGTAATGAAGTTCGACTGCAGGTTGAAGAGCTGCCGGTCCACGGTCACTCGGATGTGTTCATCGTTGTCGATTGTCTTTGACGGGCTCAGCAGCAGTCGCTGGGCGCCAATGCCATCGGCAACCGCCCAGCGACTGTCGCCGTTGTGGACAAAGGTGGAATGGCTGTCACGCAAATCGCCGTTCGGATCCAGATCTCCCGATTGGAATAGCGGACGGTCAGCCCCCACTTTGGTCACATCGACCTGCAGCCATACCAGTCTTTCGGCGATGAAACCAGTCGGGACATTGTGGCCATCTGTGCCGTTCTTGACCCCGATATCAAAGCGGATACCGTCGCCTTGGCTGGCAGCACTGACTCGTATCTTGGTGCTGTTCTGCGTATCCCCTGTTTCTGTTTCGGCAAGTTTATAACCGTTGCGTAGAACAACCAGGCGATGGCGCCGTGCCTCCGCAAGCTTGTTCATTTGCAGATAAATGACCTCCCGAGCCTTCTTGCGGTCCTCGGCATACATCCAGCGGAAAGGTTGTCCAGTTGCCGACGCGGGTGCGAATTGCTTCACCGCCTCAGGATCTGCCGCCGCGCTGAAGCTGTCCTCCCAAAGTTTGCTCCCCCAGCCGGACTCAAAGTCGAAATCCAGCCACTCCTGCATAGTAGCCATTTTCACAAGAAGATCATCCACAGGAAAGATGCCGGGATGCACGACGGTATGATCCGGCCCGGAAAACATATGATTGGTAATCTTGCGCTTGGCGGTTGAGGCTGTTGCTGCCAGGCCGACATGGTAATTCCTGGCGGAAAGCGATCCGCCTGCATCCGTCAGGGCAAAGCCCTGCTCAACTCCCATATGGCAGTCCTGACAAGAGATTCCCTTCTTCGCTGCGGGAGAATTTTTATATTCGCTAAACGCTTCCTCAAGGCGAAAACCGTTGAAAAGATTGACGTCGTGACAGGTCCCGCAGAAGCCGGAAGTGTTGATCTGCGCGAACTTTTTGGAGTCGACGTGCACCGCTTGCCCCTTGATCGTGTCGATCGCCTCCTTCACCGAATCGTCTGGGCGCGGACCGAAAACAATACCGCTGAGGTCGGCCTTCAGAAGACCTATACGGCCGCTGACCTTGCCATATGGCAGCGAACCCCTGGCGGTTTTTTTTCCGGGACTGATCCGGTGACAGACGACGCAGGTGATTCCCTCACGGGAGGCCGGGTGGCGCTCCAGATTGCTGGCATAGGTGGACTCTTTCTTGTTCATGCCAACCTGATTATGACAGCGGATACAAAAATCGCCGTTGGTCCCGCTCGTCAGCTTGTTTATCTGATTCTGCATGGACAGATACACCGGACTGATCTGGGCATAGGCATGCTGCGAAAGGGACCACTGCTTAAAGTGAATCGGGTGACAAGTCTGACACTTCGTCGCCGAGACGTATTCCTTCTCCTCAAGAAGTCCGTCGTGCGCTTCATCGGACGGCATCGCCAGCAGTTGCTCAATCTGCCGGCGGTAGTCGGCATTCCCGGCACTCTTCGGAACCTCAACTTTGGCGACAGACTTGACGACCGCGGTGAGATAGGTCTTGGAGGACTTGGCCTTCAGACGCTTGAGGTATTTCTCGACATTCTTCACCGCTTTCAGGGTTTTTCTGTCGTCAGCGGAAAGCGCCTTCAAATTGCCGATCAGGGTCTCGACATTACCCACGTATTTGGCAACCGCGTCAGGCTTCTTGAGGTCAGGTTTTTTTGCCGCGTAGCCATGCAATTCCTCGATCAACTCGCGCTTGGCGCTTGCATGGGGTGCCACCGGCACCGGCTTGGCCTTGAGGAATTTCTCGATTATCCGCCGCTCTATTTCCCCCATCTGATCGCCCTGCTGGGCGATCAGCGGCATTGGGATCACGCACGTGCAGAACAGGAGAAACAACCGCCCCAGGTTAGTCATTTCCTCACCTCAAATATGGCCGCGCAGAACCATTGGGGCCTTCCAGTCCAAACCATTCTCAATAATCCAGACGAATTGAATTGTTCAGGACTTGCCAGTGATGGCACCTTCGGGCCTTACTGAAGACTGGCCGCGGTAGAAATTTTAAGCTACCATGCCCACTCGACTGCGTCAACGTTATCCATGAGGCGTGTCATCGGGCGTCGCCTCGATGGAATCGTTCGGCATTTCACTCACTCTATAGATGCGCCCACCTTGGTCTTCATACGTTCCGTCTTCTCGCCTTGTGAGTGAAAGTGTTTCTCCGGCTTGGGTCGGCACCACCTTGGCTAACCTGCCAAGAACAGGAATCACCAATGTCTCCAGTGCTACAAGAATAGCAAGCACGGCAACAAGCTTAAAGACACCCTCATCATCTATCTCTACGAGAATCATAACTGAGATGAGGACAGCCAAAGCGAAGATGTTGATTCCGGTTCCGATCCGAAGCCAGGAATGCGTTGGCCGAAGACCAATAGTCAGCAACGCGAGTGAGTGTGCAAATGCTATTGCAAAGACACTACAGATAGCTGTGGCCTTCCAATATCCTTCAGAGTCTATTTCTGCCCAAACC
Organism: Lentisphaeria bacterium; assembly: GCA_963580095.1. Classification (GTDB taxonomy): domain Bacteria; phylum Verrucomicrobiota; class Lentisphaeria; order JABSQK01; family CAJWLW01; genus CAJWLW01. The sequence continues at coordinate 4,416 of CAUZJQ010000185.1, read as the reverse complement.
CCCACAATCAGCATCACCGCGGAGACCGCCGCCACGGCAATACCACCAAGGCCGGGCAAGGAGTTCTCTTTCCGGTTGGAGTATGCACTACAGCATAGAGAACAGATGCTGGCAACAGCAATGACCGAAGTCGTGATCAGAACCTTTATTTCGAAATCACCGAACTTTCCAGAAAGAACGCACGTGATAGCCAGCAGGGCACTTACAGCCAAAAAGCCGATAAAGGAGTAAAGGGAGCCTTTTCTGACACGACTTATCATATCAACATTTTGTTTCATCTCATTCATGTCGAATGGTGGGTATCAGCAGTCGAATTTACGAGGTTCGATGGAGCAACTGGTTCGACTGCGTGTCGTGTTTCGAAATGCAGGGCGGTTCCGTCGAACTGCACGAACAGCTCCCCGGCCGCTATATCCGGGGTTGTCGACCAACGCGTGAAAGCTCTCAGCAGCTTCCCCCAAGGCTCCGGGTACAGCTGGGAATATGTCAGCCTCCATCCCGCCAGTGTACACGGCTACTACTCTGAAGCCCTGCGGAGCAAGGAAGTTGGCAGGCCGCGACTGCATGTTCAAAGCGATCTTCGACATGCCGTAGCCATACCAGACGGTTCGTTCGCAGCCTTGAATCCTCCCGGCTTCGGACGAGATGTTGACAATCGGCTTCACTTGTCCGTCTTGGAGCAACGGCAGAAACTGTTAGACGGCCCACAAAGGACCACAGACGATTGACGTCAATAGCCTGCATGACCTGACCGAAATCCACATCTCCCAGTACACCGTCCGACGGCGACAAGGCCGCGGTATTGTTGACAAGGACGTCAATACTGTCGTTGTACGTGGAGACGATTCGTGCAGCTTCCAGGTCGGCAACGTCGAGTGGCAATTCTGTAAGCATCCCGTTGCCCGGGGCTGCACCACGCCCAACTCCGCACGAGGGGGAATAGCGCCCTTCAAAGACTCGCCACCCCGCTTGCAGGAACCGCTGTACACGGACTCACTCGCCCAAGGCCCTTGTCTGCGCCCGTGATAAAGACCTTAGAGCCCACGCTCTGCACCTTCTCAGATGAAGAGGCGACCCCGGATGCCTCCGACGCAGAAGCCGCATTCGCGACATTGCGTGTTCGGTGCATCAAACTCGCGGTCATTCATTTTCGCGGCCCGCAACAAAGGCACTCACGAAAGGACGCCAATGCAACCGGCCGCTTACAGCGGCCGGTTGCATTGATTCGTCATGTGATTCCGTCTGAGGTTAACTCAGAGGGGAATAACATTCTTGGCACATGGACCTTTCTGGCCTTCGCCCACTTCGAATTCTACTTCCTGACCTTCCGTGAGCGTTGCATGCCCCCCACCACTCTGGATTTCCGAATGATGAACGAAAAGATCTTTTCCTCCATCCTCAGGTGCAATAAAACCAAAACCTTTTCCGTCATTGAACCACTTGACTGTACCCTTACTCATTCTTCCCTCTTCTGTTTTGTGGTGAATTAGGATTTTCTTTCTACCTTCGAATTCACCGTTTCAAAGGAGAAATAAAATTTCGTTACTGACGCAACCGACGCCGAGGTCTCCGACGCGGTACCGCGTTAGCGGCGGCGCGCGATCGGTCAACCGTTAACGAACGGCAAGGAGTTTAGTTCGATTCTCAACTCTTACAAAGCCCAACATGGCTACAATTTCACATATTTTCAGGATATCCAAATAATTTATGAGGCCGCCTGATCGGGAGAACCTTGGCAGTTGAGCGCCATAAGGCGGCGTGTAGCGCTATTCACTGTCGGTGTCCGGCGCCTTGTTGGTGGGATTCTCCCCGGTGTAGATCCATGGCCAGATTTCGGAAGTTGGGATTGGAAATGTAGCCCTGCGCGCCTCAGGCACACACACATCAAATGCCGTTGCTCCCCCGCATGTGATCAATGAGTAATCGGAATCAGACCCGGCCAACGCCGAGCTGAGCCGCGGCAGCTTCGCCGTCGGCTCGAACGATTGGTTCACAATGTCATCTTTCCGTTGAGTCCGTATCAGTGACCGGAGACCGCTTGGAATCCGACTTCTCCCTGATCGTAAAGATCATCGGAAGCGGGCGGTTCCTGGACACTCCGAAACGGCGGTCTGAAGGGCGGTTCACAACGCGAAGCCGGCCGCCCCCTCCCACCAAGCCCATGATGCTGCTCCCACCGCCGTCCATATTCGTCGCATTCCAGCAACCCAAGCCGAGCATGAGGCGGCCTAATTCGTGCAAATCCATGCCTTCACTGTACTGCTTCTGCCGTCCATCCACCACAACCAGCCACATCGCGACCCCATCCTCGTCGACGCCGATCGCCGTCCGGGGATGCAATGCACCGTCGGCAGGGACGACAAGGGCTCCGTCCTTGACAATCTGCTGGAACCCCGCCGTTGCCTCCCCGACCGCTTCGTCGCCCGGAGCATCGCCCAGGAATACACGCCCCTGGCTGTTGACCCAGATGGACGCAACGGGCGGCTGGGCGGGACTCCTCATCCAGCCGCCGGAAACCGCCAGACCGTGGATATCGACTGGCTGTCCCTCAAACCATCTCCGGTTCCTATTGCCGGCGCTGTCCGCCAAACTGTCCCAGGGGTTCGAATTGATGAAAGCGAGAACCGACCGGTCGCTCGCGAGTTTCAACGGATCGGCAAGCGCCGACTCGGCCGGGCCGTCGCCGTCCGGGTCCGCGCCAATGACAACGGCTGGTCGGATCTTCCGGCTGGACAGGTCCACGCGCAGGACATGCACGCGGTTTGGGCGCGGTTCCTTGAGTTCCTTGAGCTGGTATGCCAGCCCAAGCGCCTTCAAGTCAAGGCCGCTCCTTACCGGTGCGCATCCGGCAGTGAGGAACAGGACACCAAATGCACAAGCTGATATCCCGACACACCTGCCGATCATTGGCCGTTTCCTTTCGCTCATCTCAATTCTCCAAGGGCATACCGTTCAGCATTCTGTGGTCAAGTGCAAGGACGAATGACACCATGGAATGCGTGCAGTTCGCGCCGCCACCGGGAAACGTGTCGATTGGCACTGACCTCGGCCGGGAAAGTAAGAACACGCTCAACACGAAGGTTTGAGCATTTGAAGGTTAATAACACCGGTTGTCAGAAGCAAGCGCCAGAACTCGATCGGCTGTTCTGTCACGGCCAACTTATCGAGAAGGGCTTCGCGGTCATAGTCGAAGCGAACGATCTCGACCGCAAGCTCTGCCTCCTTCTCGGTAACAACGAGATAGCTGCTGCGGCAATTGCTGCTGTCCACAACTGCGTTATCCCCGGCCCAGGAATGGGTCGAACCGTCTTCCATCACAGTTGCGATGAACGGCCAGGCGATTGAGCCGGCGTTCGCGAGGTATCGGTCGCCTTCGCGGCGCACGAACGGATGGTGTGTATGACCCATAACAGTGAGATCGAATTGAGGATCTCCGAAGATATCGGTCAACTCTTTCGAGGTGATCAGCCAGGGGACCGGCTGCTCACCGCCCGGCTCCATGTCACCGTGTATCATCCGGATTTTCTTGCCACGCCAGCAGACGTGGACCTGATCGGGAAGTTCCTGGACGAACCGATATCCTGCGTCGCTCAGCGCACCGGAGGCGTGCCACCTTGAACCCGGGCAATGACTTTCCCCAGGCTGCGGCTTGGGAACGATGCATTCGTCGTGATTGCCGCGCACTGCCCTTCCTTTGGCGTGAGTGCGGACCCAGTCAACCGTCTCGACGGCATCGATGCCGCCGCCAATTACGTCCCCGGCAAAGAGCATCTTCCAGGTTCCCGGCAAAGCAGCCACGCTTTGTTCAAAACCTGCCAGTGCCTCGGCAGCGGCATGTGCATCGCTGGTCACCACCAGGCAGTCGATCGCGTCATCAATCTCGACGTTTTCGATTTTCACCTTCTTGACCCGACAATTGAATTTTGACGAATGGCTTGCTGCCGACGATAACGAAAATAACGGTACTCCCATCACAGGAGCCGCAGCTCAGACAACTGTGGATATGGTATCTACGCCTTCGCCGGCGGCGAGACCAGCCGCTCGGCATTGCCGTGATACACCTTTTCAATAATCTCCGGCTCGAGATCGAGGGTCGATAGAAAAGCGTGCAGGTCACCGCCGTAGCAGTCGCGGCCGAACAGCAGCCGGTCGCTGTGCTGCCGGATGAACGCCACGGCATGCTCGGGATCGCGATCCAATGCGTACTGTCCCGAGCCGGCGGACAGATCAGCGCACAGGTTGTCATTTGCTTCGAAAAGATCGTACAACCGGCCCCGACCCGTGACTGGACCGCGCGGATAGACTTCCGGATCGCTCGCGGCGTCGCCGCTGATCTCACGCCAAAAACCGGGTGCGTGCCCGATGAATGTCGTGTCCGGACACGCCTTGAGCGCGCGCTCCAGGTTCTCGATCGTG
>CAUZJQ010000184.1:0-8328 GCA_963580095.1 Lentisphaeria bacterium | reverse complement strand
GGCCTTCATCGCGAACAGTTATTCGCTCGACCGGCAACTCGACGTTGTTTGCGCTGCCTACAAGACCCTTATCGATGGTTGAACCGCCGACCGAATTCGAGCTCACGCAAGCATCCTCGCGTCCATGCTGCGGCCGGCATTGATCCACGGGATGCTGGGGTCGGATTTTATGAATCTGGCACCGGTTGAATGCACGCTGCATGCAATCGGATGGTCTAACGAGTTTCGGGGACCGGGTAACCGACGTTTTATCTGGAAAGCACTGTCTCAGAGGTTATCTTCCGTTTGCTAATTCTCCGGTATCAGCCACCACCCACTGCCTGTCCATGATCATCAAAGCATATTCGAAGGGCCTCTATTCGAACTGGTATTTCTACGCGCCTGACCGCGTGATGTTCGACTGCGGTGAAGGTGCGGCGCTGTACCTGCGTGCCGGCATCTTTGCGATCGAAAAGATTTTTCTGTCCCACGGCCACATTGATCACATCACCGGGTTGCCGCTGCTGATCAGCCTGCGCCAGTCGACCAAAGGCGACAATGCCAAGCCCCTAAGCATCTATTACCCGCGCCGCGACCGGTCGATAGCGCTGATCCGTGAGACCGTCGACCGCATGATGGGAAGCCATGTCAAATATCCGCTGGAATGGGTGCCGATCGACGCCGGTGACCGTATTGAGTTGCGCAAAGGGCGAGTGTGCGAGGCGATCCAAGTGGTGCATCCGTGCGACCAGCCGCTGGGTTATCGGATCCTCGAAAGCCGGAAACGTCTGAAAGAAGTGCATGTGGGCAAGCCCGGCCCCGAGATCGCTGCCATGCCGGATGCCGAGAAATTCGACTATTACGATGCTAAACGGTTTTGCTATTCCGGCGATACGATGCCGATCGATCCGCGCGAATTCGAAGACGCCGACATCCTGATCCACGACGCGACCTTTCTCAACGCCGATGACCGCGGAGGTCCGACGCACTGCACACTTCAGGAGGTTTTCGACCTGGCCCACGAAGCCCGCGTGAAGCGTTTGATCCTGGCCCACATATCGCCGCGCTACGAGCCGTACCGCGTTGTTGGGCCGCTGATCGACAAGGCTGAGTCGCACGGTCTAAATTACGAATGGGTTCCGTACCACCGCGTTACTGAATTCGCCTGATGTCCGTAAAGCGATGAAGGAGCGGCGCGAGTGATGGGCATTGCCGGCCTGTCGGACATCAGGCACATTGCGGACGGGGTTGGTATTGGAACCGCGCCTCCGCCTGCAGCAGGAGATTGATATCCTGCGGCGCTACTACACGTCGGCGTCTGCCAGGAGGATGTGGCGTAGATTGATCGTGCTGCGGTTCAGATCACCGTATGCCCGCGCTGCTTCGACTGCCTGCAGTGCACCATCGATATCGTGGCGCAGGTAGTTGACTGCCGCCAGCATGAAGTTGGCGTCGCGATTGCTCATTGGCGTTGCCGCTAAATCGGCGTAATAAGCTGCGACCCGGTCGAGCATCTTGGCCAGATTCTGGTTGATCGGGATCGGACCGATACTGTTTGCCGACAGCGCGAAGGTTCGCCGCATGGCCCAGATCGCCGTGCGATCATTGCCAGCTCCTGCCGCTGCGAGACTGTAGCCCAGCTTGTACTGGGCGTGGCCGGGATATTCACTGCACAGCTCGCCAAAAGCGGTGAAGGCCAATTGTTTCCGTCCGTCCGCCAGAATACGCCACGCTGTCCGTCCCGCCGAAACGTGAGCCGGCGCTGTTGAAGCAGGGGGCTGTGGAGTTTTGATGTCGGGTGACTCAACTGGAAAATAGAAATTCGGCAGCTCATAATCCGATTCTTCGATCGTCTCGATGCCGGTGGATTTGGGCAGCACGATCGTCGGTGAACTTGCGTAGCGTGGCTGTTGCGGGCGTGCTTCGGGAACGCTGATGTAATACACACGGCTCGTTGTGGTCGGCCGTCGTCGCCGGGTTGGAGTTTCATAGACGCGGCGTTCCTGGAAGCGGCCGTCGTCGTCGCCTTGTGACCATATGACCGACGTACCGTTGCTGTTGCCGGAGTCGTACACGCGTGTGCCGGAGGAATAACACGTTTGGCCTGTCACCGGCGTGACATACAGGCGCCCCAGTATCAGGACAGCAAGAAGTTTGCAGAAATTGTTCATGGGATCCTCGGAGATTCGAGATACGGCAGAAGCGTCAAAAAATCGATCTGTTCCTTCGTTCGACGCAGCCACCACAGCAGTTATTCACTCCATGAATCCCAAGATCAAATAATTAGGGTCATGGCATTTTTTACAGTAAAAATCGGGGCAGACGTGTTGAAAACCAAGGTTTTCCGGGGTTCAGGTGGATGATATCAAGATCTCCTGGAGTACTCAAAGTTTTGGCCGCTATTTGGCGTATTTCATTGGATGTCGCCGCGGACGCGGTGGCCGGTGGCGCGCAGATAGGTCGCTGCCGGTTGACGCTGATCGCCCTGCAGTTCGATAATATCATTGCGTACAGTGCCGCCGGTGCCGAGATGCCGTCGCAAAGCGCGCGCCAGGGGTTGAAGGTCCTCGGTGCCACTCTTGCAGGTCAACAAAGTCACTTCCTTGCCGCCCCGCCCCTGGCGCTCGCGATGCACAATGAAATCAGATGCCGCTGGGGCCTGATGCTCCGGCGGTTCCGGGTCTGCCGGCCCAGACGGCAGGCCGATACCCGATAATGCGTCGAACGGGTTCTGCGCGAAATCCGCATTGTCCTGTAACGGCTGTTTCTTTTTTTTGGCTGTCATTGGCGATATATTCGCTGCAGTTTCGAGGTGTCATACCTATGCACGATACAATACTTATATGACTGACCAACCGCCAATCGCCACTGAACCACGCCAGGCCGGCCGGCAGCACATGCTGCTGACGATTCTCTGGGCTTCCGTCTTTCTGGTGGCGTTGTTCTACCCGAAAATCTTCGTTCGCTTCCCGTTCCTGCTGCCGTTCGTTGTGATCGGCATATTCTGGTTCGGGAAACAAACGGGTCGCCGCAAGCCAGCCTCTTGAACGCCGTCGAGACAAATGTTTATCGTCCGGTGGTCGGTGACTACAGCTGTCCGTACCCGATCAATCTCAGCCCAGTCGACTGGCGTCAGGGGATGCTGATCCGCTCGACCAACTGGCTTGGCGATGCCGTAATGACTTTGCCCGGCGTCTATCGGTTGCACAATCTGGTGCCGCCGGGTGGTCGCACGACCGTGCTGGCGCCGGCAAAGCTTGCCGATCTGTGGCACTCGGTACCATGGATCGATCAGGTAATCACCTTTGCAGGTCGCCGTTTGTCTGCTGCTGAACGCCGCGAGGTGCGCGCCGCCGAGCCTGGTGTTTCGGTCGTGCTGCCAAACTCGTTCGGTGCTGCCTGGGATCTGTGGCGGAGTGGTGGCGGGTATATCGCGGGCCGCGTCGGGCGTGGCCGCACCTGGCTGCTTCGCGGGCGCCTGCCGGAATGGCGACGGGAGGCGGGCCATGACAAGGCGCATGAGGTACGTAAATACCTGGAGCTTGCCGCTGCCTGCGGCAGTCGTGACTGGCATACGGACTATCCGGCGCTGGAACCGCAACTTGCCGACGAAGCTCGCGCGGCCATGGATGCGCTGGTGCCGGTCAATGAGCGTCTCCTGGTCATCGCTCCAGGGGCGGCCTATGGCCCGGCCAAGCAATGGCCGGTCGACCATTTCAATGCGGTCGCCAGATGGTGGACCGCCCAGCACGGGCGCGTGATCGTCTGCGGCGCCACCGGCGAGGAAGCGGTTGCGATGTCCGCAATCACCGACTGCAGTGGTGCGGTCAGCATTGCTGGCAAGTCGTCGGTGGCTCAATTAATGTACGTACTTGCGGGAGTCGACTGCGTTTTGACCAACGACAGTGGTGCTATGCATCTAGCCGCGGGGCTGGGAAAGGATGGGGTAGCGATTTTTGGCTCGACAGATCCTGTTGCGACCGGACCAATTGGCGGCCGCTGGGTGGTCATGCGTCATCCTCTGCCTTGTTCACCGTGCCTGCAGCGCACCTGCCGGCGTACCGATATACCGTATGAATGCCTCAAAACCATCGCGCCGCAGAATGTCATTGACAGTATCGAGTACCTGATATCGTGACTTGCACACAGACGTTCGGTTCTTTCTTTTCGCCGCATCCAGCAGTGTCGCGACGACAGTCTCACTCGTGTGCTGTGGTTGCTGACATTCTGACAACCGGAGAATTATCATGAGTCGATATCTGTTCCTGATCCTGCTGACAGCTACGGCGGTCTGTGCCGAAGATGCCGAGCCGCGTTCGTTCTTTCCTGTCGCCCTCGACCAGGAATTTCCGGATGCGGAAAACGCTTTCCACGAAGTCATGGACCTCATCCTCAAGAACTATTATACCACCGAGATCACCGAAGAAGCTCTTTTTTACGCGGCTATCTCGGGTATGCTCCGCCACGTCTCGCCACCCGAGAACAAGTCGCTGGGCAAGCTGTGGAAGCCGGCGGATTATGACAAGGTACGGAACAATCTCAAGGGCGTGCAGATTTCCACTGGTGTCAAGAGTAAGTTCAGCCAGCAGGATGGGAGCCTCACCGTGACCGGAGTCCTGCCAGGCTCGCCGGCGGAGGGAGTGCTGCTGCCGTACGATCGCATTCTGCGCATCAACGACGAACCGCTCAAGGGCAAACTGGTGAGCGATATCGACAGCATGATGAGCGGCGAGGTCGGCACTGAAGTCAAGCTCACCATTGTACGGGATGTGCAGGTTTTTGACGTTGTAATCAAGCTGAAAGAGTTCAAGACAGCGAACCTATCGGTCGCGGTGTTGCCGAACGAGATCGGCTTCGTCGAGATTCACAAGATTACCGCCGGGATAACCGCCGAACTGAAGAACGAGCTCGACGCGTTGCAGGTGAAAAACGTCAAGAAACTGATTCTCGACCTGCGCGACAATACGGGCGGGGTGTTCATGGAATCTCTGCGTCTTACCGAGTTGTTTCTGGCGAACAAGAGTGTGTTGCTGCGGTTGCAGCAGCGCCAGGCGCCGACAAAGCCGGGGGAGACCGGCGAGGAGGAGGAGAAACGATATGTCTCGTCGAACGAGACGCCTTATGACTTTGAGATTGTGCTGCTGGTCAACAAAAATACGGCGTCGTCCTGCGAGATCATTGCTGCGGCGCTGCGAGACCACAAGGCCGCCACCATCGTAGGTGCCGGCACCTACGGAAAGTCGGTAATCGAAAAGACATATACGCTGGACAATAATTATCGCTGCAAGTTCATCATTGGCGCGATGTACACACCGCGGGGTGTTGCCTGGCAGTCAAAGGGCGTGTTGCCGGATTTCAGCGCGCCGCAGGATGGCAGCACCTACAAGGCCGTTGCCAAACTTACGCCGAACCAGCGCCTGTCGAAGGACGTACCTTTGATTACGGCCTACAAGCTGCTGAAATGACGGCTGCGACCTACCTGCTTGGCGGCACCTCGATACTCGGATGGCATCTTGCGCAGTTGCCGCTGCCCGGGCTCACGGTATTCTGCAATCGCTTTGCGAACACTGCACGCTGTAACGGCTGGCGGCGGGTCAATCTTGATGAAGCCGGCGATGTCCGGCAGATGTTCGAAGGGCCGCTGCCTTCCACGGTGATCTGTTGCGCGGGCGTCTGCGACGTTGACAAATGTGAGGTGGATCCGGATTGGGCGCGGCGGATCAATGTCGACGGCATCCGGCTGTTGCTGGCACATTTACCGCCAACCACGCGACTGGTGTACTGTTCTTCGGATCATGTTTTCAGTGGCGACAGTGGACCGTACAACGAGCAGTCCACGCCGGATCCGATCTCGGTCTACGGCAAGACCCGGGTGGCGGCAGAGGCGCTTGTGCTGGCGGCCCGGCCGGATGCGTTGGTGGTGCGTGCCGGTCCTGGCATCGGCGATTCATTCGACGGCCGCAGCGGGCATCTCGACTGGCTGCGCCACCGGCAGCGGCAGGGGTTGTGCATGACCGTCGTGTCTGACGAGTATCGCTCGGTGGTGTGGGCACCGGCGCTGGCGGCCCGGACCGCGGCGTTGGCGCAATCCGACCGATGCGGCATTCGACACGTTGCGGCGAAAGCTGTGTCGCGACCCGATCTGGCGATGCACCTGAATCGGATCTATGGTATCGGTGCGGCGTTTGCGGTTGAAAGCAGAGCGGCCCGGCCGGTCCCGCATATCGGTGCTGTCGAGCTGCAGTCGGTGCATCGTGATGCGCTGGCGGCGCCGCTGCCGTCTGTGCTGGATACGGAAATACCAGCATCCACAATAGCTCCATGAAACTCGGACTGCTTTCCGACACCCACGGTAATGTGGCGCGAACCCGCAACGCCTGCAACATTCTGGCGGCGCAGCAGATCGCGGCCGTGCTGCATTGCGGCGACCTCGGTTCGGACGGCGTGCTTATCGAGATGGCCGCTGTGTTCGACCCTAAAGATGTGCCGGTGTATGCTGTACTTGGCAACGTCGACCACTACAACAGCGATGTTACAGATTTTTGTGCCGATGTCAAGGTCTCGATCCTCGGTGCCTTCGGCCGGCTGAAACTTGGCGGAAAGACGATCGCACTGGTTCACGGAGACGACGCTCGTCGCCGTGATTATGCCGCCACCTGTGGAGAGTTCGACTATGTTTTTACCGGCCACACCCACGTTGCTGCTGATGAGCGCATCGGCCACACCCGCATCATCAATCCAGGCGCCGTTTATCGATCGGCCGAGCCAAGCGTCGCCGTGCTCGATCTCGAAACCGATTTGTTGACCTATCTCGGCCTGCGATGAAAAGGATCACTTTAGTAGTGGTGCTTCTGCTGGCTGCGGGTGGTGGGTTTTACTTCGTCCGCAGCACGAGTGAGGGCTACCACGCGACCAATCTCAACAACGATCTCTTTGCGATCTCTCAGGGTATCAAAGAGGATCTATCCAACCGCGATGCCATCGAAGTGCAGATCATTGCCGCGGTGGAGGCGCGGCGTTTCGAAATCGATCCCCAGGATATCGAGATTGGGGCGCAGCCGATGAACAAAATGACGACTGCCCAGCATATCGCCGGTAAACTCGCGGTGGTCACCAACTATGAGGCCACGATAGGGGTTAAAGCGTACAGCCGCTGGATCCCTCTTTTTCGACGGGAGTACGAGATCAGTTCCGGTGCGATTATCCAGAAGAAGGTTGAACAGCGCGTCAATCCGCAGTTGCAGGAGCTGCTGGAGGGGCCTTGAACGGTGCTGTTACCTTGTGGTTACAATTGACCGAAACTTTTTTGGTATAGGCGTCTCTAATAGGATAGAGAAAGGAAACCAGACCGACAGTGAAGCTCTACAGCGACAGGAACCTGCGACAACTCAAAGCCGTGCGGCTAAAATTTCTCCGCAACGGTCGGGGCTTCACGCGTGCCTACCGATTTCCGATCATTGCTCTGGCTACCGCTGCAGCGCTGGATTGTATCAGCACGACGCATTTCATGCTGTACGAGCGCGATCACATGAGCGAGGTACACCCGGTTTTTTTCTGGGCAGCTGCATGGCTTGGGCCGGTTTTCGGGCCGATTGCCGGCAAGTCGACTCAGATTGTTTTCGGGCTGATCGCAACGGTTTATGTGCGGCCGTATGCATCGTTGCTGTTATGGGCAACGACAGTGCTGTACAGCTACGCGTTCTTGCACAACCTGTACGTGACCGAGGTGTTCACCGTTTGGGCAAGGACCAGTTGGGGGTAGTTCAGGGAATGCGCTCGGGGTTCGGACCAAGGATGAGCAGGTCCTGTAAATTTCGTTTCAGCGGCCGCGGGCGACTGTTCCACGCCAGCAAAAAACTACTCGTTGGCGAATCGCTGCTCGAGGTATTCGCGGTATGGCCCGTTGGGCATCGAGTCAACGACTGCGTTGAGTTCGGTCCGATCGATGAAGCCGCGGATGTAGGCGATCTCTTCGAGGCAGGCGATTTTCAGGCCTTGGCGGGTTTGTATGGCGCCGATGAAGGCGGAAGCTTCCAGCAGGCTGGCGTGGGTGCCGGTATCCAGCCAAGCCAGGCCACGGCCAAGTAACTGCACCCGGAGCGCACCGTCGCTGAGGTAGGCAAGATTCAGGTCGGTAATCTCGAGTTCCCCACGGGGCGAGGGCTTCAAAGCCCGGGCGCGGGAAGCTGCCGTGCTGTCGTACAGGTAGAGTCCCGGGACGGCGTAGTTGGTGCGCGGCGTTGACGGCTTTTCTTCGATGCTCAGGACATTGCCGTCGGCATCGAAATCGACGACACCGTAGCGCTCCGGGTCGTTGACGTAATAGCCGAACACGAGGGCGCCGGTTGA
>CAUZJQ010000183.1:0-8340 GCA_963580095.1 Lentisphaeria bacterium | reverse complement strand
ACCGCGAGCCCGCGAACAGATCAAGGCAGCACGCCAGAGCGGTAAGCGGGCGATGATCCGGTGAATTTCCCGCGTGACCATGCACTGGTGCCGGCATTGCAGAACGCCAGCGCGAAGGTACTGCCGGGAGTTCCGCCGATCGGCTGCTACCCCGCAGCGACGGATGCGCCATGGTTTGCCGCGGCAGGTATTCCCACCGTGCCGTCCTTTGGCCCCGGGATCATAACGCTGGCACACTCACCCAATGAATGTGTCGAAGTATCGAGCATTTTTGATTGTGCCCGCATCTATGCCCTGGCCGCCCTTGAGTACTTGACATGAAGGCAAAGGCCCCCGGTAGACCTTCACGCGGAATAAACGCGAAAACCTCCAGATGCAGGATTGAGTCGGTGCGGATGTGTGGATCCAAGCACCAACCGAGAATTGACCACTTGGTAAAACCGATGGCGTTGGAAACCTTTGGCACCATAGCCGGTTATCTTGCACACCGACACGCTTGCAGACGTCGCCACAAGGCCAACCGCCACAGTGACAAGAATGGGTTGATTTGGGTCATCCGATTGCCCCTTGGCCTGATCTGACCCCCGTCCGGGCTCGCTTGCAAAAAGATATGCCACCGCGACACATTGGTCAAAACAAATGGAGGATATGGCGTTATGGCTGAAAAGATACGTGTCGGTATAATTCATTGCGATCTGCATTCGGTTTACTACGGAGCCCTGTTCGCGGATCACGATCCGCTGAAACTGCGGAGCCCGCGACCGCCGGATTATCCGAAAAAAACCGAATGGGAAACGGGTGCCGGTCATTTCTATCACTACACGTTCTACGACGATGCGAGACGGATCACCGTGGAAACCGTGGACGGCTTCGAAATCGTCAAATGCTGGGACCCGGATCCGGAGCGCGCGCAAATTTTTTCCGAGGTGTTCCATGACAAGCCTGAGGTATGCGACACACTGGAACAGGTCAGCGACGATGTTGATCTGGTGTTTGTCGGCGACTGCTCAGGAAACGGCAGCACCCATCTCGAGTGGGCCCGGCCCGGATTGGAAAAAGGAATCGCCACCTTCGTGGACAAGCCATTTGCCTACACCGTAGCGGACGTGAAACAGATCCTGGAACTTGCAGATGCAAACAATACACCGGTCATGTCGCTGTCAATTCTTCGGTCGCTGCCCGATGCCACACTGTTCGCCCAGCGCATGCCGGAGATCGGCGGTGCCCAGTACGGGGCTGTTTTCGGCGGCTTCACAGATATTGCCGGGGTGATCCATACGGTCAGTTTGAACCAGCATATTTTCGGCGCCGGCGTCGAGCGCGTGAAACGGGTGTCCAACGGGCAGCAGACGCTTATTCACCTTGACTACGGCGACCGGTCGGATCGGCCGCGGTACGGCGTGACCATCAACTGCATGATCCCACTCCCCCACTGCGCACTGTACGTTAGTGCCTTCGGCAGCCGTGGCCGGATTCATTCGCCGCACTTCGACGATTACGTGTTCCCGTTCGGCGCTGCAGAGAACGTGAAGAAAATCAAGCAGATGGTGACGACGCGTGAAGTGCCGGTGCCACGCGACGAGATGATCGAGTGTGTCGCCATCGCTGAGGCCTCCCGCCACGCCGAGCACCTCAATGAATCCGTCGCCGTGGCCGATGTCATCGCCGGGAAACTGGCGGAACTGCCAGATGATGCCGGCTGATTTCTACCGCGGCAGAGGGGAGGACAACCATGCACACCAGCAGCATGCTCAAGGCAACCGATTTTCATTATCGATGGTCGGACAGCAGGGAGCCGGCGGACTTTGATGCGTTCTGCCCGGACTATCACGAAAACGACCGACTGGCCGTGGTCTGCATCTGTCTCGAAGACAGTGTGCTGCATGCCGGCTACGGATTGCTGGCGGTAGCCACGGCCTTCTATGATGTGCTGCGGGAACGGGGAGGGGATTTCTTCGACTATCCGCGGCACTTCGCCTTTGTCGACCCCAATGAAAAACAGGTGAGCACCCGTGGGGAACGGGTGAACCTGGACCATGCGGCCCTGGCGGCGCCATGGTCCAACCTGGACGTGTGGCCGGAATCACAGTGTATCGAGGCGCCCGGCACAGCGATGGAAATGCTGCGCAAAGTCTTCGAGTTCCAAATCAACCGGGTGTTCTGGCCTGAAGGGCTGGATCCAGAGACCGAGGCGGGCGATGAACTGCTGCCGACCTATGCGCGCCGGCGGCTCGCCAGCCGGCTCAAGAGCGTGCACTATTACGCCTCGACAACGTCCACTCTCGAAGTCCACGCGGGACCGCCGGCGGTGGACCTGGTGCGAGGCAGCTTGCGTTGCGCAGACCACAGCAAGGACCAGCCGACCCGACTTGAAAACAACTTCGTGGGCTACCGACAGGCAACGGTCGACGGGTTTCTGAAAGAAATGGACAGTTGTTTCGCAGTATAGCGCAACGGCGTATTGCGCCGCACGCAACCCGCTCCCCCAACAGCTACGGTGCAGAACAGCCGCAGCGGCGCGCGTCTATGAGGACGAAACGATATTCAACGTTCGCCCCCTGTTTCTTCAACCTCGATCCATCGTGCTTCCTTTCAAGCCTGTCAATCCCCTTGCGTGTCGCACCGATCAGGAAAGCGTGTATTATGCGCAAAAAGGCTGGAGCTGTAAGATGACACCATATCGATTTCGTTGCCCTATGGGACAGATAAAGGATAGCCGGGCAGGAACTCGAAGATGGACCAATCGGCGGGTGCGTAACAGCATGATAATGAGATAGCTGCGATCCTCTCGATTCAATTAACGGTTTGCGTCAAAAAAGATAAGAATCAGTAGGCTGCTTGAAGTGTCTGAAAAAACTTGCATAGTTTACAACGCGTTGGCTACAACGCATAACAAGGAGGCCTGTTTGTGAATACCCAACGCATTCGGCATAGATGGTTGTTGCAATTCGCAGTTTGTATCCTCGTATCACCGCTTTTCATGAGCCCCCCTGCTTTCGGGTTGACGTTGGAAGAGCTCGCCGCCAGAATGGAAGCGCTGGAAGCGGAGAATCGGGTCCTCAGGGAAAAAGTTGCCGAGCTTGAAACTGGTGAGAATTCTGTCATCAAGACACGGGTCACCACTCCGGCCGAAGGTAGGGGTGAATTCCTAACCCTGAATAGTCGATTTTCGTACGAAATGCTCGACCCGACTACGCGGATCAATAGGAAGCAGCAGCTGATCCTGGAGAAAAAGCAGAGTGGGGAGTTATCCCCCAATTCTCTTGTTGTCGGTGGCGCTGTCACCTCGATTGCCGATATTCAACGAAGTAATACCGACAGCAAATTCGGGTGGTTGATGCGTCATCCGACTTCCAATAATCAAGTCACAAAAAGTGTTTCGGAAGCAGTTATCCACTCCGCCCAGTTAAGCCTCACAGCAAATCTCGGATCATGGGTGACCGCGTACAGCGAAATACTCTATGATCCAGAGCAGAGCTTCGGGACGGGCACGACCACTGCTTTGTCAAGGAATCAGCTGCAATTGCGGAGGGGTTATGTCCTTTTCGGAAACCTGGATGAGTTGCCGTTGTACCTGAGCCTGGGAAAAATGGCCACGCCATTCGGACTTACAGATACGGTGAACCCGTTCACCGCAAATACAGTGTGGCATGTTTTTGGTGGCTTGGCCTATGGTGTGCAAACCGGTTACATCAAGGACGGACTTAATCTCACGGTTATGGGCGTTCAGGGTGGCGCGCAGTTCAGGGCGCACAACACACCTGTTGATGGCACCGCCACGCCGAGCAAACTCAACAATTATGTCGTCGACGGGAATTATACTTTCGAATTGGGTGAGGAGGATCACACTTTGCTCCTTGGTGCTTCCTACCAAAAGGGCAGCGCTTATTGTCAAGGATTTCCGATAACCCACTTCGTCGAGTGTGAGAATCACAATCCGGCCATCGACGTGTATAGCCGCTATACGTTGAACAATTTTCTGATTCACGCCGAGTATGGCGAAACGAGGGACGAATGGCCAGGCACCTTCAATCCGGCCATTCCCGCGTTCCCGGCACACGAAGTTATTTCCTTTAATGTCGGCAGCAAATACACTGCAAATATTGACGGAAGGGATATCGATTTTTCTGCTGACTTCAGTCGTTTTGTCGCTGGACCCGATGGCGCGCCTTGGGAGAATCAGGACCAACTGGTTCTGGGCATTGCCACCTTCGTCACGCCCAGTGTGAAATTGTTCGCGGAGTACATCCACACGAAAGGATATGCACCTCTCAACTTCATCAGCGGCGATGTCGACCCCCCCGACGGGATCTTTCCGATTGGAGAAACACATAGCGACAATTCCGCGAGATCTGACATTCTTGTCCTGGGTGTCAATGCGGCATTCTGATCGATTCCTCTGGATGCGCAGACAAGGATCGGGTTTCAATGAGCCGGCAAGCGAACTCAGAGTACAATCACTTCCCGCGGCAGGCTAGTCAGCACCTCGCACCCGGTCTCTGTGACTGCAACGGTCTCGCTGCAGGTGGTGCCGCAACGACCGGGATCGCGCAGTGACGTGCTGCAGTGAAAGACCATGCCGGCTTGCAGCACCTTCTCGCTGTCTACTGTCACGTTGATCTCGGGACAATCCGCCCATGTGGGCGGAAATCCCAGGCCCACCGAGTAGCAGTAGGACCCATGCCAGATCACCTTCTCGATCACCGTCGCCAATTGCGTTTCCGCCTGTCGCGCCAGGTCTCCAGCGACAATGCCGGGACGTATATGCTCGATTAACTTATCGACGCTGGCGATACAGGCGTCGATCATCCGCCGCACCTGGTCCGGGGGACGTCCGACAAAGACGGTACGCATGATCGGGCTGCTGTAGCGTCGGATGCAGGCGCCCAGTTCCATGAACACCGCATCGCCAGGTTTTATTTCCACACGTTGAAAAGTTGAATGCGGAATACCCGAGCGCCGGCCCACGGTGACGATGGGCTGATAACAGAAATACTCACTCCCGCCTGCGATCATTGTGCCATAGGCGACCGCTGCAACCTCGTTGTCGGTCTTGCCGGAAGCCACCGTGTCGATAGCCGCCTGCATGCCGACGCTGCTGAGCGCTGCGGCCTGTCGCATATAGTCGATCTCGGCCGCGGATTTGACTGCACGAACTCTAGATATCAGCGGCGCCGCGTCGGTGAACGATGCACGAGGCAGCAATTCTCCCAGCCGAACATAGTCGTGTGGCGTGAGACTGGTAAGCGGCCCCAGCTCGATGCCTATTCTGCCGCCGTCGAAGCCGCGATCCGACAATAGCTCCGCGGTCGCCGTGACGTGGTCCGCTTGCAGGTCGTAGGTTACCACGTCGGTGATCCAACACCCGATCGAGGCATTGAGGCTCTCGAATCCCTGGACCAGGAGTATGGGATCGCCGCTTCGCGGAACCGCGGCGAGCCAGTACTTGTGCACGGCGAAGCTCTCCAGCCCAGTCAGATAACAGACGCTGGCCATGGAGTGGGCGAGCAGGACGTCGAGGTCGGCGGCAGCCATCGCGTCCTGGACGTTCGCAACCCGACGCCGGTATTCGGCAACAGTGAAGGCCGAATCTGTCATGGTGCACCGACCGGCTTCGGCATGACGACGACTTCGACTTCATCAATCACGACGACGACAGGGCCATCGCTGGCGGTCACCAGCGTGACGCCCAGGGTATTGTCGCCATTCACCGCGGGTGGGGTTTCCAGATCGAGCCACAGCGAAGTGTAAGCCGGCAACGGTCGGCTGAACTTTTCCGCACGGCCCTCTGCGTGGTATACCCGCCGCAGGTTGGCGACCGGAATGGATTGGCCGTTAATCTCTATCTGGATTTCATCTTCCCACATCGGTGCCAGTCCCGGCGCTTTTGTATTGAGTTCGCTCGTCGTTGCCGCTTTCAGTGCTTCGTCGGTAAGCACAGAGAGGCCGATGATGTGCACGAAAATCTGGGCGTCGCTGGATTCAGCGAGATCCTCGGGGAGACGGAAGCAATACTCGCCGCGTTCACCCGCGGCGAGCGTGATGCCCAGCTTGAGCGGCCGGTTGCCCGAGTGGGATTTCTCGGATGTCAGTCCTTTGAAGTTGACTGTATAGCCACCGCTACCGTGGGAGAATGTGCTGGGGGCGCTGTCTTCGAAACCCTCGGCGTACCGAAAGGGGGCCAAGGGCAGCTCCCGGGCGATTGCAACTTGTGCAGCCGAACAGATACCAGCAGCGGCAAAGGCAATCAATACGCTGAGATACGGTCCGCAAGCACTGCAATGACGGAAACGACCGATCATTCCATGGTGTTCTTTCGGTCCGTAATGTTTCATGACAAACTGTCCTGGGATTCCAAAGGATCTGGAATATCCCGCTGCCGGGTATGAAGTACAACCGCCCCCTCCGGAACCGCACTTAGCTTCTTCTCGCCCTCATGTCAAGTTCAGCCATGGATTGGCACAAGTCAACATCATACTGCTCGCGCCCAATCAAGGGATTGTTTGCAATGGTAGACGGGAAAGTCGGATTCGGTGTCATTGGCCTGGGCATGGGAGCATCCCGCGCGCTGCAGGTTGCCAACACCGCAGGGGCGCAGCTCGTGGCGGTCGCGGATTTGGACGAAAGGCGCGGTAAACAGGCGCAAGCTGATCACGGCTGTGAATTCTTTCCCGACTACCGGCAGATGCTCGAGCGGGACGACATCGACGTCGTCCTGGTGATGACGCCGAGCGGCACACACATGGAGGTGGGAACCGTGGTTGCCGCGGCGGGTAAGCACGTCGCCACCACCAAGCCCATTGATGTGACACTCGAAAACGCCGACAAGCTGATCAGCGCCTGCGCTGACGCCAACGTCGTGCTGGCAGTCGATTTTGAAAGTCGTTATGCCGCGGGAAACCAGAAGATCAAGGCGGCTGTCGATCAAGGGATATTTGGAAAAATTATCCTGGGTGAGGTGCGGCTGAAGTGGTATCGTGCGCAATCATATTTTGAAAACAGCTGGCGCGGCACCTGGGAGATGGATGGCGGCGGATCACTGATGAACCAGTGCGTGCATTGGATCGATGTATTGCAGTGGTTCCTGGGCGACGTCGAGAGTGTCAATTCGCAGACTGGAATTTTCGCACATGAGATCGAAACCGAAGACCTCACGACGTCGCTTGTCCGATTCCGAAACGGCGCGTTCGGCACCATCCTCTCGACCACGACTTTTCCCGATAGCCGACCGGCAACTGTTGAAATCCATGGTGATCGCGGCGGTGCCGTCGCGGTCAATCACGAAATCGATTACTGGCAGCACAAATTGTCGTTCAACGACGAAACCGACGCTCAGGACGCCGACGATTTTGCCTTTTCCTGCGACGGGCCGGCTAATATTGTGGAAGACATGATCGGGGTTGTCCTGGAAAACAAGACGCCCGCGGTCACCGGGGAAGAAGGCCGCAAATCAATCGAGATCGTGCTTTCGATCTATGAATCCGCAAAGCGTGGCGAACCGGTGACGCTGCCGCTTTGTTCGTGTCCTGTCCAGCGAGGCTGAATATGTCCAACTTGACCTTCAACGTTTCCGCCGAGACCCGCAGTTAGCAAAACTGCCCGGTCAACGCCAACCTCGCCGTCGACAGCTTGCCGGCTGAACCGGTAGTACTCACGGACAATGCCGGCACCGTCCTGCCCGGCCAGCTCGAGCGGTCTGGCGGCAATGTTCGAATTCACTGGATCATCCCGGTAACTACTGCTATCCGACCTAGTAGCATGTGCGGAACTACGGCCTGATGACCGCCAATCCGTTCGGCCTGTCGCATTTTACAGCGCAACGCCGGACCCCGACCCTGATTTCGACGGCAGTCACACGATTCAGAAAGACGAGGTGTTGAAGTTTCGTTACCGCGTCCTGGTTCACGCCGGTGACACCAGGTCGGCAGACGTCGCCGGACAGTATCACCACTACATCAATCCGCCGGTGATTGAAGCCTGACCATCGCCGGCGGAAAGATTGTCACCGTAATCCATTCCTGATACCGTCTCCACTTGGCGGCAGCGCCAGCACAGGACACGTCGAGTACGTTCGGATAGGTACGCTTGGATTCGAGATCGGCACGTATAAGTTCAAATGCAGTCGCCAGAGACGGGTGGATTGCCAACGTTTTTTCATGGTCGGTATCGAACACGTCGTCGGCGCCAGTCCGCTTATAACCGGCAACGCAGTACTCGTAGGTATTGATTGAGGGCCACTGCCGCCTGCCAGATACCCGCGTGCGTGCTTCGTGCTGCACCATGTGCTTGATTGGCGAGTCAGTCAGAGGTTGCCGGTTGGTACCGGTTGCGGCTCATTCT
>CAUZJQ010000182.1:0-8347 GCA_963580095.1 Lentisphaeria bacterium | reverse complement strand
TGCCAATATGGGGGCATGGAATTCCGTGCGCGACCGTTTCGAAGGCATCGTATTCCGGCTCGTCTCCCGGAAGGAATCGGCGAGTCCGGCGACCGGTCTCGCAGCGCGACATAAGGTAGTCCAGCAATCTCTCGTTGTCGATGCTTTCGCCGGCCAGTAACGGCTGTTGCCCTCGGCGGGCCGCCGACTTCCCGACACCACCCCCATTGGGCAACCATTACCACAGCTTGACATCCGACACTTGACACATGATACATTATCTTATGAGCAAATTAGAAATTACCGTGCCGGCTGCCGGCGAGTCCGTTAGCGAGGGCGACATTGCCCGATGGTTCAAAGAAGACGGCGACATGGTCGAACTCGACGAGCCGTTGCTCGAATTGGAAACGGATAAGGCCTCCTTAGAGATTCCCAGTCCGGGTAGCGGCCGCCTGAGTATCACGGTGCCCGAGGGCACGATAGTTCTGGTCGGGGAAGTGGTTGGACACGTTGACACCGCCCAGTTCGAGCAAGCCGAACGTCCGCCACAGGCCGACGAAGCGTCTCCGTCCGTCACCGGGCAGACGGAGACGTCGGAGGTCGAGAGCGCGGAAGAAGACACGATAAAGGCTTCTACCACTAAGAACGTCGAAATGCCGTCGCCTGCCGCCCGCAAGCTGATGGTCGAGAATCAGGTTTCAGCACAGGACGTGCCCGGTACCGGCAAGGGCGGGCGCATAACCAAGGCCGATGTGCTGCGATATATCAAAGAGCGCGATGACATGGAAGCGACGGCCGACATCGATCGGTTCGAAAGCAAGGCGCCACCACCGCAGCCTGCCGATAGCGAGCCGGCGAGACCGGCGGGGAGCGATGAAACGGCGCCGATGCCCGGTGTGCCGGCACCGCCCGGCGCACCAGCACCGCCCGGCGCACCAGCACCAGCACCGCCCGGCGCCCGGCCGACACGTCGAGAGCACATGAGCCGCCTGCGCCGAACGATCGCCGAGCGGATGGTCTCGGCCAATCAGTCGATGGCTCTGCTGACGACGTTCAACGAAGTCGACATGTCGCGAGTCATGGAGATGCGCACGAACTACAAAGAAGCGTTCAAGAAAAAGTACGATGTCAACCTCGGCTTCATGTCGTTCTTCATCAAATCGGCGACGCAGGCGCTGATGGATTTTCCGGCGATCAACGCCTATATCGAGGAAGAGGATATCGTTTACCACGATTACTGCGACATCTGCATCGCTGTCGCGACAGCGAAAGGCTTGGTGGCGCCAGTCGTCCGCGACACGCAGACGTTGTCGTTTGCCGACGTGGAGAAAACGGTTTACGATCTGGCGAGCCGCGGCCGCAACGGCAAACTGTCGATCGATGATCTGACGGGCGGCACGTTTACGATCACCAACGGCGGTGTGTTCGGTTCAATGCTCTCGACGCCGATCGTCAATCCCCCGCAGAGCGCCATTCTCGGGATGCACAACATCGTCCAGCGCCCGACTGTGGTTGACGGTGAAGTCGTGATTCGTCCGATCATGTATGTGGCGCTGTCGTACGATCACCGGATTATCGATGGCGCCGAGGCCGTGCAGTTTCTAGTGACAGTGAAGCAGTTCATTGAAAATCCGTCACGACTGCTGATCCAGGTCTAAGGCGCGCTTTGTCAAACCAATACCAACTGATCGTGATTGGCGGGGGCCCGGGCGGCTATGTCGCCGGCATCCGGGCGGCCCAGCTCGGCATGCATGTCGCCGTGATCGAGAAAGGCTCGACGCTTGGCGGCACCTGCCTGAACGTTGGCTGCATCCCTTCGAAAGCCCTGCTCGATTCTACGGAGCTTTACCACCAGGCGAAGGAGAAGTTTGCCAGTCACGGCATCGGTGTCGGTGACCTGCAGTTCGACCTGGGAAAAATGCTCGGGCGCAAGGACGAAGTCGTTTCAGCGACCGTCGTGGGCATCGATTATCTGTTCAAGAAGAACAAGATCGATCGGTTCACCGGTACCGGCAGTTTTGTCGATCCCAACACGGTCCGGGTCTGTGGCGAGAAAACCGAGGACCTGACCGCGGACAACGTCATTATCGCGACCGGCTCGGAGAGTATGCCGCTGGCGGTTGCACCGGTTGACGGTAAGCGGGTGATCACGTCGACTGAAGCGTTGAACCTGGGGGAGGTGCCGGGGCACATGGTCGTCATCGGCGGCGGTGCCATTGGCCTGGAGCTCGGATCGGTATTCGGTCGCCTGGGCTCGCAGATCACCGTCATCGAATTCATGGACAACATCATTCCGGGCATGGACAGCGATCTCGGCAAGGCCCTGCAGAAGGCGCTGCGCCCGCTGAATTTCAAGTTCCATCTGCAGACCGTCGTGACCGGCACCAAAGTGGGCGGCGACAAAGTCACGGTCACAGCAACCGACAAGCAAGGCGGGGAACTCACTGTCGAGAGTGATTACGTTCTGGTCGCTGTTGGGCGTCGGCCTTATACAGACGGGCTCGAACTGGCAACGGCGGGCATTGAAGTGGATGGCCGAGGTCGTATCCCGGTCAACGAGAGACTGCAGACGGGGGTGCCGCACATTTACGCGATCGGCGATGTCGTTGCCGGACCAATGCTGGCACACAAGGCCGAGGAAGAGGGCGTTGCCGCGGTCGAATGGATCGCCGGAGAGCAGCCGCAACTGAATCACAACACGATTCCGGGCGTTGTTTACACGTGGCCGGAAGTTTCGGCGGTCGGCAAGACTGAGCAGGAACTGAAGGAAGCCGGCCGGGAGTACAAGGTTGGCAACTTTCCGTTCAAGGCCAGCGGCCGGGCTCGCGCCGCCGCCGAGACCGACGGTTTCATAAAGGTCCTAGCCGACGCGGAGACCGACGAAATCCTCGGGGTCCATATGATTGGTCCGCGCTGTGCCGACCTCATTGCCGAGGCTGTCGTGGCAATGGAGTACCGTGCCTCGGCGGAAGATATCGGCCGCATCATCCATCCGCATCCGACCTTTACGGAATCCTTCAAGGAAGCCGCGTTGATGGCAACGGCCGACCGGGCGCTGCATTTCTGAGCGATGGATGTCGGCACGTGGCTGCGGCCGTGAATGTATGCCGAGACATCGAACGGACGAAGGCGCCCCCCCCCGAATACCGGTCGATCAACGCTTGCGCTGCTTTGGTGCGCCGGCGGGCAGCTTCTTGGGGTCGGTGTGTTTCATCCACTGCAGCAGGCCGGACCAGTTGTTTGGTCCGACTTTTTTCTCGAAATACCGGTAGCCGTCGCCGTAGATCCTATCGGGCGAGGTTTGGATTGATTCGAGCTGATCTGCGAAATCTCGTTTCCGGCACAGGAGGACTGCGACATACTGGCAGATGCCTTCCTCGGCCCACAACGGCAGGCCATCGAGGTGCGGAAAGAACTCAGCGATCATGTCGTGGGTGAACTCGTGGACCGCGGTCGTCAGAAACGTGTCGGGCGAGAGTGCGTAGAGTATATAGATCGTCTTTTCGACTTTCTTCGCAGTTGTGGTCTTACCGAAGCCGTTGCGACTGGTCCTGGTAGTTTCAGTCCGGTGATAGAAACCATTGAGCTGCAGGCCGTCTTGCTGATCCACCCGCAGATTGGTACGCTTGTTGAGTTGATCGCGACCGACGAGTTTGAGCTTCGGGATCTGCCGGCTTTTTCGGGCGGTAATCCGGTAGAGCTCCTGGCGGGCGATCCGGAAGAGCTTCATCGCCTCTACCATGTCGTAGATGACGATCTTGTTGCAGGTTTCGCAGACATGCCGGAGGTCGGGCAGTTCGCCGCCGCGCAAGAACGGCAGTTGACAGGCTGTGCAGCGCGGGCTCTTGGCGTGGAGGTCGCAGAACACATGTCCCTTGATTGTGAGCCGCCGGATCAGCGGCTTTTCACAGACTTCGCATTGCGGCAGAATGCTTTCCAGGCAGGCATTCGAACAGAATTTCTTCTTTTCACTGATGATGTAGCGGCCTTTGAGCTTGATGCCGCAGTGATTGCACCCATCCAGGGTCGTCACAAAGCATGTTTGGGAGCAGTAGGCCTTGATGCCGGATGTGATGTAGCGGCCCTTGATTGATTTTGCACAGCTGCTGCAGTTCCGCGCTGCCTGGACGACGGCGGGGGACGCGAACAAGGCCAGTAATATCAAAACGACAAGCGGTGATCGTTTCATCGAATTTCCCGGCGTTTTTCAGGTTGAGGGCTCATGGAGGTACACCTTCATGTGACGCTGTTTCATGTGTGTTTATTCGGCGAGAGGATTGCGGTTTGTCGCAAATCACTTGTAGCCGCACATCGCATGCCGTATCTTTGGCGCTCTTTCACTCACCGACTCACATGCATGGAGAACTATACATGCCTTTCAAGCTATTGATTACTGATGTGGTATTTGAACCGGATATCGAGCAAGAGATTCTCGGTGACGGCGTCGAGATCAGCACGGAGACCGTCGAAGGCCAGCACGCGCCGGACGCGGTGTACAGCGCGGCCGATGCTTTGATGTGCTACCACACCCTCGAATTCCCTCCAGAGATCATCCGAAAACTCACCAACTGCAAGATCATTTCCCGCGTCGGTGTGGGCTATGACAACATCTGCCTGCAAACTGCAGCGGATATGGGCATCCTCGTGTGCAATGTGCCCGACTACGGGACCAACGAAGTTGCTGACCACGCCATCGGGCTGATGCTTGCGTTGTGCCGGGGGATTCCGCAGATCAACGAGGCAACGCGCAAGGGCGGCTACGATTTTGCCGCCTTCGGCAAGCTGCCGCGCCTGTGGGATCGCAAGTTTGCCGTGGTCGGGCTTGGACGCATCGGCACCGCTACGGCATTGCGTGCCAAAGCCTTCGGTCTCGATGTATGCTTTCACGATCCTTATCTTCCGGACGGCGTCGACAAGGCGCTGGGTATCACCCGCTACACGGACCTTTACGAAATGGTGGCTGCTGCCGACATCATTTCCATACACACGCCGTTGACAGTCGAGACCCGCAATCTGGTCAACGCCGAGTTTGTCGCGACCATGAAGGACGACGCCTACCTGATCAACACCGCCCGCGGCCCGATCGTTGATGTTGACGCGGTAGGTGATGCGTTGAAGGCCGGCCGCTTCGGTGGGGTCGGGATCGATGTGTGGCCGACCGAACCGCCGCAGGACGAAGCACTGATGACCGCCTGGCGCGCCCGTGAACCCTGGACCGATCGCCTGCTGGTGACCGCGCATGCGGCGTTCTTTTCTGGCGCCGGGATTCGTGAGATTCGTGAGAAAGCGACGCTCGAAGTCAAGCGCGTGCTGAACGACGAACCGCCGCGCAACTGCGTCAATGTCGATCTGTTGACTCACGCCCGTATCGGTGACGAGATGCTTGCCAGGGTCAAGCGCCTCAAGGAAGGACCGCCGCCGGGTTGATCGGAGCGGGACGGCATGGCGGGAGTATCCTTTGCAGCGTCAGACTATACTCAATGGATACTCTCGTCGACCTCGTGGTCGGCGGCGATCGGGCTGAGCGATACCGCGGCGTTGGCGGCTTTGTCACGATATGGGCTGGCCGGCCCCGGCGCCAGCCATTGCACGCCGTTGGTGATGACCTGCTGAATGTCGGTGTTGTGGTAGATCGGGAAGGTTTCGTGGCCGGGCCCGAAGTAGAAGACCCGGCCTTTGCCCCGGGTCCAGGTGCAACCGGTTCTAAAGACTTCACCGCCTTCGTACCAACTGATATAGATCAGTTCATCGGGTGTCGGGATGTCGAAATGTTCACCGTACATCTCGGAATGATCGAGTTCGATATAGGTGCCCAGGCCGTTGGTGATCGGGTGGCCGGGATTGACGCACCAGATACGCTCCAGTTCGGCGGCTTCACGCCACAACAGCCCGCAATCGGTACCCATCAGGCGTCTGAATATTTTTGAGTAGTGGCTGGAATGCAGCACCATCAGCCCCATTCCTTTCAGTACGCGCTGGTGGACCCTTTCGACGATCTCATCGGCCACCTCATGATGCGCTACATGCCCCCACCACAACATGACATCGGTATGATCGACCACGTCCTGTGTCAGGCCGTGCTCCGGTTCGTCGAGCGTTGCATAATTGATATCAACCGCATCGCCGAGCCGCTGTTTTACAGCTGCGCCGATGGTGTTGTGAATGCCGTCAGGATAGATGCCGCGAATGGTTTCGTTGTTTCTTTCATGGCGAAATTCATTCCAGATCGTGACGTGGATAGGCATGTTATGCTCTAACTCCGATGAAGGGGTGAGGAAGGTTATTCGTTACGATAAATAAGTCGTCAAAGTTTGTAAAGCATTAGGTAAACAACTACGCCGCTGACGGATACAAACATCCAGACCGGCCAGATCCAGCGGGCCAGCCGCTTGTGCCTGTCGAACGACTTGTGCCAGGCATGCCAGACCAGCACGATGATGAATGGCAACTGGACTATTGCCAGGATGACATGGGGGATGAGTACGGCAAAGTACAGTGGTCGCGTCCAGTCTTCTTTTAGATAAGGAACCGAACCGGCGTTTACGTGGTAGACGACATATGAAGTGAGAAACAGGACCGATGTGATCAGCGCCGCGATCATGAATCGCTTGTGCACCTCGCGGTTGCCGCGCCGGATGCTGATATATCCGCACAGAAGAAACACGGCGGCGGCACTGTTCAGGCAGGCATTGAGTGTCGGCAGATCGCTGAAAGTCATATGACGGGTTCTCTCACTTTGTTGTCCTGGCGAATTCGCCCTGCCAGGTGTCGGGTGGCGGCACGTCGATATATTCCTTGACGCGTTCGATCATTGCCAACGACGGGCCATCGTCGGGAATAATGGTGACTGCCTGTTCGAAATAATCGATGGCTTCCTTGAAACTGCGCTTCCAGTGAACCTTGAGGCCCAGGTCGTACAGTTCCAGGACCCGGCGCTGGTTATCGCGGATTTCGCCTTTCTTGGCCACCAGTTCGTAGACCTGGATTGGCACGGTCTTGCCCTTGACGATGATCTTGTCGAGCAAACGCGCTTCGATATCGTTCTTGGCCAGATCGTAGGTCGACTCGCCGATCATGATCAGTGTCTCGTAGTCCTTGTTCGCCGGCTCGAAGCGCGCTGCCTGGTTCACGGCATCGCCCATCACCGTGTATGAGAACCTTTTCTCCGATCCCATGTTCCCTGCCGAGACGATGCCCGAATTCAAGCCCATACGCGCCATCACATCGACACCGAATTTTTTCTTGAAGCCCGGTGCCAATTCGGCGATCAGGGCCTGCTGATCAAGCGCTGCCCAGCAGGCGCGAGTGGCATGGTCCTCGAGCGGATAGGGCACGCCCCACTCCGCCATGATCGCGTCGCCTTCGTACTTGTCGAGATAGCCGTTGCTGGCCATGATGATGTCGGTCATCGGACTGAGATAGGCGTTCAGCAGTTCCACGAGTTTCTCGGCGCCGAGGGTTTCGGAGATCGTCGTAAACCCGGCAAGGTCGGAGAAGAACATAGTCGCTTCCATTTTCTGTCCGGCCAGTGAAAAACTTTCGGGATTTTCTTCCAGATAGTTCAGGACATCGCCAGACACCATGGTCGAGAACATGCCGCGGATCTTTTTCTTCTCGCGCTGCTCAGAGAGATAGTTGTAAAGTAGCACACTGAGGTAACTGCTCAACATAAAAACGGTCGGCGGGACGACAGGCAAAATGAACTTGTGTATTTGCACCATGCCGTAGACCGTGGCGAAATAGCTGATCGCCACGAGACCGATGAGTACGGAGTAGCGCACCGGCCGGAGAAACGCGGAACACGGCATTAGCAACAGCCACAGACCGACAAGCGCCAGGGCCCCTTCTTTGTTCGTCAGCGGCCGCAGGAACGTGCCGGTAAGAATATTGCTCGCTGCCGTCATGTGGATGTGCACGAACGGCGTATTCGAATCGACCGGGCACGGACCGACATCGGTATTGCCGGTTTCGGTGATGCCGACCATGACTAGTTTGTCGTTGAGCAGTTCGTACTTTTCCCTGCTGACCCTTACTTTTCCGGTGCGTGCCAGCATCTCGTCGAGCGGTTCGTCGATGACTTTGGCAAATGAGATATTGTTGAAGTTTTTGATGCGTCCGACGAAATCGAGAAACAAGTAACCGGATTCATCGATCGGCACATTAACCTCGGACCGGCCCTTTGGCCGTATGATGATGCGGTCGCCGTAGATCACTTCGATTGGTGGCAGGCCCTCGATTTCTTCCTCACGGCTGTTGAGGTCGTTGAGGTCTATATCCCAGTAATACAGACAGCTGAGCAGCGCATACGACGGCAGGAAAAGGCGGCGTGTCACGAATTCGCCGGTCTCGGGATCTTTGAACTCGTATT
>CAUZJQ010000181.1:0-8371 GCA_963580095.1 Lentisphaeria bacterium | reverse complement strand
GATCGCCGTCCTCGTCGAAGTCGCAGGCCACGGCACCTCGCGAGAGGTGACTGTCCGGGTTTTTCCAAGTGACCTCGAAGGCCCCGTTGCCGTTGTTCATCCACACTTCATCATGCTCACCCTCATGCCCGTCTTTATCCGAATCACCCGGGACGTACATGTCGATGTGTCCGTCGTTGTTAAAGTCGCCGAGCGTGGCGTTCACAGAGCGGCCCGTCATGCGGTCAGCCGGCAAGCGGTCGGAGGCATCCTTGAAGATGTCGTCGGCGCCGGTGTTCTCAAAGAGCCTGAAGGCGTACGAGTCGAGCGTGACCCCGTGCAGGTCGAGGTCGCCGTCGTTGTCATAGTCCAGCCAGATACTGTTCCTGCCGTTAGCTTTGTCATGGCCGAAGTCATCGCTGAAACGGGTCTCGACGAATGTTCCCTGGTCGTTGCGGTACAGGTAGCCCCCCAGCGCCAGGTCGACCCAGCCGTCATTGTTATAGTCGCCCCAGCCGGCGTGCGCAGCGGTATTCAGTGCCGGAAGACCGATCTCGCTGGACACATCAATGAATGTCTGTGCCGGCGTGTTCACCGACAGGCAGACTACGACTATGAATGACAGGCATGCACGTGAACAAATGCGGTTTTCGGTTTTCTTCATAATTTTCCTTAAGCGAGTAGAAAGTGACCGTCGCGTATAGCGACCGTCTCTGATCCGTCCGGCTGTACCAGTCTCAGGCTGGGTTGGTGGACGACGTAATCACAATGGAACGGCACCTTGACCGCGCCGCCGAAACCGGCGTTGTCGCCGAGTGCGAAATGTACGGTACCGAGCATTTTTTCGGCCTCGAGGATGTTGTCGTAGTGAGTTGCTTTCTCATTGGTGCCAATGCCAAGTTCGCATAGCTGGCGTGCATCCGGCAAGCGCTCCAATGTTTGTTCGAGTTCCTTTTGGAACGGCGGGTTCCCAATAATCTCTGCCAGGCGTCCGGCGTCGAAGCGGAAGGCCCATCCGTCGGGTGCGTCCGGATAACCGATCGACACCTCACCGGCAGCTGTGCCTTCCATCGGTGCGATGTAACTTTCCCCGCCGGGCAGATTGCCGAAGGCGCCGGGCTTGGTCAGGTCGCCCGAGCAGGCGAACCCGGGGCGGCCGTCGAGTGACATTGTAAGTTTGCGCCCGCCCGGAGAACAGATTTCGGCGGTGACTGCCTGGTCCAGCGCTTCCTTTACGGCGTCGCCGCGCCTGGCTACGGCGGTCCAGTCGGCGCTCATCACGCCTTCGAAGATAAATGGTTCACCCGTCGGCATCGTTGCGAGGCGGGTGCCGGTGCCGTTGAGCAGTTGGCGGAAGCGCGTGTGGCTGGTGGAGAAGTAGGAGACGATCAGCGTCGCATAGGTGGCCTGCGGTTTGCCGTCGAGAAACGAACGCAGGCGTTCGAGGCCGGCTTTGTCGATCGTTTTTTCCTGGAGCGGTTCCCACAGCCCTGAGTCGACCGCGAAGTCGGTAAACCCTTCGGGGAAGACTGCATCGAACACCGATTTCGGTGGTTCCCGGCCGTGTCCTTTAGTCGACGGATAGCTGACAGTCTGCGTGTCCAGCCCTGCTTCACGGCCGGTCGCTGCAATCGCCTCGGCGAGCGTTGCGCGGTCCGGAAACTCTTCGGTCGGCTCGAGATACGGCATGTCGTCAGTTGCGATGACGACGCGATCGCCGGTCTTGCAACCGAAATTTACTGTGAGGGTTTGGTGAAATGTATCGAGTTTCAAAACGTGAGCTATCCGGTGATGATATCGGTATTTGCACTGCTCGAAGGAGACTACCTTGGCAACATTGTCCGTGCAAGTTATACTTGGGATCGCTTCAATTCGGCATATAGGAAATCAAAGACATAGGAACCGAGGTGCAACTCAATGATTCTTCGTGAAAAGCTCGAGGCCTTGCGCGAATACGACTCGTCTTTGCTGGCCAATACACTGGACTATGTGGATGACACGTCGGCGGCCGAATGGTACATGGGTGGCGACATTCACAGCGTGACGCCGGACCAGGGTTTCACGGCCGGCGTGGCAGTAACCTGCAAGATGGATTCCAGCACGCCGGGCAGCGAACCGGACATGAGCCTGTACCTCGCGCAGCTCGAGCGCATGGATGCGATGGACGTGCCGATCGTCTGGGTCGTGGAAATGGTCGGCCCCCGGCCGGAACACGAATGCACGTTGGGCGACGGCACCGCCAAGGTTCTGCATTCAGTCGGCTGTATCGGGGCTGTCACCAACGGCCGTGTGCGTGACGTGGCCGGGTTGCGGACCGTGCCGTTTTCGGTCTACTGTCGCGGTACCGTGGTTCATCATTGCGCGCTGCGGGTGACGGCGGTTGACGAGCCGGTTTCGGTCGGTGGGATTACCGTCAACCCCGGCGACATCATCCATGCCAGCGACGAAGGCGTCATCAAGATTGCGCCGGCGGCAGTCGACAAACTGCTCGAGAATGCGTCGACGATGCGGGCGGCGGAGCATGAGGTGCATCAGGTGTTTCGACGCAGCGATATGACGATCGTCGAGAAGCACGAGTACATGCACGAGGTCTTTACGCGATTCGGCTTTATCCGCAAGGATTGAGTCAGCACGTAGGCGCGAGGCGTGGAGAGTCTGTCCGACGACCGTTTCCAGGTTGGATCGTCATCTGTCCGTTGCGTTTCTTTCAGACCTTTTAGTCCGCCGACATATACATCGCGTACAGCCGGACGTCCTCCGGGCGCAGGCCGCCGAAATTGGCGCGCAACCGGATCGGACTGTCGGCCGTTACCTGGTCGCGATTCTTCCAGCGCACTTGCTGCCGCAGACCGGGTGTATCCAGCGGAATGCAGGCGTCGCCGGAATAACCGGCGAGTGGATGGAACTGTTCATCGAGCAGTTCGACAGTCAGTTCACTGTGCTCGTTGAGCCCGTCTGCATTGACAAATATTTGTGCATTGGCACCCTGTGGATCCACCGCACAGGTTACGCAGTGGCGTTGCTGGCTGTCCTCGGCGCCGGCGGCGAAGTCCTCGGTGCCGGAGCCGAAGAAGCGGAAGCCGCCGATGCGGTCCCGTTGCCAACGCGCCAGGCGTATACCGCCGCCGGGCCAGCATTCGTAGCACAGCATCGTGTGGTCGCCGATATTGAACATGCCCTGCCCATGACTGAGTGCCGGGCCGCGGCCGATTGGCACACCGACTTCTTCGTAGGCCGGGACAAACCGGAAATCGGCAATAGGTTCACGATAGTGCAGCGCATCGTTGCTCACGACCATGCCGAGGTCCATGGTCACCTGCGAACGGTCGCCGGTACTCGAACCGTGCCACATGTCGTAGATGCCGATGATGACATTTCCGCGGTTCCACAGACCGGCGCCGAGGTGTACCTCTTCGGCGGTGTTCCAGTGGCCGTCCATCGGGCGTGGCGGGATGTTGTCGCGCCGGAACCCCATACATGATGATTCGGTCCAGTGCTCGAAGTCGTAGGAGGCGAAGGTCTGCAGTTTGCGCCCGAGTCCGAAGTGTCCGCCGGCCTGGCCGTTCATGTAATAGCAGCCGTTGAAGCGGGTGAGTCCGGTCTGTTCCATGAGTGGCGCCACCGGGTTGCTGGCGCACTCGGTCCAGCGCAGGCCGTCGGGACTGTAGGCGGCGGCGGCCCTGGCGCCGTGCGGCAGGCTTTCGTAGGCGACCTTGAAGCGGCGGTCGGGGTCGGGGTCGTCCGGGTCATGGAGAACCGGCAGGGAAGCGAGGTCACAGCGTCCGCCGCTGAGATCGACGATGTTGTTGTCCTTGTTGCCGTTGTACTCGACCAGGCCGAGATTGGGTTTCTTCCAGTGGATGCCGTCGGTGCTGGTTGCGTAGCAGGCTCGCAACCCCTTGGCGCCGGTGATCCAGCCAACCTCCGGGTCCCAGCTCAAGGCGTTGGGGGCGAAGATTTCGTTGTCCTGGTAGCCCCGTGCGAGATACCACATGCGCAGCTCGCCGTCGACCGGGATCACTGTCCCGTAGAAGCGGACCGTCTCTTCGTCCGGCGCCCCCTCAGGGCCAGTGGAGATGACCGTGGGATTGACCTGGTCGGCTGACTTGCCAGGTGTCAGGAACAGCCGCAGACCGGTGCTGAACGGAATGCTGTGGTCATCGAAAGGGAAAAAAACCGCTTCCTGAAGGCTGGAAAAGCTGGTGCCGCTGTGAACTTTCATGAAGATGTAGCTCGTTTCTCGGCTACAGCATCCTTAGTTATATTGCGATGCGCGGTCGTTGAAAAAGTAAAATTGAACCGCGCTTCATATTGTTTTTTTTCGTGGCAAAATCACAGTCGATCGGGGAGATCTAATGCAAGGATCTTCTCGCGGCGCTCCTCCTGATTCTCGAGGGCTTTCTTCCTGGCCTCCTTCTGCTCTCGCTTCATTGCCGCGTGTACCTCATTCGAGGTCTTGAGGCTGGTGTACATCACCATGATCGTGCCATCACCGGCCATCGCTGCCTGCATCCTGATCTGTGCCGCCTGCAACGCAGTCCGTGTTTCTTCATCCTTGTAGTATTTCTCCGCGATCATCTGCTGGACCATCTTGTAGCCGAATGCATCGGTACTGCCTTCGGGCGCGTCGGGCAATCGGAAATAGGCGGTGACCTCGTACAGCATGTCGTTGATGAAGGAATAGGCGGTGCTGTCCGCCTTGCCTTCGGTCGAGACATACCGTGACATTTCGATCTTCGATCGTTCGGCCCCGGGTTTCTCATCTTTCTTGCCGTCGACGACGGCGGCGACTTCCTCGAGGCTCTGGCCCCATTGCGTCTCGCCGTAGCCCTTGACTAGCGCCGGTTCGGCGCCGGCGATTGTAATGGTCAGCAAGATAGTCGTGACAACGGACATCGGCATGATCGGGATTCGGTGCATTGTTTGAGTCTCCAGTGTATGTTTTTCGTGATTGGGGAGTAATTAATCTACGATGCAGCGAGTGCAAATTCTACCCGTGCCCTGTCATCGTGCCTCGAGTGAAAAATGAGAAAAAGGTTGCAATTCGCTTACGGATTTACTATACCACTCTCAAGGTAAGCGGTAAACCGCGATATAAATTGAAACACAAACCAACAAACCATAACAAGAATCACAGAACAACAAGATGGTGATCGGTGGCCGAAAGGCTGGCGGTCGCTGCAACTCGACGCCGCCACTTCCGATGGAAGAGCGGCAGAATTCCAAAATCTCAAACTCAGAGAGGGAAACAAAAATGAACAAGCTACTCACAACCATGGCAATGGCCGTGATAACGATGTTTGTGATGCCGACCGCGTTCGCCCAGCTTAGCGATGGCGACAAGGTAAACGTCTTAGCTATCTCGCAGCAGATGAGCGGCAGCGGTCGACTCTCCTTAGTGCAAATGATCAATGTCGATAACGGCATGGGTGTTCAGAATATCGATGCAATGAGGAATTTCGACATCCAGGGCGGTGCTGTGGCTAACCCCCAAAACGCAAATTCACGGCAGCACTTTCTCTTACAGGCATCCGCCAGAGAGGAAGGAGCCGACACGTGGAACCAGATCAGATTCCAGGACTATGACCGGGGTGCCACCTACACGCGCGAGTTCTCGGTTAAGACGGACTGTACTGTTGACTTCCGAATCGGCAGCTCTGGCGCGGCCGACTATGAAGAAAACCTTCCGTTTACGCGAAACGGCTACACCATGCTGGCAGCCGACGGCTCGATTTACATGTCGATCACAATCGAAGACCCCCGCTGCAGCGGTGGCGCGGCGGACAGCGCTGCCGGCGCGCAGGGTCCTCAGGGTAAGCAGGGCGACGCTGGTGCGGCTGGTTCCGATGGTGCGGCTGGTTCCGATGGTGCGGCTGGTTCCGATGGTGCGGCTGGCTCCGATGGTGTGGCTGGTGCGGCTGGTGCGGATGCGCCGTGTGTAGATTGTCAGGATGTCGCCAACTCGGCAGTTGCTTTGGCCTGCGCAATTTTGGGTGAAAATCCGCCAGCCAATGTCCAGGACATTCGGGATACCGCCGACGTGATTGTCACTTCTCTGATGATCAGCGCCAATATCTGTGACACGGACAACTGCGACGTCGGTTCTGAAATCGATACCGCCATCGACAGCAAGCTGGGTGAATAACCCATAAGCGGAACCGCAAGGTTTTTACTACGAAAAGCCCGGGAATCGAGTGATTCCCGGGCTTTTTTTGTGTGCCAACCTTGTCAAGCTGTCCGGCTGAACCGCCGCCCCATCTTCGCGATCAGTTCGGCGCGGTCCCGATCGATATCGTACAGGACGATCGTCTGCCGTGTATTTCCTCGCATAGCGCGAAATCGGCCACCGGCCGAACAAAGTACAATCCACCGCCACCCAAACACGAAACCTTCATGGTCGTCCCCTTGCAGTTGTTCCGGCCATCATACATCATCGCCGTATTCATCCGTTGTCTTGCCGTAGACATCTGTTGTCTAGGAGCGATCGGGACTTCCCTATACGTCCCCGACAGCCGTCACGGCCCGATACGCTTCCCCAGCCTGCTTGCGCCAGACCGGGATATTCTCCGAGTTCCGGTACTTGAAGCTTGCGGCCTCGTAGAAGATATAGCCGTCGAACCCTGCAGCTCTGGCGTCCTCGACGAGGGCGCCAGTCAGCTCGATAAAGCGCGGCGAAATGTAGGATGACCCGTTGCTGGCGCAGATTGTCACCGGGATGTCGTGCTGCTTCGCCAGCGGCAACACGTTCTCATGGATATACGGGTCCTGCGATCCCATCATCTTGATGAAGCCCTCGTCGATCAAGCCTTCCCGTATCCAGGTTGACCAATCGAGATGTATTTCCATCCGTTGGTCGTACTGCGGCGGTACCTCGATGCCGTGTTCGAGATGGGCGATCAGCTTCTTGCCGGCGGCGGCGGTGACCTTGTGCGCGGCCCGGAAGAACTCTGTATAAAAGTCGCCGCGGATCCGGCGCACCCGCTCGCAGTCCTGCCAGGACGGTGTCACGGCGCGACCGTACATACTGTGGAACGTCTCCCGCACCGGCTCGGCGAAGGCGTAGAGCATGTAGTCCGGAATGTTGTTGTGCTGACACAGCGTGCGGATGCTCAAGCCGTCGGCGGCAGTGTTCAGAATCCGGTGTACATGCCACAGCCATACCTCGCGCGCCGCGTCATAGCTCGGTTCGAGCAAGGTCGGCAGGTTCGGGTGCCGCTTCAATGCCAGACCGTGCGCGCCTTTGCCCCAGCGGTAGTCCTCGAGATAGAATTGGGAGCGGTTCATCCAGCCGGGGCCCCACTCCCGATAGAACATGATGCCGCTGCGATGATCGCCGCCGCGGGTGCCAATAGTGTTCGGCACGATGCGGCCCGTAGCGTCGTACGCCTCGACTAGTGCGTACGTACGGTGCACAAAGGTCGCGTCTTTGCGGATGTCGATGACGACGTACGTATCGGTGACCTTCAGCCCCGACAACTCGAGTACCCAGTTCGTCTGCGTCCCGGCGCCGGGTACCGTACCGGCAGCGGTCCACACCTGGTGCGGACGTCGCACTTTGCGCGTGGCGATCGTGACCTTGCCGCGGTACGGCTTGAAGCTCCGGTTGTCGAGACTCGTCCACAACCGCAGCTCGGAACGCTTGAACTCGGGTATCGGCTCGCGGGAATAGACACAGAGCTTCGTCACCGGCTCGGCGGATGGCTGGTGCCACTCGGGATGCAGCTGCATCGTTGCGGCCTGGTTGTCGCGAATGCACTGGCGCGCTTCCACCGGGACATTGCGGAGGCTGGTCACGGACTTCCCCCGTTCGCCCGGGTTGTCGGGGCGGTCGGCAGCGATGTCGAATGTCTTGTGAACGCCGATGAACTCGAGTCCCTCTGCCTTGGCCAGCTTCGCGGCGAGGGGCATGATGTCGCCACAGTTGCGATACGTCTCCCTGAACAACTTCTGTCGCAGGCGGGATTCGTGGCCAGTACCCCGGTTCTCCTTTGCGATCGGGGTCAGGAAGAGCCGCTCCGGGGTGCGGTCGATCCAGTGGACGCGCGTGAACCCGGTATCCGCCATCAGCTTCATTTCGGCGGCGAGCGCCTCCGGCGTATACGGCAGCTCAGACGTTATGATGTCGTCGCCCACATCGAAGGTGAATCCGACGGTGAATGGCCGCGGCTTGAGGGTCACGTCGACCGCGAAATACTCAGGCTCTACCCGACGTCCTGCCTGCGGGATCAAACGATAGCGGCCCGATTGACGCCCTTTCAGCGACGCGCGTAGGCGCCAGTTGTTAGCCTTGCCTGAGCGCCGGCAGCGGACCGCTTCACCACATGGGTCGAGCAATTGGAATTCCGGTGCCGTCTTCCCTTCGAACGTGCCTTCAACGACCAGCTTGTCCCCA
>CAUZJQ010000180.1:0-8403 GCA_963580095.1 Lentisphaeria bacterium | reverse complement strand
TCGAGGATGCAGGGGTGCCGGTCATCGTCCTCGGTGTCCGCCAGTGTAAACGGTTCACTCCACGTTTCACCCCCGTCGTCGGAGTGCATGATATGCGCGCGTCCGCCACGCGGGGCACGCAGATCCACGAGACCACCGAACCGGTCCCGTCTTTTCTTGAACAGTTCGTCGTAGTACGGCTCCTGCAGCATCTCGTCGCTGCAGGGCAGGCTGCCGTGCCAGTAGCCCGACGTGAACGTAACAACCAGCCGGCCGGAACGCAGACAAGCTGCACCAGCCCAGCCGACAAAGCCGTTGTAGCCGGGATACTCTTCCGGCTGATTACACCATGGTCCGACCAGCATGCGGCGGCAGGCGAGGTGGCGGCCCGGCTCCGGCTCACTGCCGACTTTCGCAAAGGCGACGCTCATTTCGTTGTTTCCGCAATCACCCGATGGAATTTCAAAATCTGGTCTGCAACACGTTGCCGCGCACGATCGTAATCGGCGCCGATCCAGCCATTGCGGTAGATGTATTCGCCACTGACGGTCGGGAGGCCGTCGCGCTCGCCGCGTTCCAGCCATTCGGAATCGCAGGTGCCGTTGGTCGGGATCGTGATGTGCTGAGAATTGCTGAAATCGAAGCTGTCGAGGATCGACTTCAACAAATCCTGTGCTTCGTTGGCGACTTGATTGACCGCACCGTTGTTTTCGTATATGTCGCGGGCGTCCCGGATAAGATGTTCGAGTGTCACGATGTAACGCAGATCGTCGACGCCCTCGCGGAAACAGGCGACATCGATTGCCGGACCGCCGGGCATACCGTTGTCCGGATCAGGCGGGTACCAGCAGTGTAGGTTTTCCGAATCACGATCACCACGAAAGTCCTGCAGGTCGTTGCCGGGGTGGCTATGCGGATCGGTCATCACATAGTAGAGGATCCCCGTCACATCCTTGCCGAAACTGCGCATGAACCAGCCATTCCAGAACCGCCACGACGTGGGTTGAACGCTGCCGGGTTGAAGGGAGTTGTAAACCCACAGGCTCTTGCCGTTCTCGTTGGCTACTTTCACACAATCCTTCCAGGGTGCCTGGCTCTGCAGGGTCTTGCCGGTGCTGTAAATGATGTTGATGACATCGAGAAAGGGCAGCGTCGCCGGCCGCCACATCTCCGCATTGTTGTGTGGATAGGCGAGGTAATGGTTCAATTCGGTGAAGAAGCCGGCCTGCTTGATCAACCGCAGGTTCCGCGCAACAAAGGTGCGCGGCCAGTTGTGGCTGGTGACTTCATCCATCGGATTGATGATCGGCGCTTGCCAGCCGCGGCGGTCGCACTCGGCTTTCAGCTGCTGCATGTACGACAGATAATACTCGCTGTAGGCGATGCTCCGTCGGTCCGCTAACCGGGAGATCTGATTCATGATTCGGCCGCCCAGGCTCAGCCCCGGCGGCGCCGCGAAACCGGTATCCGTATAGGTTTCCATGGCATGCTCGAATTCCGTGCCGATGATTTCCACTTGCAGTTTTCCCTGCGCATCCAGGCGTGCTTCCGGCAGATTATGGACACAAATGTTTACCGTGGTCGAGCCATAAGCCTTCAACTCGGCGAACCGGTCTTTCAACGGCCACGGCGGGAATTTTGCCTGTGTGCTGGTCGGCCGTTCGGGCTTTGTCCGCACATAGTAACCAAGGTTATAGCCACGCAGGTCAGCCAGCTGAATCGGCAACACCTCGACCTCGAGCGGCACGCTGGCCTGGTCACGGCCGCCAACACTGACGGTCACATTTCCGGTGTACGTGCCCGGTTCGGCATCGGCCGGCACCTGAATCGTGATCCAGAACCAGGCGGACTGCGTCGCGTGCAGGTCGATCTGCTCACGTTGAAAAAGCCAAGCCGGCATGTACACGAACTCACGCCGTGGCTTTATGCCCTTCTGCACGCGTTCGGCAACGCGCTTGTGCTGATGCTCCACGACCTGGACTTTGATCCGGGATGCTGGAATCCGCTGCGCGCCACCGGCCTTCTGCAGATCACCGGGTCGCACGCTGATCGCGCTCAGGTCACGCAACGCATAGACGGCAAACGTCACAGACTCGTATTCACCCAATGAAGCCTGGCAACTCAGCCGCTCAGCCTTGTCGTCACCGTGCGGTACCGAGTTGTCGAAGATCAACGACGTGTAATGCCGGCTGTAGAGCATGAAGCCACGGTTCTTTTCCTCGGCAGCAGGCTCCGGCAGTACGGCGTCGTCCACAAAATACCGCTCGGTCCAGTCGCCATGCTCCGGCGGTGCTGGCCGCCAATCCGGTTTGACGGGGCGGTCCTGTGCTCCGATGATCTGGGCACTCAGCAGCGCGGTTATCCCGAGGAGTACCAGGTGCTTTGGTTGGTAGATTGAATTCATTGTCAGGGCTCCTTTCATGTGTATTGGTGTTTAGAAATCGTTCAACCCGCTAATTGGTTGATCTTCCCTTTCCACGAACGGTCGCCGTCTTTGCCGGCGACCCAGTCATTGCGCCACTCCGGTACCAGCGAT
Source organism: Lentisphaeria bacterium (assembly GCA_963580095.1). GTDB lineage: Bacteria > Verrucomicrobiota > Lentisphaeria > JABSQK01 > CAJWLW01 > CAJWLW01. The sequence continues at coordinate 5,888 of CAUZJQ010000180.1, read as the reverse complement.
TCCTGCTCGAATTGTGAATTGTCCAACCCGACGGTGGAGATGGACATCTGGTCGCCACGTATCTTGACGAGGCGAAACTCGAATGGGTATTCAATGAGTGAAGCACCTTGGCAGTGCACCACGCCATTGTCATCACAGGTGATGTCGTTGAAATGCCAATGTCCGGCAAACGCCGCAACGATGTTCGGCGCGTCTGCCAGCAATTGCCTGATCGTCGGGCCGTGAACGCAATACTTCTTGGTGATCGTTGTGTCGCCTTCTCCGAACTGCTTTTCGGGTGCGGGATCCCAGTTCGCCAGATCCATTTCAGGCGCGTGTGCGCCCGGCAAGGTGCCGATCGCGTACGTCGGCTTCGCATGCAGCGGGGTGTGATTGACGATGATGGTCGGCGTCTCCCGATTGGCCGCCAGTTCCCGTTCCAGCCACTGCAATTCGGCCTGCGTTGGGCCGATGCCGGCATACACCTTCTGCTTGTGCAGTTCGAAATCGAGATCCTCGCACTCTGTCCCGTCCCGCTTGATCCAGTAGGCGCAGTCGAGAAAAATAAACCGTATGCCGGCCAACTCTCGCGTGTAGTAGAATTTGCCGTCCGCCGAGAATTCAAACAGCGGTGCCATCGCCTCGCGGACGCCACTGCTCCAGGTATCGTGGTTGCCCGGCACCCAATAGTATGGGCACGGCAGCCGATCCATGATCGTCTTGGCGAAATGGAAGCTTTCCAGGTCGCTCGAGTTGGTCAGATCGCCGCAGTGAATGACGAAGTCCGGTGCCAGGGCCGTCACGGTCGAGACCAGCGACTCGCCGATGGCCGCTGATTTCGACGGGAACATCCGGTTCCAATAACACTCGTCCACCGCGTTTCCCGGCGCAACGAAATGTGTATCGGTCATGACAACGAAAGTAGAATCCATTAGGCACCCTACGGGCGGAAATGTGAAATGCAAACAAGGGACACAGCAGCAGAAAGTACTCGCCGGACGTGATGATCAGCAATACAGAAAGGGAGCATTTTTCCTTGGCCTGTATTTATTGTATTTCCCTACGCAGCGCGCCTTTTCGAGTACTTTCTGCTGCTGTGTTCCTTGTTTGCATTTCACACGTCCGCCCATAGAGTTTCATCTAGGTTGAAGCAATTCCCTATCAGTCTCTCGAGCACGCCTCTTCTAACTTTGATCGCTATAAATGACGTCTGAAACGACATGTTATGGGATTGCGATGAGCTTGTTTCTCAATTCGCAACTCGAGCCGGCACTGCGGAAGATTGCGGATGGCGGGTTTGACCAGATCGAATTCTCTTGTTATGAAGGCCCGCATTTAGAGGCGTTGGAAAGGAATCTGACGGGGGTTCAGGCGTTGTTGTTAGAGTTGGGGTTTTCGGCTCCGGCAGCCCACACGATATGTCTGGGCGTCGATCCAGGGTCACCGGATGAACAGGAACGACGTGAAGCTGTACGCAGGATTACGTCGGTGTTTAAGCCCCTGGCTCAAATTGGCACCGAGTATGTCGTACACCATCCCACTGCGGACTTGCACGATCATTACACGAACGAGATGCGGGACAAAGTACGGTCCCAGGCAGTGCGTTCGATCCATGAGATAGGCGAGCTGGCGGCTGCGGCTGGACTGAAACTGGCAGTCGAGAACCTTCAATTGCGCGGCAGACCTCGCCCGGGATGTTCGGCCGTGGAGGTTTTGGAAATGATCGAAGGCGCCGGTGACCACGTTGGCATTTGCTTCGACACAGGCCATGCCGCGATGAACGGATTCGACGCTGTGGCAGAGCTGGAAGTGGCGGCAGAGAAGCTCTTTTACCTGCATTTGCACGACAACGACGGCGAAACGGATTACCACTGGCTACCGGGCCGAGGGGTGATCGATTGGGATGCGCTTCTGGCGACTTTGAACTGTCTCGGTTTTTCCGGTCCACGGACGCTGGAAATCAAAGCCGAAAGTGAGGCGGACCAGCTACTCCGCGATGCGGTCGTTTTGGTTGATCGCTGGACAGATCCGGTCAGGAGAGCATGACCTGTCGATTTGCAGTTTTTGGCGATACGCACAATCGCACTGCGCCGGCCATGCCGCAGATTGACGCAATCAACCAGCTCAAGCCCGACCTCGTCGTACATCTGGGCGACCAGCTCCTGGCCGGCGATCTTGATGGGTGGGATGATGCCGATTCCCTGCTGCGCAAGTTGCATCCACCGGTGGTGACTGTAGCGGGGAATCATGATATTCTTGATTCCCGGTCACGGTCAGTTTATGTCGAGCGGTGTGGACCTACGTTCCGCTCGTTTACTCAGCACGGCGTACACTTTGTCATTCTCGACAGTGAAGTGCGTGACGAGCATAACCGGTTACTTCTTCGAATTGATGATAAACAACTGGATTGGCTCGACCGGAGCCTTGCAAGTATTGACGGCGTTGACGTAAAGATAGTTTTGCTACACCGCCCGCTGTGGAGCGATTCCGGCCCCGTGGCCGTGGCGGAACGCGAGGCATGGATGTCGCAAGTTCATCCCCTGCTGGCACGACGCGGTGTTTGTGCGGTGTTTGCGGGGCATGTCCATCGGTACATGAAGTTCGCTCCCGTCGATGGCGTGCACTATTACATCACGGGTGCGAGCACCACGACCATCGGTGATGAAGAAGCCCTTGGCGATATCATCCATTTTTGTATGGTCACGGTGTCTGACAAGGGCTGGCATGTTGATATCATCAGACCCAACGGCATCGACAGCGATACGGTCGTCTACTATGAGCATCTCGAAACCCCCGGCATTCTGCATTCGATCAAGGCGAAACTGAATCTGGCCGGTGACGAGAACTCAGGTTCGATTGAATTGGCCGTCACCAACTCGCTGAACAAACCGATCGAAGTCAGCGCCGCGCCGCTGTCAGTGCCGAATTCGCAATGGTGCATCTCGCCGCAGCTACAATGCACGTCACTGGCAGCGGGAGAAACGGGCCGATTGATTTTTAATGGCACGATTGACGATTTGCAGGATCAGTATCCGGCGCCGCAGATTGCGGTGACGCTTGCCGGGGCCGAATCAGCTCCCGTCACCAGACGGGTCAGCGTTCCGGTCGAGGCCTTTCGTAGCGCGCTTTGTCCGAAAACTGATCGGCCGCCCGACGAGCTCATTTGGCAAACCTCCGCAACTCTTGCTGCTTTTTATAACGTAACCGCACAATATCACGCGAACTGTCCCACCGAGGTGCAGCTTGTCTACGACAATGAAAACCTGTACCTGAGAATTCGTTGCCACGAACCGCATCTTTCGGGGCTTACTGCCGCGGCCGACCGAGATATGCCGCGGTTCTGGTTTGACGATCTTATGGAGATATTCATTGATCCGCGGATCGATGGCCGGGGTTACTATCATCTGGCCTTCAATGCCCATGCTGTCATGTACAGCGCGCACATGAACGGCCGGGACGATGGTTCCCAATGGTGTCCAGAATGCACCGTTCAATCAGGACGACACGATCAGGCATGGACGCTGGAGATTGCCCTGGCCTGGGCAAGCCTGGGACAACCGTCTGTCCGCTCAGGGACGCAGTTGGGATTGCAGGCCGTTCGCAATCGTGTTCAACAGCCCGCGGAATGCTCGCAATGGTCTTCAACGTTCGGAGGTAACCATGTGCCCGAAAAGTTCGGAACACTGATTCTCGAATGAAACATCAATTCGAGTTCGTTGACACCTCTTCCAGGCTTGCCATTGCTTCGGCATCAATCGCCCAGCCGGCGGCGCCGCTGTTTTCGCGGACGCGTTCCACGGTGTCGGCTCCGGTAATGACCGCGGCGATTCCCGGCTGAGCCAGGCACCATGCCATCGCCACCTGTGCCGGGGTCCGGTCCCGTTCCCGGGCGATCTCGACAACGGTGTCTATGATCGCCCCGGCATGCGGTGTCATGACCTTGTTGAAGCTGTCGGACATACGGTCCCACATCGTACCCGGCGGCGGCGGTTCGCCGTAGCGGTAGCGGCCGGCGAGCAATCCCTTTGCAGTCGGGCCATACGTCGTCACCGCAATCCGTTGCTGCGCGCACAATGGAATCACCTCATCATCGAGGCGGCGATCCAGAAGGTTATAACAAACCTGATGGCAGACAAACGCTGTGTATTGCTTCTGCTTGCTGACCGCCAGTGCTTCGTCCAGCTGTTCAGCATCAAAGTTGCTGCAACCTGTATATCGTACTTTCCCTTGCCGCACCAGCTCGTCCATGGTACCCAGTGTCTCGGCGATCGGTGTTTCAGCGTCCGGAAGGTGGCACAGATAGAAATCGATGTAATCCGTGCCCAACCGGGACAGCGTCGCTTCAATGCCGCGGCTGATCGTGGCGGTTGCCAGCCCTTCACGGCGGCGGTCGGCGCTGCGATCGGCCCCCACCTTCGAGGTAATTACAAACTTTTCACGCCGGCCTCGTATCGCTTTACCCACAGCTGCCTCGGCGCCGCCGCCGTGGTACATGTTGGCGCAGTCAATGAAATTGATCCCCTGCTCGACCGCTTCATCGATAACGGCCCGGCAGCCGGCTGTCGTCAGGCCCGAGCGAAAACAGGTTCCCAGGCAGACGCGGGATACCTCCACACCGGTTGATCCGATTGTTGTGTATGCCATCATGCCAGAACCCTGGCGCCCGATTGTCGAATCATGTGGTTCCTGCCGAAGCTCATCGAATGCTAACCAGGAAGTTCTGTAGTTTGATGATCTGTTCAGCAATCTTGTGCCGAGCAAGATCGTAGTCCGTCGCGCCCCAGCCGTTGCGATAGAGGTACTCGCCGCTAACCGTGGGCAGGCCGTCACGCTCCCCGCGTTCCTCCCACTCGGACTCAGCCGTGGCGTTTGGGATCTTGATGTGCGGGGCGTTGCTGAAATCAAAGCTGGCGATGATGGACTGCAGCGTCACCTCAGATTCTTCGGCAGCCTTCTGAGCCGCCGCATTGCGCTCGTGGCTGCGGGCCTCAAGGATCAGACGCTCGAGCGTCACGATATAACGCAGATCGTCAATCCCTTCGCGGGCTGAGGCAGTATCGATCGCTGGCCCGCCGGCAAAGCCGGTCTTTGTATCCGGGCGGTGCCAGGCATGAAAACTTGCATCGCCGCGATTGCCCCGGTACAGCTTCAGGTCGTTCTTTGGGGTGCTTAACCGCTCGTCAAAGCAATAGTAAAACGAACCCGTCACATCCTTGCCCCAGGTGCGGAAAAACCAGCCGTTCATGAAACGCCAGCTCATGGGCTGCACGCTGCCGGGCCAGAGTGCGTTGTAAATCCACAGGGTCTTGCCGTAATCGTTCGCCAGGGCCACGCACTCCTGCCACGGCGGCTGGCTCTGCGGCGTCTTGCCGGTGCTGTAGATCAGGGTGATGACATCCAGATGCGGCAGGCACGCGGGCCGCCACAGTTCCGTATTATGGGGGTAGGCCAGGAAATGATTCTGTTCGGTCATGAAACCCGCTTGCCGGATCAAGCGCAGCCGTCGCGGAACATCGTACCGGCCCGGCCCGTGGCTCACCGCCTCATCGAGCGGATTGAGAATCGGCACCGGCCAATCGCGGCGCTCACATTCAGCTCTCAACTCTTGCAGGACGGCAAGGTACAATTGGCTGAAACGCGCACTGCGCGGATCGGCATACGGCGCCAGCTGCGTAGTCAACCGACCGCTGAGCGATATCACCGGCGGCGCCGGGAAGCCGGCGTTTTTGTACGCTGCCATGGCCCGATCGAAGTGCGAGTTGAGAATGTCGACGTGCACCTTGCCGCTATCATCGAGCCGTATTTTCGGGAACCTGTCTGCGTTCAGCAGAATGTGCACCGACGTCATGCCATAGGCGCGCATGGCTGCCATGCGCGCCTCAATCGACCATTCGGCCACTGGGTTCCCG
>CAUZJQ010000179.1:0-8408 GCA_963580095.1 Lentisphaeria bacterium | reverse complement strand
TGCTGCCGACCAGTTGTTGCTGGAGGCGCACGCCGAGGATGGATTCCCGGTGACTGTTCTTAAGCCCTCCTATACGCATGGGCCGGGCATGAAGGTGTATCGACAGCTCGGGAACGATGGGGAATGGATCGATCGTCTGCGCAAGGGGAAGCCGATCCTCTCAGTGGGCGACGGGCTGAACTATTTCCAGTTTCTCGCTTCGCGCGATGCCGGGGTTGGTTTTGCCGCCACGCTCGGGAGGTCGCAGTGTTTCGGTGAGGTTTACAACATCGTTCACCCGCAGGCGCGGACATGGGACGATTGGCACCGTATCGTTGCCGAAGCATTGGGTGTTAAAGCCGAGATTGTCCACGTCCCGCAAGATACGTTGATTGCCGTTGACCCTGGACGGTTTGGTGATTTGCGGCAGAACTTCGCACACACGCAGATATACAGTGGTGCGAAGCTTGCCAGGGATGTCCCGGAGTTTCAGCCGGCGACGCCTCTTGTAGAGAGCGTTGCGGCGAACATCGAGTGGATGGACAAGCACGGCCTTGTCTCCGACAGCGACGCCGATGACCTCGAGGATCGGATCATCGCAGCGGTCGAAAACCTCCCAACCAAGGTCTCATCGTGAGTCACCGGCGCGTGTTGATAACCGGAGGTGCGGGATATTTGGCAGGATTCATCGTGGACGCTTTGCGTGACACCTGTGAACTCACTCTGCTGGACCGGGTGCCGCCGCCGGACTCGGATCCGCGGGCGGACCTCCCGTTCGTGAAAGCCGACATCACCTGTTACGACCAGGTGCAGGCGGCCTGTAAAGGCCAGGACCTGGTGATTCATTTGATTGCCCTGGTTCGTGATCGATTCGGAGTGCCTGCCGATGTATACTGCGATGTGATGGTGAAGGGTACCTGGCATGTGGCGCAGGCCTGTGTGGAGCAGGGAATAAAACGACTGATCAACATTTCATCTATTGTTGCTTTGGGTTGGCCGGCTCCTGAGGATATACCAAGCCGTCCGGAAGCCGGCGGCAGATTCGTGGATGGCGACCTGTTTTACGCCCTGTCCAAAGGCCTTGGGGAAGCCGTTGGCAAAGCTTATCACGAAGCGTATGGGCTGGAAGTGATACACCTGCGTCCGGGCGTCATTGCCGGCGACGGTTTGAACAAAGGTCCGCAATTGCCATCCGAGCCAACCGATCACTGGTTCCTGTATGTCGACCCCAGGGATGTGGCGCAGGCCGTTGCCTTGGCCGAAAAGGCAGCAATAAGCTATGGTACCTACAACATTGTGGCCGGTCGCGCGGATGGGATGTTTGACTGGTCCGGTGCCGCTCGGGATCTGGGCTATTCACCACAGCATAACTGGCCGGAAATTCCGGAGAGAGGCGGTTCATGAATCTGACAGGAAAACGCGTGTTGGTTACCGGCGGCAATCGTGGGCTGGGTTTATCGGTGGTCAAGGCCATGGCAGCGGCTGGTGCAGAAGTTTTCGCCTGGGGACGTAATCAAGAGGTACTGGCAGAAGCGGCTGAATCATTGAGGGAAATGCCCGGTACCTGCTCCTTTCACCGGGTAGATGTTTGCGATGAACCGGCAGTGATTGCTGCCGTCGAGGCGATGGGACCGGTCGATGTGCTGGTCAATAACGCAGGGATCGCTCGCACAAGACCGGTCCTGGAAACTTCGACCGGAGAACTCGAAGACGTTCTGGCAACAAATGTGGTAGGGGCATTTGTTGTCATGCGCGAAATTGCCAGAGGGATGGTTGCCAATGACGGCGGGTTGATCATCAATGTGGCATCGGATGCCGCAATCGTGGGGATCAGCAGGATGGGGCCCTATTGTGCCAGCAAGCACGCGCTGCTTGGCATGGGGCGGAGCGTTTCCGCGGAATTGCGGGAGCACGGTGTTCGGGTTACCACCTTTTGCCCCGGGCCGATCAGTACCGACATTCTGGGGCCGGGAACAGCAAACCCGGACAGCATGGACCCGGACGCTCTGGCCGAATTTCTCGTCAGCATTGCCACCCTGGATGCAAGAATTGAGATCCAGGATTTACTGGCCGAACCAATGCCGCCAAGGGCATGATTCTTATCACTGTCATCCCATGGGGTGGGTGTTAAATAATTGTGGTCGAGTATTGGTAGGCTGGGAACGGTGTTCCACGTGATGTTGGTTTGCCAAATCGATGTCGGAAGGCGAAAAGGGCGTGGCCGATACGCGCCAGCCCTCAAGAGTCAATTCCCGTACTTGGGATATGGAGGATGAAATGGATGCAAGGGACCAGGTGAGGGAGAAAATTCTCGGTGACGCAGGCGTACCGTTTTCCTTTGTTTATGATGGGCGCCGGTCGGAAACATTTATAAAAAACTGGGAACGTCGTCTGGAAAGTAAAAAGCTGGACGAGAACAAGACGTCACATATTCTGACCTTCACCGATGAGGAAAGCGGGCTGCAGGTTGCATGTGAGGCGATCGAGTATGCAGACTTCCCGGCGCTCGACTGGGTGATGCGGTTCAGGAATAACGGCCAGGCAGATTCGGCTGTTCTGGAGGATGTGCTGCCTTTGGATGTTGCCTTTGGGGCGGAGAAGGAAAGTAACGTTTTTCTTCATTATCCGCGGGGCAGCTCGGCGACCCGGGAAGATTTCAGTCCGGTCGAGGTGCCACTGACTTTGGCAAGCAGCAAGACGCTTGGCTGTATGGGCGGCAGATCGTCGAACGCCGGAGATGCTCCGCCCGACAATGAAGGGGCGATGCCGTTTTTTAATCTGCAATTCGACGATGGTGGGATCATCCTTGCCATTGGCTGGTCCGGCTCCTGGAAGGCACAGTTCGAGCGCGACACACAGAGCGTTTTGAGTGTGCAGGGGGGGATGGAGCACACGCGCCTGAAACTTTTGGCTGGTGAAGAAATTCGCACGCCGAGGATATTGATGCTTTCCTGGGAAGGTGCGCGGTTGAAGGCTCATAACCAGTTTCGCAAACTGGTCCTGGCTCATTACACGCCGCTGCAGGCAGGCAAGCCGGTGCAGATGCCGTTTTCCGCTAATTCCTGGTCACTGCACAATTGCGGCAGTGAAGTATCGGAAGAGAATCAGATTGACCTTATTCGCAAGTACAAAGCCAAGAAGATTCCTCTGGAATGTTACTGGCTGGACGCGGGTTGGTACGAAGGGGTCGACGGTGTAGAGCGCTGGGGCGAATGTGTCGGGAACTGGTCCCCCAAGAAAAGGACGTTTCCCAACGGATTCCGGGCGCTGGCCGACGAGGTCGCCAAAGCCGGGCTCGGATTCGTGCTGTGGTTCGAGCCGGAGCGTGCCAAGCCCGGAACTCAGATGTACGAGGAGTTTCCGCAATGGATGATTATGCCGGACGAGGACATCATCAAGGCAAGGCGGAAGACACTGCAGTGGGAACAGCCGTGGACCGACAAGGTGGAGGCGCTCCCGGACTTCGGCAATCCGCAGCTAAGGGAATGGTTCACCGATCACGTCTCTTCGATGATCGAGGAATACGGCATCACGGTGTTCCGCCAGGATTTCAATTTCGACCCGGCGGCATATTGGCGGCTGGCCGATGGTGAGGACCGGGAAGGGATTACAGAGATACGCTTTATCGAAGGCCTCTATGAATTCTGGGAGGAACTGGTCCGGCGACATCCGGGTTTGCTGATCGATAATTGCGCCAGTGGCGGGCGGCGGATAGATCTGGAAACCATGTCGAGAAGTGTTGCTCTCCACCGCACCGATAATGCCGGTGAGCCGGAAGCGGCACAATCCCAGACGATGGGGATCAATCTCTACTATCCATGCGCCGGCACCGGTGTTTTCGCGGATCTGGGCACGGTGGATAGATATTATTTTCGAAGTTGCCTGGCCGCAGGGATGCAAATTGCCTGGGACATTTATTCGGATGATCTTGATTCAGCGGCGGCATGCGAGATCGTCGAGGAATTCAAGTTGTTGAGACCGTTGTATTATGGAGATTTTTACCCGCTTACCGTTGAGAATAGCAGCAGGATCAGTGATGTGTGGTGCGCCTACCAGTTGCATCGGGAAGATTTGAACCAGGGAGCCGTAGTTGCTTTTCGCAGAAAAAACAGCCCGTACCCTGTGGCGAAGTTGAAGCTGCATGGGCTGGATGCGGCAGGCACCTATGAATGCACCGATATCGACACGGATGACAAGACCGTATTTACGGGTGAGGAACTGATGGAAGAAGGTCTCGAGATTGCCATGGCACAGGCGCCGGACTCGAAGATCTTCGTGCTGCACGGCATAGATTCTTCGACCTAAAAGTACGCCTTGCACGGGCGCCTTCTTCTGCCCTGTTGCGAACAAGCGTTCGCGTTATCAACTCGGGCGGCTCATCGCCAGGCCAGACGCCCCGCCATGTCGAGCAGGTCAGGGACCATCGCTACGTGTTGCAATGACCGCATGTCCGGCCGTCTCGTGGTGTTGTTGAATGGCTGCGGCAACTGGGGAAGGAACCTCCTCACCACGCTCGCGGCGTTTGTCGATATCCTCGAGAGCCCGGAACAGCGCGTGGCAGGCTTCCTCGTATCCCTGACCGGTAAACCGCGACACCAGGCGCGTGCCCCGGTCGATCAGTTTCTTGTTGCTCGGGGAGACCCAGACCATGCAGTTCCCGATGACCCGGTTCATGCGGCACATGGTGGCGGTTGACACGGTGTTCATGACCAGCTTGACCGCGAGGTGATCCCAGAGCTCGAGTGGACTTGCGGCACAGTCGCAGTCGACATGAAAGTCCGGGGCGTCACCGGCGACGCGGTTGCCTATGTGCAATACACGGCCCTGGTCATAAGCCAGCCGATCATCCGGCCCCGCACATTCGTCGGCTGCGAGCAAACGGATACAGGCCGATCCCTTGCCGCTGCGCTGCTCGTCAAGGACGCAGCCGATCTCGAATTTGTACAGCTCCGCATTGTTCAACGTCGGCGGCTCGGCCAGCAGATTGGGTGGTGCCTTCATCTCCTCGTAGTCCTTTCGGGTCCAGGTCAGCCCCCGGGGGGAGCGCCCGAGTATAGACACCCAGGTCTCTTCTGTCGACCGGCTCGGGTGTTTGGTAAAAGCCCAGGACTGGGGTGATCGCTGATCATCGCGCTGCCGAAATGGCGGGACCATGAAGGTTGGCGACCGTTCAGTGGTATCTGTCAGCACGTCCAGGAGAAACCCATCTGCGTAATAAGTCAATAACCCCTGCTGCTCGTAGAGGGTCTGCTCAAAGGTTGTCAACCGGGAGAGCACGTCGATACGTTGTCTGATGCCATCCACCAGCCTGTCGAACGTATCGGCGTAACATTCGATGGGAGGCGCCAAGGCGGCGTATTGGCTTTCGGGAAGAGCTGATTTCAGGAAAGCTAACAGCGCCTGCTCGAGGGCTGCGCCGACAATCAGGAGTTCACATGTCGTGGCCTGCATCCGGGTCGACCCCATGATCGCCATCGGTCCGGTGGCCAGATCCAGTTTGGTAATGGCACTTTCTTCGATGACCTCTCTGGAGCGCTGCACCTCATGGGCCAATAGCTCAGTGGGGTTGTTGTAGACAAAGAATACCTCAGCACCCCGATCGAGCCCCTCCCAGGCAGTGCCGATAACAAACGATGTTTCACCGCCCTCTGTGATTGCAACCACGACGTCCCCGTCGGCCACCCCCGATTCACGCAACTGGCGTCGTCCGAAATCCTCGAAATCCTCGAAGCCCTCAACCGATTTGATCAGGGCAAAATCGCCGCCGGCCATAACGCTGAGCACAAGGTCCGCGTAGCCCTTGGGGTCGAGCGATAAATCGCTTAGCTTGTCTGGAAGACGTCGCCAGAATCGGCGCCAGCAGGCTTCCAGCAAGATACTCAAGCGACCTGTGGCACCGCAGCCGGTGAAGACAATTCGCCGCTTTTCGCATATGGCCCGTTCAAAAGCACATCGCAAGCGGTCAAACCCGGGTGACTGCAACACCGATCTGCCAACCGGTGCAATGTCATCGTCCACCGACAACAGGATATGCAAGCCGTCTTCGAGGCTTGCGGCGATTGTTTCGGCCAGGCTTTCTGTCTTGGGGTGCGAACCTTCGGTGTCCAGGGCGCCGAGGCGAAAGGCCCTGTCATGTTCGAGAAACGCTTCGGCTTGTTGATTCGGATTCATAGTTTCACGCGTGGGATGCAGTCGAGGCTTGCAGGGTTCCCGCTTCGCCGGGCACCGCCTTGATCTCGATCAAGTTCCGCATTTTGGCGGGATCGTGCGCAAGTAGATGGAAGGAGTTGCCGTGGCCGGACTGAACGTAACATGACACCTCGCCGCCGATCCTCCACTGCACCGGTGCCCGGATCATATCGCCGCCGTCGATAATATGCTGACCGGTAGACCGATAAATGGAGCCGATTGATAGACCTGCAGGTCGGCTGAAATGCAATCGAAGTTCCGGTGGCGGGTCATTGCAAACGATGCCCGTCTGGATACATTAATCCTTTGCTGTATACAGGTACATTCCTCACGTGCCAAGCCGGTTTTGTGGTGTTCCACCACTCGTGCAGCCCTATCTGGCGGGTAAGCATGTGGTCGGGACAACTGTCATTTTCAACCAGGACGGAGTCATGGCCGAGAAATCAGAAGAACTCGATTTGCAAGCCGAAGAAGAGGAAGAAGAAATTGAGATAAAGCTTGTTGACCTTCAAGAGATCACCGCGAAGGAAAAGCGTCTTTACGACACCGCCCTGAGTGCACATGAGAGGAAGAACTACGCCTACGGTATTGACCTGCTCCGGACGCTACTCAAGAAATATCCGGGCCTGATCGAGGCGCGCATGAAACTGCGTGAGATGCAGATGGACCGTCTCGGCAAGGTTTCGGCGCTGAGCCAAGGCCTGGCCACTGTCCGCGCCCTCCTGCCGTTTCTCAAAGTAAAACGTCTCGCAGCCAAAGGGAATTACGCCGAAGCCCTCGACGCCGGCGAGGCCGCCATGGGCATGGACCCGACCGCGTGCTTCCCATGCATCGTCCTTTTTCGAGCCGCCGAAGCTGCAGACGTCGACGCCATCTGCCTGATGGCGCTCGAACAGGCAATCGAATTCCACCCGAAAAGTCTGCAGGTGCTCGACTGGCTGGCGCAGCTTTACTCACGCATGGGCATGGGCAAAAAGGCTCTCGTTTGCCGTCAGAAAATCTTCGAAGAACGACCCAACGACCTGCAGGCCGAGGCTTTTGTAAAGGACGCTATCGCTGAGGCTGCCATGGACGAGGGCGGCTGGGAACGCGTCGCCGAGAGCGATGGCAAACTCGATTACCGTTCACTGATCAAGGATACCAGCGAAGCGGTGCGCCTTGAGCAGCAGGACCGCACAGTCAAGGGCGACGCCGCGGCTGGCCTGATAGACGATTTGTTGAACCATATCGCTGAGCAGGATTCTATCGACCGTCGCAAGAAAGTGGCGGAGCTCTACCTCGGATCCGACGACTTCGAGAACGCCCTGGTACACTATGAACGCGCTCAGGAGCTTTCGGACGGCGCCGACCCCTCGATCGAAGCGGCAATGACCGTGATCTACGGCCGCCAGTACGACGCTGCCATCCGCGAGTGGGGGGTCTATGTCAAGAGCGAGGAAATCACCGAGGAGCAGCGACAGGAGGGCGAGGCGCAGGTTGCCGAGTTGCAGCAGCAGAAGCTGGCGATGTTCCTGGAACGCTACACGGAGCGTGTCAAGCGTTACCCCAACGATGTGCCCGAACGCTTCAAGTTCGCGACATTGCTGTGGGAGGACGGCCAGATCGACGAGGCCCTGCCGCATTTTCAGGTGACGCAGCGCAACGCGCGGTTCAAGCAGGAGTCCACCATTTATCTGGGACGGTGTTTTGCCAGCAAGGGCCAGCATGATCTGGCCATCGATCAGTATCAGGCCGGTATCGCAGAGCTCGAAGTGATGAACGCCGTCAAGAAAGACGCGCTCTACAGCCTCGCAAAATCCCTCGAGGAGGTCGGGCGTACTGACGAAGGGCTTGAACAATACAAGGAAATCTACGCCGCCGACCTCAGCTACCGAGACGTTGACGACATCATCACGCGCTCGTACAGCAGTTGATCCGGGTTGACGGTTCTGTTGCAGTATTTTTGTATCTGTATTTCCTGCCGTTGTAGCTCCGTCCAGCGAAATCGAACTCGATATCCGCGCCTGAGTCGAGCCCGCCCCCAAGCCCCCGCAGGGGATCTCCATGAGTGAGCAAGTAACCGCCAAGGACCTGACTGCCAAGGAGAACGCCCGCGTCAGGAAGAGTTTTGACACCGAGGTAGGGGAGGCCGGGCGCGATGTCCTCAAGTTCGCGGCGCGCTTCTCCGCCATCCTGGTCATCGCCTCGGCCTGATCTCCCTCTACTTCCGCTCGCGCGGCGGCTACAAGCCGGTCGAGCTC
>CAUZJQ010000178.1:0-8424 GCA_963580095.1 Lentisphaeria bacterium | reverse complement strand
CAAGATATGCGACACTCTTTTCTGCATTCCGTGTCGACTCGTTTCGGAAGGGGGCTGAGGGGCCTACATTCTACTTGTTCGAAGGCACCAAGCTTTGAGGAATGAGGAAAGTTTTTATTCATGAAACGCCGAATTCCCGGAGCGATATGAAACCGCAAAAAATGGATTCACTGGCCTTAATTATAAGCGATGGATATAGAATCCGTAAGATGGGGACCGCACAAAGGTTCTGAAGCAGCAGCAGCTAGAGTGTGGCTCAAGGGCGCCGTGCTTGAGCCACGATACACTGTATCGAGCATCCCGCACCTCGCATCTCGCGTTCACCCTGATCGAACTTCTCATCGTCACTGTGATCATCGCGATCCTTGCCGCGATGCTTCCGTCGGCCCACAGATGATTGCCACGCAATCGGGATGCCTGGCGGTTGTCAGTAGCGAAATCGGTTTGGGACTGCACACGAGCGTCGATGGCGGTGTCAACTGGGAGGCGGGTACACTGCTCGATCACGATTGCTGGTTCAATGGCTTCATGGCCGAAGCGGAACCCGATGTGGCGCTGATCTTCGATTTTTGTCCAGGCCGCACGGGTGACGAATCGTCTTGCCCACGGATGCAGCGCGTACGTATCACAAAAGATGGCCCGGTACCGGAATAGTTTGGGCCAGAAATCCATCCCGCCTTGATCCCAGCGATCCGTCAACGAATCGAGAGGGTAGGATTAAAGCGGAAGATCAAGGAAGAGCCTGGGCCCTTACGGGCAATCACAAGCGCGGAAGCTCGCGGTACTATTGTTGAGCGTCCTCGCGAACTTGCAATAACAGCGCCCCGCCGGCGATGAACAGGACCAGGATCGACAGGATGCCGATGCGGTCGTTGTCCGTTGCCACGGCGATCCCCCCCATCAGCAGCGGGCCGATTACGGCGGCGGATTTTCCGAGCAGATTGTACAGGCCGAAGTATTCCGACGCCTTCTCCGGCGGTATCAGCCGGCTGTATATCGAACGGCTCAGCGATTGAATACCGCCTTGCACCAGTCCGACGGCAGCTGCCAGTACGTAAAATTCCCAAGCCTCCTTCATACTCGCTGCCCAAGCGGTGATCGCGATGTAACAGCCGATGGCGATTAGAATCGATCGGCGGGTGCCGATCCACTCGCCCATCCGGCCGAAGAGGATAGCTGCCGGGAAGGCAATGAATTGCGTCAGCAGGATCGCTTTGATCAGATCGGCATCGCCGACACCGATGTTCTTGCCATAGGGCACGGCCATGCGGATGATCGTGTCGACGCCATCGATGTACAGCCAGTATGCCAATAGAAAGATGAGCACCGGACGATTCTGTCGCAATTGCCGTATGGTCCCGACCACTTCACCGAAGGAACGACGGACGGCCTCGGCGATGCCAGTGTGCGGAACTGCCGTTTCGCGGACACATCGCCACAGCGGGATACAGAACACGATCCACCACAGCGCCGAGGTGATGATGCAGACACGTTGCGCCTCGATCTCGGTGAGGTGGAAGCTATCGTGTCTCAGTACCAGAAAGACGTGCGCTGCCAGCATCAGCCCGCCGCCGAGATACCCGAACGCGTAGCCCAGGGCCGACACCCGGTCACGGGCCGATGCCGGTGCAACGCTGACGATCAGTGAATCGTAAAACACATTGGCGCCGGAAAAGCCGATACCGGAGATGATGTACACGACAGCGGCGAGCTGCCAATGACCGTGGGCGATAAAGCTCAGGCCGATTGTCGCCGCAGCGCCGATGAATGCGAAGGTCAGCAGCAACCCTTTACGCCTGCCGCAGCGGTCGGCGACGGCGCCGAGGACCGGGGCGAGCACCGCAATGATTGCCGAGGTGATGGAACTGATCACGCCCCAGCGGAAGGTGCTGTCAGTTTTTCCAAGCTCAGCCGCCCAGATGCCGGTGAAGAGGATCGGCGCAAATACTACCATCACGCTGGCGGCATACGCTGAGTTGGCCCAGTCGTACATAGCCCAACTGAACACGGCCCGGCGGTCGAGGGTCTCAGTCGTGGTCGAAGATTCTTTAGACATGTTCGTTCTCGCCTGCTGTACCCCGGTGCGCTGTCAGACGGCACGCTATATTCCCTTGGGAATCGTCGCAATACAAGCGCGCAGTGAAATGAACCTTTTCCCACTGCTGTTTTGCGAGCTTAATACCCCCGTAACGGCGGCGGCATTCGTCCTTGCCGGTGTGTCCATCGGATCCTTTTCGGTCGCGCCAGGCGGCACCCGGAAGATTTGACCAAGATCAACGCTCTGGTGGCGTGGCGGGTGACACGCCGCGGGCTGTCGATGGTTCGCGACAGTTGTACAGGCACCTAACCTGCGCATATAGTATTGCACGGGCCTGTACACAGGCAAAACCCGTATCACTGGACAACCAACTCCAACGGAATCATGCGTCTTACCCTTATCATGTTCCTGGTCCTTGCCGCTGGAATCGCTGCCGCGCAGAAGCTGTCGATGGCCAAGGAATACAACTTTGGAAAGATCAGCGACAAGGAAAAGGTGGCTACAGACATCACCTTGCGCAACAGCGGGCGCAAGACGCTGAAAATTAAGTCGGTGAAACCGGGCTGCGGCTGCACCACGGGCGTGCTCGAGAAGGATGTGCTCGAGCCCGGCGAAACCACGGTACTCGCCATCACATTCGACCCGAAAGGAAAGATGACCACGGTGCGCAAGTCGATTACCTTCACCAGCAACGACGTCGTCAATCCGACCCAGGTCATGATCATCAAGGCCGATATCACGCCGAGCTGGGATTTTGTTCCGCGTCGGCTCACATTCACATTGACCGACGGTGTATACGATCTGGTCTCGAGTGAGGTCAAGGTGACCAATAGCGGTGACCACGTGTTGAAGATTTACGGGATCGGCGTGCGGGATAACAACATCACTATCGATGGCCCCAGTGAGTGCGAGTTGAAACCCGGCCAGGAACAGCTATACACGATCAGTGTCGATCCGGCGTACCAGCCGGAGAAATCGGTGACTCCGCGAGTGGTGTTCAAGACGGATTATAACCATCGCCGGACACACCGCCAGGTCCCCGTGCACCTCAAGGTGAAGACGACAGTGCCGGTCGCCCCTGAGCCGGTCGCCCCTGAGCCGGTCGCCCCTGAGCCGGTCGCCTCTGAGCCGGTCGCCCCTGAGCCGGTCGCCCCTGAGCCGGTCGATATTGGCATAGAGGCGACAGCCCCATAACGGTGGCACCTGGGATCTGCCACTTGTCATCACTTGTCTGATCCGCCCGATTCCTAAAACCCGCAACCGCAGTACAGCTATGTCACCAGAACCCTTAGTCGACCAGCTCTATCGCCTTCGCCATTCCCTGGCGCACATCCTCGCCCAGGCAGTCCTGCAGATTCGCCCGCAGGCGCAGCTTGGGTTCGGGCCGCCGGTGGATACCGGATTTTACTACGATTTCGATTTCGGCGACGAACCGGTGACTGCCGATGATCTCAAGGACCTGACCAAGCGCATGCAGAAGATTATCAAGGAGAAGCAGCCGTTCGAGAACGGCACGAAAAGCCTCGACGAGGCTGTCGAACTGCTCGAAGCCGGCCGGCAGACGTACAAAGTCGAGTACGCCCGCGAGCTGGTCGACACCGGCAAGGCCGCCGACGGCCAGCTCGGATTCTACCAGAACGGCCCGTTTGTAGACATGTGCGAGGGGCCGCATCTCGAACACACCGGGCAAGTGCCCAAGGCCAGTTTCTCCCTCGACAATATCGCGGGAAGCTACTGGCGCGGTGACGAGAAGAACCCGATGCTTACGCGCATCTACGGCCTCTGCTTCGAGTCTCCCGATGCGCTGAAGGATTATAAGGCGCGCCGCGAACTGGCACGGCAGCGCGACCATCGCAAGCTCGGACGTGAACTTCACCTGTACACCATCGACGAGGAAGTCGGTGTCGGCCTGCCGCTATGGTTGCCGAAAGGAACGGTCATTCGCGACAGCCTCGAGCAGTGGGCCCGGGAAGAAGAGTTCAAGGCCGGGTACCAACGCGTCTCGACGCCGTGCATCACGCGCTCGCAACTTTTCTATCGCAGCGGTCATCTGCCGTACTTCGCGGAAGATATGTTCCCGCCCATGAAGCTCGACGATGGCGATGAGTATTACCTGCGGCCGATGAACTGCCCGCATCACCACAAGGTTTACGCCAGCGAAAGTCGCAGCTACCGTGACCTGCCGCTGCGCCTTGCCGAGTACGGCGACGACTTTCGCTACGAACGCCACGGTTCGCTCAGCGGCCTGCTGCGCGTGCGTGCCATGTGCATGAACGACGCGCATATCTATTGCGAGAACGACCAGGTCGAGGGAGAGTTCAACGCGGTCATGAACATGTACCGCATGTACTACTCGCACCTGCGTATCGGTGATTTTCGCGTGCGCCTGTCGCTGCACGACGAGAGCAAGGACAAATTCGTCGACAACGAGCCGGAATGGCAGCGCAGCGAAGTGATCGTCCGCGACATCCTCAAGAACAACAACATCGACTTCGACGAAGCGCCCGGAGAAGCTGCGTTCTACGGGCCGAAGATCGATATCCAGCTGGCCAATATCCTTGGCCGCGAGGAAACAGTGTCGACCTGCCAGCTCGACTTCGCCGTGGCCGAACGTTTCGACCTGACCTATGTCGATCGTGACGGCAGCGATCAGCGCCCGTACATCATCCACCGCGCCCCGCTGAGTACGCACGAGCGCATCGTGTCGTTCCTCATCGAGTCCTATGGTGCTGCCTTTCCGACATGGCTGGCGCCGCTGCAGGTACAGCTCATCCCGGTCGCCGACCATGTCCAGGAATACGCCGAAGAGATCAAGGACCTGCTGGTGCAGAATCTCATCCGCGCCGACATCGATGACAGCAATGATTCGTTTAACAAGAAGATCCGCAAGGCTGTGACGTCGAAGACGCCGAACATGTGGATCCTCGGCGGCAGGGAGCTCGAGGAACGCAGCATCACCTGGCGCCGATATGCCGTTCAGGAACAGGAAACCATGGCGCTCGACACCGCCGTCGACACCGTCAAGCGCATGAACGCCGAGCGGATCATGGACAACTTTGACGACGTCAGTTTGCCGGTCGGTTGACGAGCGGTTTTCACCACCAGGGCACGAAGGACGCGAAGCAGGCCGGACTGTAGCCAACGTATCGAACTTGCTGCTGCTCGTACTCAACGTTTTTCTACTCGCCCGATGTGTTCGAGAACAAATAGCCGGATACCCCGAAAGGAAACCAATAGTTTCCGTGTAGGCCGTGGTGCCGAAGTATTTGACAGTCACCGAACCGTACCTATATTCCCCGCTTGCCGACCCAGTTGTATGCACTCGTAGCTCAGTTGGTTAGAGCAGCTGACTCTTAATCAGCGGGTCCTCGGTTCGAGTCCGAGCGAGTGTACCAAAACAACCCCTTGATTTTCAAGGGGTTGTTCTTTTTATACGTCGGCAGGCAAGACAAGAACCGTTGGTGAAAAAACGCATGTCAGAAAATCAGCTTTCTCCGCGACCGCCATCCGCTGATGATTCTGGTGATCGTAAATTTCCAAGTTTGGGTTCTTTCCAACGACTCTCAGCACCGCCTCGGATGTTGTCCCGGCTGATATGGTTACGGCTGAGTTTGTCCCAGATTCGCTGGGGCCTGGCGCTTTTCTGCGGCTTTGGCGCAATAGCCATTTTCATTGGACTGGGATTTGTTCTGTTTGCCGGTCTCGCCCAGTTCGACGATGCTGAATCCTTTTGGGTGTCATCTGCCCTCGGAGGGTTGTTACTGCTTGTAGGCGTTTGCATTTGGAGTGTCGTCGCAGCCGTACTGATATCGAGGAGCCGGCAAGTTGCCAGTGTTTTCCGTTGGGGAGAGCCGGTGGAGGGGCGTATCACCCAAGTCATGGACCGAAGCATGGGGAAGTATCAGCCCTACCTTGACTCGCTGAAGCAAATGACCAGGTTTCAGAACGAGACTGGGTTCGCAGGCTCAGGCATGGTACAGTCGAGATTAAGCAATTCCCTGAAAAATTGGCCCGTAAAAATACTCGTTACCGACTTGCATGGGCAGGACCAAGAGTTGGATGCTCGCATGGATATGGGCTTCCGGTTAACCAACGCAGTGGAAGACTCGCGAGTAGCCCTATTGGTCAATCGCCGTCCAAACCCCACACGGTGCGTCGCCCTGGAACAATTTCCCTGGCTGAGCATCTCGGACTCCGGCGATCCGACGTCTGCCGTTTCACAATTTCCGCACGCACTACTCCGAGCGCTGCTGGTTGTTGTCCCAACGTATTGCGTGGCGGCATTCGGGGTGAGGTTCGAACTCGCCCAACCTTTTGGTGGAGAAGATGGCTTGGGAGTGCCGGTCATATTAGGAGCCTTCATCGTTCTGCTGTTTACGGTTACACACGGTATTGGCCCCATTTTTTTCTATCGCATTTTTATGGGCATACTGGAAATTTTTAGCCGCACGCAGAAAACGGCCGCCGATGACGGGGTGCGTTTGAATCCGATCCCGCCGCACACATTCCGTTTTTTCCGTTTTTATGTGGGTTTGTCAATGGCTTTTTGGTACGGCATACCGATCATTTTTCTCGGAGCTCTGACCGGTTGGATGAGTTTGGGTTGGGCCTTCCTCCACATACTGCTGGCTGGTCGCGGCCATCGCCGATGGGTCTTCCTGGAACATGGCGCAACTGCGATGGCCCTGTCACTGTTCGTGGTCTGCTTTTCTGGGAACAATTTGTTCCCCGTCGGTATGATGGTTGGTCTATTTCAGGCATTGTTGTTGACCCTTGTGGAATGGAAAGGCAAACGGCTGTGGACGAAAGCTGAACCAGACGCTGCCAAGCCATAATAGAGACAACAATATTCAAGCCGGGTAACAGACACTGCCGGCGAAGTCGTTCACCAGTTTGCACCAAAAGCTGACCAAACCAGCAAATGCAGATTCTCGAGCAGCAAGGCCGACGAACCCCAAAAAACGGCGGAAACCAATGTCCTACAAGGTTTTTAGGCTATTGTTAAAAACTATATATTTTCGCTTTATACGACGTATCCGAACGCGTTTATGGTATTTTACACCTCATATGGACTTGAACGGACGTATTCCCATGGCATATTTTACTCAGATGGGAAATCGCCCTGATAGCGAACGCAAAATAGCGGAGTTCGAACGTGAAACAAGCTGAACCGAACGAATCCGATCTAAAGCCTCGGTATTATCCGGATGTGCTGGACCCTGATCAGGCGGCGGATTACTTAGGGATAGGCAGAACGGCGCTTTTTGAGCTGCTGAAAGAAGGCGCGATCCCCCATCGACGCCTGACTCCGAAGGTGATCCGGTTCGGCAGGGATGCCCTGAAGGAATGGATCGACAGCAGCGGTGTTGTCGATCTACCCCCGGCCGCGCCGGCCGACGACAAGCCCCTTTTTACTACTTCGGCGGCCCCTGTTCCCTCTGCAAGGGGGAGGCTTGATGATACCGAGATAATGTTGGATCCTGCTCCCGCGGCAATGGGTAGGCTTGACGAGACCGAGATAATGATCAAGCACGTTGTCAGGCCCCCCGCCCCCTCAGCAAAGGCCAAAATGGGCACGGCGGAGAAAAAGCGGGAGTTTATCGAACTGGTCAGCACCGGTATAAGTGATGCGGCAGCGCTAAAGCAAATGGGTTCCAGCGGTGGCAGTAGAGCGACCGTAGCCCGATGGCGGGACAGCGACCCTGAATTCGAGTCGGCATACGAACAGATCAATCCGCAACGGGATAATTTCGATGGATAGCACCACAACCGGCGAGCTGGCCGACCTCGCGACATGCTATATTGTCTGCCGGGAATTGCCTGGGTAACTTGGGGTGACAGTGCATCTGCGTCGGAGAGGCAATTCAGCGGATCGGTGACGTACGGCTCGTTACAGGCCCCTGTGCCGAAACCGGTCTCCGACACTTTTCCCAGGTTCCCGTATCACCCGACCCTGACACCCGACACCTGAAACCTTTGCCATGTCATTCGAAGTCACACCGCTCGACGAACACAATCAGGCGCTGCTGAACAACGTGCATCCGCCTGATTGGCGGAACCCGACGCCGGCGGACAAGTACAACCTCGTGGTGATCGGCGGCGGTGCCGCCGGATTGATCGTGTCGATCGTCACCGCCGGTCTCGGCGGCAAGGTGGCGTTGGTCGAGCGTAACCTGATGGGGGGCGATTGCCTCAATGTGGGGTGCGTGCCGTCGAAAGCGGTGATCCGCTCGGCGCGGTTCCGCTCGGACATGCTGCGGGCCCGCGAGCTGGGATGGGGGCCGGTCGACGGAGTCGAGGTCGATTTCGCCGCGGTGATGGAGAGAATGCGCCGTATCCGTGCGACCATCAGCGACGACGACTCGGCACAACGCTACACCGACCAC
>CAUZJQ010000177.1:0-8432 GCA_963580095.1 Lentisphaeria bacterium | reverse complement strand
CCTGAGCATCAAAGTATCAGGGTGCCGGAAAGCAATTTACTGTGACTCTTCGTAGCGAACCTCTACGAACCCGCCGTCGGCGCCGGGCAGATGGCGCATATCCAGAAGATCGACGGGCGTATAGGGACTTACAGGCATAAGTCCATCTCGTGACGTGTCGCCCGTGTAGGCCGAGCGATGCTCCTCGCTCTGCCCCTGCCAATCGGCCCAGATTTTGTCGACCATGGCGTGGTGCAAAAAGAAGACGGGATCATTCGACGCTCGGGCACTGCACATGGTGCCACCCACGAGACAGTGCACCGAATCATGCATACCCGGCCCGTGTTCGAGCCTGTTCCTGAACTGGTCGTAGTCTGAGGCAGAAGGGTATCGATCCAAAAGGTTCTGCACCTCAGCCGCGCTAGCAGCGCTTCCCCCGGTGATCCGCCTCTGGAGACAGCGACCGTTGGTCAGCTCGAAACCCGACCCGGTACCGAAGGGACCGTCCGTCACGCACCTGTCCGCGCCGCCATTGCCGGAGAACTGGCCGGGTTCGTCCCCCCAGATCGAGTCCTGAGAGATCTGCGGGTTCCGGCTCCAGTCCCAGTACGGGATCGTAATATTCGGGCTGATATCCCGCAGCTGGTTCTCGACTTGCAACAGATATCCCCGGTGCCAGGGAAGAAACGCCCCGTTGTTGTGCAGGCCTCGGCTGAAGTTCGTCAGGAATTCGTCGGCCATTTGTTTCAGCTCGGAATCCGGCGCATCCCAAGCCTGGCGGTACGTCTGGGTGAAAAGAGTCCGCTCCTCGACCGTCAGCGTGTGGATCTCCTTGCGAACCCGGACCGCCGCCTGGGGTTCCGGTTCGGCGAGCGGTTCCACTGACAAAACTATTGTTGCGGACTGTTGGACCTCCGTGCTCACATAGTATTCATCAATGACAAAGAAGTCGATGCTCATTGCGATGCGGTTGGCAATGCCAGCAACCGGTAGGGGGCTGGGGTAGAAGCTTAAGCCATTGGTAAGATTTCCACCGGACCTCCAGAACTGTGTTGGGCCGTTGCCGTCCCAAAGGAACCCCACTGGCGCCCCGGCATTCCACTGTCCGCCGGCATAGGAACCTGTCGTTGGCAGTGATGTTGTTGTTGCGGTCACCGTGAAGTCGGTGATTTCATAGCTTCCTGAGGACGCATTTCCATCAACCAGCTCCCCGTTTGTTGTAAAAGTGCCCCGTTCGTTGCCAGTTTCTGCATCGGCCCAGTACCAGACGATTTCCGGTTCCGGTTCCGGTTCGGGCAATGGATGTTCAATAGTTAATTCATCGTTTATAATCGTTATTCTACAAAAAACATAATCCAGGGTAACTATACCGGATTCCGAGTATCTTAATAATCTTTCATTTTCCGGTTTATATATATGTTGATTATAATAATATCCATAATCGACGGGAGAATCGACGAGAGAATCGATATTACCATCCCGGGCAACCCTGTCATACGGCACACTACAATCACCATAGTTTAACATTATTTTCGAGGGCGGTAAATCCTTTGTAATTGGTATGGCTTCTATTGTTTCATTTGTGTGAACTGGATAATATTTTCCATAGTTTATAACAACAAAACTATTTAACGGTTCCGGCTCGGGTTCCGGCTCGGGTTCCGGCTCGGGTTCCGGCTCGGGTCTCGGTTCGGGTTCCGGCTCGGGTTCCGGCACCGAAATCGGATCCAGTTCTGGCCCCAGTCTCGGTTCCGGCATCGACGCCGACGCAGCTTCGCTGACGCCGAGCTGGCTGAGAAGATTCTCCTGACACACGGCGGCGCTGCTGCGGTACGCTTGTTCATCGTCACACAGTTCAGTGTCCAACAGGATGCCGTTAAAAATCTCGACCGCAGTGTTCGCCAGCGCGCTTTCGGAGTTCGGCGGCGAAGCAGCAAATTCATTGCATGCCCGATCCAGGACGTCATCCACAACGTCCTGGCAGGGTACACATACGGCATGGATGTCAACAACCCCCAACACCATAGTCATCGCAAGTGCGATGATTGTACAATTCATTTTTTTCTGCATCTTTATAATACCCTCTCCGGGCTGTAACTGGTTCGGTTGAAATGTCGATGGATCAAGTCAGCAAAAGTCATCTGGGTGAACGGTCGAAAGGCGAGTTTTTTGGATGTCAGGCCCACACTTCCCACCAAGGGCCTTGAACGGAAACATCAATACCGGCGGCTGGGGTGTGTATCGTCGAATATGACGCTGCCAGAAACCGGCCCGCGTTACCAGGCTCAGTGACCGTATC
Source organism: Lentisphaeria bacterium (assembly GCA_963580095.1). Lineage (GTDB taxonomy): Bacteria > Verrucomicrobiota > Lentisphaeria > JABSQK01 > CAJWLW01 > CAJWLW01. The sequence continues at coordinate 6,154 of CAUZJQ010000177.1, read as the reverse complement.
GAGGGGCAAGGGGATGGGGTCATCCACAGTCACGAAATTGGCGACCGCGCGTTGCCCCCCAATTGTCACACAGGCTCCGATGAAGCCGAACAGCCCGAAACATCACTCTCCCGCATCTGGCTGGAAGCTCTGCAGGATAAATGCGGAACAGGATTCCGAGGACCCGGCGCCGTCAAGGCCGTCCGCACAGATATCGACGCTAAACAGGGTGGTGCCGGCAAGCCATCCTTCGAGCATTGCGAGTGCCTGCACCACGCTGGTCTGCGGAGTGAGTTGCAGCTGCACGCATGCCTCGGCAATGTAATCGTCACAGGTTATGCAATTGCAGCCGCTCAGGGTCTGCGGGATATAGCCAGCCTCCGACTGGAAGCTGGTGCTGGTTTGCGAGACCCCGCCGATACCACCGATGCTGTCGTGCAAAATGAAGCTGGCGCTCGCCCTGTTTATGCCGCCCTGTGACAACGTGTCCGGGCACACGCCGGCGTTGTTGGGCGGGTCCGGCGACCTATTTACGACCTGCATTTGAAAACTGCCCTCGGCAGCGCCAAACCCCGCCCCGACGATGTAGTAGTCGTAGTCCGGGTCAATCGGCACCTGGGCGTTATCGGCTTCCTCGCTGAGACACGAGCCGTCCCAATAGATGTAGTTCGAGCCGTTGGCCACAAAATTACCCACTGGAGACACCGCGGGATTATCAAATTTGACTTTCGTCCAATTCTTGTCCGGGCCGCTGGTGGCAGTTTTCAGGACCGGGAAGACATATCCATCGACATCGTTGAGGAAAGTGAAAGGCTCGTTACATGCTCCCAGGCTGCCACCGCATTTGCAAACCGACACGGCGATCTGGCTGAGCCCTGCGGTGTCCAGCTTGTAGAATACGTCCCCGGAATTATGCCCCACGGAGTCCTGGACGCCGACGCTCGAGCCCTCCACCACACCGTCGCTGATGCTGTACGGAATCGGATTATCGTATTGACCTGCGGTCGATTGCACGTTGAGCTCATAGACCGCGGAGCTCTCGTTCGCTCCGTCACTGACAGTAAACGAAAAGGAATCGGTCCCCCCCGCCGGCAAACCGGTGCTGGTGTAGGACACCTCTCCGTTGTCCAGTTGTTCCTGGGTAAAGCTCGCTGGCGACAGGGTCCCCGAGGTGGGGCCAGTAGTGACCGTGTATTGCAGATACTTCGGCCAGGTGTCGACATCGGTCGCGGACAGGTCGTTGAGCGTCAGCGTGTGTGTCGCGCCGTCGGTCACCGTAAACGGGGTCTGAACAATGACCGGGGCCTCGGCGTTGGCGTTGGACGAGTAGGGCAGGGTCTTGTCGGTGATCTCGATGTTAAAACTACCCTCGCCACTGCCATACCCCGCACCAACGATGTAGTACAGGAAGTCAGCGGAAATCGGAACGTCGTTTTGCTGCACGCCACTGGCTGCGCAGGAACCGTCCCAGTACAGGTAGTTAGAGCCCGTCGGGACGAACTGTTCCATCGGGAAGTAGTTCCCGGCGGTCGCCTTTGTCCAAGTGCTGTCTGGCAATGCCATGGTGTCCTTCGAGACCGGGAACACATACACATCGACATCGTTGAGGGAGACAAAGCCGTCGGCGCATGCCCCCAGGCTGCCACCACACTTACACAGGCTCACGTGGATCGCCGCGACACCAGTAGAGCCCGGGTCGAAAACATAGAACATATCGCCCGCGGCACCGCCGACCGTATTAGCCATACCCGCGTTGCTACCCTCGGTGACCGTATTGATGGCCAAGGCGACGGGATCATCCACAGTCCCGGGCGCGGCTACCGCAGCCTGCATAGCGAAAGACAGCAGCGCCTGGTTATTCGGCATCGCATTCGGCAACCCATTGGAGCTGGGATTCTGGAGGTTGTTGAATTCGTAAGAGCCTGGCAACCCGACTTCTTGATCCAAAACCGCGAACATCACCCCGCTCGAAAAATCGCCAAAGGCGACGTAATAATACGCCGTCTTAAGACCACCGTTACTCGGTGTAATCGCCGCCGCTGCAACTGCCGCGCGGATCGCCTCCGCTGCCAGCGTCGCAGTCGGGTTGTCAGCAAACGGCAGCTCACCATTCGGGTATAGAGCCAAAAGATCATTGGGGCTGATCTGATGATGGAACGTCGCATCATACATGACTCCATCGATGCTCAAATCGGTTATGCTCTCAATCCTGTCGTCGTCGGCACTTAGCGTTATCGTTGCGTGAAGGGGACCACAAGAAAAAATAAGTATGACCAGCAGACAAGCTCCGATGAACCGAACAGCCCGGGAGATCTCAATCACCCCAGAAAAGCGTACATGCTCTCGAAGAGCGTCGAACGAAGTCGGAAATTGATTGTAATTGGTATTTTTAATCACCGCGTTTTCTCCTGTTTTGCAGTGGTTCATATTAGTTCCAAGACTATCACGCACTGTGTCTTGATGATCTCGTTTTCCAGAGAGAGAGCCAATTCCAATCGATCCGCCCACCCGTTTCGTATGTACATGTGATAACTGGTATAAGAAATCTCGTCGGAAATTCCAAGAGAAATCTTAGTACATTGGAACACAAAAGTTCTTTGCTACGTCCGCAGCCTGCGACAAAACGCGATTGCTCGTCAGCATCAAAGACAATCTCGTTAGGCAACATACTTGTAACAGGAATGTTGTATATATCGATGCGCCCATGCGGAGTAGTGCGGGACCTATCGGGCACGTGACCGACTGCCCGGACGAATCGGCCGTCCTAATCCGCAGCATATCGGAACGTTGTCCCGATAAAGGCCAGGCTCAGGATCCAGGCGCGGAATTAACGGACACCGCAGTGAGTCCGCCAGTGTCCGGCCGATCCGTCTACTGAGGAAAAGACTGGCAAGGGGATGGGGACGAAGGAGTGTTCAGGATTCATTCGTTCCTTCCTGGTGAATCATAGTCCCCCGGCCGGCAAACTGTCTTCCGGGTCAGCCAGCAGAGTTGGCATCGAGTGACGCGCTCGTCTATCGGCGCCGGCGACACCCTGACGGAGCTGAGCAATAGCCAGTGGGCCGCACAACTCCAAACCCGGATTGCATGCGTCGGATCAGCAAAAAAAATAGGCCGCTCACAATGAGCGGCCTATTTCTTTCCATCCACTTTTTACAACGCTGTACCGGGGGGGAAGTAACAGGCGTCAGTGGACAAATCGCGGTTCATGGGGTTCGAGGGGCGGACTGGTGATTCCTTCGCGGCCGATGTGTTCGAGCAGTTCCTTCAGATCCTCGGCCCGACGTTTCAGGTCGTTGAATTTCGTTACGGTTTCGTGGTCCACCGGATCGACAACCTCGCCACCAGTCAGGAAAGCTGCCAGCTCGGCCTCGTTGCCAAGGCTTTCCGGCAGATTGTGTTGACGCGGGAAATCGACCTGCAGGAACGCCGTATCGGTCTCGTCCCGATGGCAGCCGTTACATGTGTTCAGCGCGAATGCGTGGCGCGCTTCGTTGTTGTTGATGTTTGCGGCACTCCATGGGATGGTGACGAACGGTCCCCCGAACGGGTTGACCGTGAAGGTCCGCTTCGCGAAATCAGGAAAGTCCGAAGGCAGGAACGGACCGGCATTCGATCCCGGCCCGAACCAGACAGCGGGCAGGCTAAACGTACCGTCAAGGAGCGCTTCCTCGTTCGCGTTGATCAACCGCGCCAGCTGCGGTGTGCCATTGAAGCGAATCGTGTCTGGGGTCTGGGCGACAGTGTACTGGGCCAGCAGCCCGGTATTTCGATCGAGGACAAACTCGCGCAACTCCCAGCTGGGGCCGATAGCCAGCTCGTTGGTGCGTATCTGGTTGATCGGGTTGCCGTTGACCTTGTCCGGTGCCTGGCCGGCATCGGTAAATCTGCGGGTGATGCGCTCGAGCGCACGGTTGTAGCCCCGGCTGCCCAGCGAATAACGCCCGAGCCTATACCATTGGTGCGCCCAGTCCCGCACCTCACGCATGTTCTCTGCAAGCAGTTCATATTCGAATATCACCACGAACCTAAGCGGCATTCCGTTCGGGTCGACAACACCAAAAACGAATCGGCCTTCACCGGCAGTAGTCACTGACCTCGAGTTGTGTACCCGCAGGTCCAGGCGATTCACAATAGCGAGAAGTTTGAACGGGGCGAGTCTCAGGTCCAGCTGCCCATGGCAACTGGCGTCCAACCACGGGTCAATGATTAACTCACGGATGCCCGGACGCGCCGGCGACACCTGACCGTTCACGACTTGATCGGTTTCCCAATACTCCAACCACCGCAGGGTGAATTCAGCCGGGTCGTTCTCGCCGGCCATATTCTCCATCAGGTGTTTGAATGTCCAGACTGCCCGGCGGCCGGCGTTGGGGTTGGTACGTACCGGATCCTCGACCACGTCCAGGTTGGTGATCATCAGGTGCTTGGCCGGATCAATAACCACCTTCCTCGCCGGCAGGCTGATGGTCGGAGCGCTTGGCGCCAAGCTTTGCAGGCTTTGTGGGCCGGGTGCCGCCTCCATGGTGCTGCAGCAAAGCAGTACCGTGATGGCGATTGTCAGTACAAAAATAGATTGGGTCATGGTCGTTCTCCTGGCTTGGTGTTACTTGTGTCTCCCCCCCACAAAGCATTGTCTCGATAGTTCGTCCGCCCCCCCCCCCTCCTTTGTTTCGTGTCGAGTAAAACAGTTCCGCGACGTGTCAACGTGATACGAAAGAAACGAGGAAAAAGTTTACTCCGGGGGGTATGTGAGTTTTCTCACCACACCGATCGGCCCGGGATTGATCCGGCCCATGACGGGTTGCCGGTTCACCTGACTGCGGGTTGGAGGAGGTACGTAAAATCAGCAGTCTAACAGCCAAATCATGGCGCTCGCCGGCGCGAGGAAAGGGTCACGCGGATGGGGAAAGGGCGCGGATTTCGTGGGGATGATCTGGCGGGACAGGTGCCGGTCGGTCTTACCATCGACGAATGGGTTTCGTCATTAGAGAGAGTTGTCCCTACTTAAAAACGGGGAGGGATAGCAGCGGTGATGTACACATGGCTTACAAGAAATGATACATACACATCGGGGAATGACCGCTGCATACACGTTTGCCAGGAGGGGGCAACGCGGGAACAGACACGCGTTACGGTCTCCTGACAGACCGCGATACATTGAAGCAATGCAGCCGAAGCAAGGCGCGACAGGGTCAGTTGTTCGCCTTCAGTGTCTCGACCTCAGCTTCCAGCGCCTCGATATGCGCCTGTTGCTCCTTCATCGCCTCAATCAGCAGGGCACTGATTTGGCTGTACCTGACGGACTTGTAACCATCATCACCGGTATGGACCATTTCCGGAACAACGGCTTCGACTTCCTGGGCCACGACACCGAGGCCGCTGTCAGGTCCGTCGCGCCAATCGAAACTGACACCGCGCAGCTGCATGACTTTGTCCAACGCCGCCGACACCGTCTGGATATTCTCCTTCAACCGCTCGTCGCTGGTCTGGGTGAGATTGCGCAGGGTGAGATCGCCGCCTTGCGTAAAGGAGAACAAATCAGTGCCGTCGCCCTTTGCAAAAATCAATTTTTTATGTCCTGCTTCACCACTGGCCACGTCGTTGTCACTATATATTCTCCACCGTTCCGTGCCCCCATCCAGAAGATGTATGCCGGTTTCGACGTTCGCATCGGCGCTGAGTCCGAGGGTTCGTTTGACATGACTGCTGTGAACCATCAGCCGATAGCTGATTCCGGCCAGGTTCAGGTTTTGAGTGCCGATCGCTGCCGTACCGAGCCCATCGGCCCGCCCAAAGACGCTGGTGGCGTTATCGTAGCCGTTCACACGGAACACTACGCCGTTGTGGCCGAGGACGTCCAGCTTGATGCCGTCCGACGCTTCACCGATGAACGCATCCCCGGCAACATCCAACTTGGCGTTCAGAGCATCTCCGTCACCTTTCCCGATGCCGAGCGCACCGAGCATCCCGCGGCCATGGACCTGCAGACGGATCGGATTCACGTCAGTCGCCGCGCCGCCGTCTGCAGCGCCGATAAGCACGCGCTTATCACTCATAATCTGCATGGGAATCCCTGAGCCGACCTGAAAGTAAATTTTATGGGGCCTTCCTCCGATCGAGGTACCTGTACCTGACCACATAAATTCGTAGTCATCCGGAATCACCATATGGG
>CAUZJQ010000176.1:0-8440 GCA_963580095.1 Lentisphaeria bacterium | reverse complement strand
AGTCCGGCTCGTAAACCAGCACCGGATCGCTCCAGTTGAGGCCGACGTCACTGTGCGTAATAAGCGTGCGAATTGGATCGTCTTTCGGTGTGGCAGGGGCTTGAAACGCCAGGTACGCGAACATGCGTTCAGGCGTTACCAGAAGATGTGCTTCCTCCGTAATACCCGGCGCAGCGATCCCGGCGGGCGGTTTCCAGCCGTGTGGCTGAAGGGATAAGGGTATGCCGGCAGACCTGATTCGTTGCAAGGCGGGGGGGGGCTGCCTCAGAGATTGAGCCATTCCAAAAGGTTGCTCAGCACGGGGATGTTAACGCGATTTACAGTCGAGATTACAGAATGGAATGACCATTCACGAGAAACCAGCCTGCAAGTCGCCCAGGATGCATTTGGGCCTCCTTCAGAACAGGCCAGGCACCTGGGTAGAGGGGGCAAATCTCTATAGGGTGAGCGCCTGCAGACGCACGGGGTTACGCGCGTATTTTGCGCTACTGCTGGGGGGATTTGGCATAATCCTTATCGCCCTGGTGAAGTGATACTGAACATCACGGTCAGGTTGCGTCTTCGTTGGCGCTTGCCTCCCGCTGCATTGCCCTGAGGTATCGGCCGCAGTACGTTAGGCGGCGCTGGGTAAAAGAAGGTCGTCGAAAGCCGCAACAGCGAACAGAAATGGACCCCATGGAATACACCTGCTTAGGAAATACTGACCTTAAGGTGTCGCGGTTGGGCATGGGCGGGCTTCCATTCGGGAGTTCCATCGACGCCGATGAAGGCCAGCGTGTGCTCGACATGTTTCTCGACCGCGGCGGCAACCTTGTGGACACGGCGAACATCTACGGCGGCGGCATGCGCGGCACGCATGAAGCGGACGCGGGCAGATCGGAGGCCACGATCGGCATGATGATCAAGGGCAGGCGCGACCGTGTGGTCCTGGCGACGAAGGGGTATTGGTCAATGCATGAGGATGCCCGCGGCACGGATCGGGCCGGGCTGTCGCGGAACTACCTGACCACCAACCTCGACGCCAGTCTGAAGCGGTTGGGCACGGATTATGTGGACCTCTATCAATGTCACGCGTGGGACTTCGAGACGCCCCTCGAGGAAACGATCGGCGTGCTTGACGAATTTCTACAGGCGGGCAAGATCCGACACGCTGGAGTCAGTAACTGGGACGGCTGGCATGTGGTCAAGGGCGTGGGCGTGGCCCGTGCAAACGGGGTGGCTCCGATCGTGACGGACCAGGTCTGGTACAGCATCGCTGATCGCGCAGCGGAGCGTTCGATCATTCCAGCGTGCCGCGATCAGAAGGTCTCGGTCATCGCCTGGGGCGCGCTGGCGCAGGGATTTCTCTCCGGTGTATACCGACGCGGCTGCGACGGACCGGGCGATGTCGGCAGCTTTGGGATCATGGAGGACGTCGAGAGTTCGTCGTGGAAGAGCCTGGCGGTGGAGCGGAACTGGGCGACGCTGGACGTGCTCGATCGCGTCGCCACGGCACACGGGCGAACGATCGCCAACGTGGCCATGCGCTGGCTGCTGCAATCCGGGAACTGTGACATCGCGCTGGTGGGCGGTACGTCGCTCGGGCATTATGAGGACACGCTCGGGATTGTGGATTTTGAACTGTCGCCGGAGGACATGGACGCGTTGAACGCCGTCAGCACACTGCCGCCGTGTTACCCGACGAATTTTCTCAACCTGTTCTGTCGTAAGGAGAGCGCGTTCTACGGTGGCTTACGCGAATACAAAAACTTGTAGCACAAAGGCGAGTTACTGAAGTTCCCGCAAAACGATTAACTCAATGGAGGGCGAGTGTCCCCACGAGCCGTGAGGTCCGGCGAACGGCTTGAAGCACGAGAATCGTGGCGGCGCGAGGTGATGACGCTCACGGGGCACACCGAGGAGGTCCGTTCCGTCGCCTTCTCCCCCGACGGCAAGCTAATTGCCTCCGGCAGCAGGGACAGTACGATAAAGGTCTGGACCGCGGTAAGCGGGCGATGAGCGGGAAGGAGCGGCACACAGGCAATAGAACTGGATTGGCTGAAGGGCAACAAGTTTCACGAGGGCATCTGGCCAGGCCCTGCACTACGGCGACGTGACCGGGCAGCAGCCGGTACTTGCGTTAATCAGTGCGTACTACGATATTTTCGGCGATGAACGGCAGAAGTTCGAATACGTCTCGGGGCTATGCGTGAGGCATGGCGTCGAGGTATGGGCGTTAACAGCGGAGAGGCAGTGATGATACAGTCAAGTGGGAAAGCTATGGATGTAATTGAGTTCATTCGAACGGTGCAGATCGTGTTGGCGACAGCGGTGTGCTTTGCTGTGGGTTGCAGTGGCGCCGATGCCTTGGAAATTGTTCGCGATGGTGTTGGGCAGGCCACCATTGTTGTCGCGGCGAACGACAAGGACGCGACTACGGGGGCGGGTGAACTTCAGACATTTATCGAGAGGATGAGCGGCGCGAAGTTACCCATTGTTGCCGAGGGCGAGCCGGTCGAAGCCGGGGGCATCATCATTTATGTGGGGCACACGAAGGCGGCTAACGCGGCGGGGGTAAAGATTCCTGCGGGGTTCGACCCGACGATACGTCCCGATATGTATGAGGAAGAAGGGTACGTCGTGAAGACCAAGGGCAGGCGTATTTTCGTCGGTGGTAATGGTGACGGTCCCTATCATGGTACGCTTTACGGGGTGTATGCCCTGCTGGAAAAGCTGGGGTGCCGGTGGTACTTCCCGGGTGACTGGGGAGAGGTTATCCCGCAGAAGAAGACGGTTACGCTGGGGGTGTTGGATGTTGAGTCGAAACCTGACTTCGCGATGCGGAATATTTGGATTGACGGGCGCTGGTTAATTAGCAACGAGAATCGCCAGATCCACAAGCAATGGACGCTGCGCGTTGGTTTCAGTAAACATTCCTTGAATGCCGGTGTTGAGACTATGTACCCGACGCCGGGGGATGGCTATCTCGCCCATCCACTGCAGCCCAAGGAGTACGCCGAAAAGCATCCTGAATGGTATTCGATGGACGAGTCGGGGGTTCGCGATATTGAGCCGGAGAGGAGTTCCTCGTTTGCCATGCTGTGCCTTTCCAATGAGGAAATGGTGGCCGAGTATATCAAGAATGTCGGCGAAGCGTTCGAGGGCAAGCGCAAGATAGATAGCGTCAGCGACCTCGGGGTCGGCATCTCTCCACCCGACGGTGCGCCTTACTGCTATTGTGAGGACTGCAAGGCTTCGAGCGAGAACTTCAATTACCCGCGTTATGTCCACAAGACGATGCAGACCGAAGAGGTTTGCCGGTTCATCAATAAGGTGGCGGCGGCGTTTCCAGAGAAACAGGTGGGGGTGGCGGCTTACTCGTTGCGTGATATTGCACCGCAGGGGGTGAAACTGCTGCCGAACGTTTCAGTGATGCAGGCACCGATCAGTTGCTGTGTGATTCATCCGAACGACGATCCGACTTGTTGGCGGCGTCAGGAATTTATCAAGAACCTGGTGCAGTGGGTGAAGTTGACCCCGCATGTGTGGCTGTACGATTATACGCAGGGAATGCTGGTCAGTCAGTTCGAACCCGAGCGGGATGTGACGAATTTTTCCATCAACGCACCGATATACAAGAAGATTGGCATCAAGGGTTTCGGTCGACAGGGCAGCAATGCGATGATGGCTACGTGGATTGGTTATTATACCTCCGCGAAGCTTATGTGGGATGTTGACGCGGACATTGAGGAGCTTAAGGAGGATTTTTACAATACGTTCTTCGGAGCCGAGGCGGGCCCGCATGTGCAGGCATGGTGGAATGCGTGCGAGGCGAAGCAATTCGAGTCCAGGCTGCACGTTCATGAATCGTGGCTGCTGGTGCATCTTTATACAGCTGATTTCACGCGATCGATCAGGAAGCATGTCGAGGCGGCGCGCCAGTCGAAGATGACCGACCAGCAGCGGGAACGGTTCGAGGTTTTCGAGTTGATCGCTGAGCACTTCGAGAAGTCGACGCAAATGGATGAGGCGGTGAAGAATCTGGACTACGAGAAAGCAGCAGCTCGCGCCGGGCGAATGCTGGAGATACGAACGAAACTCAATGAAATATCGGAGTTTCTTATTGGTAAGAGCGCCCAGACGCAAGAATGGGAGATGTTCACGCTGGGACGGAAGCTTAAGTATGAAAAACTTGCAGCCAGGCTGAACGGTGGCAGCGGCAAGCTGGTTGTGACGTTGCCACTGGAAACGAAGTTCAAGCGAGACCTGTTCAATGTCGGCATTACCAGCGAGTGGTACGAGAACGATTTCAATGACGGCGACTGGGGCAGCAAGAACACATACCTCACCTGGGACTCCCAGGACGAACCGGAAGATGCGGTGGGACATGACTATGATGGGTACGGTTGGTATCGCTTCACGGTTGATATTGCGAATGAGTTCAAGGGCGAGGCGATTAGTTTGTTCTGTGGCGGCGCGATCAACGAGGCGTGGGTGTGGGTCAACGGTGAATATGTGGGCCATCGGGAGCATGTGATCTGGTGGATGGGTAAGAATGAGATCGACTTTGATGTGAGCGAATTTGTGCGGCCTGGCAAGAACACCATAGCCATCCGAATTTGGAATGACGTGGAGATCGGCGGGATGTTGAATCGGGGCTTCCTGTGGTCACCGAATAAGGTCGAGACGGCGCCGGTGCCGACAGATGAGAAGTGAGCCCCGAGTCGCCTTTATTGGTCTCCGGTCGAAAAGGGTAAACTCAGATATCGGCTTCGAAGGCCGCGACTTCCGGGAAGCGGGGCATGCCGCGCATCAGCTGCCTTAGAGACGGGGGGCGCGGTCGTTGTATACCTTGACGGCGGCGGAGTCCACGTAGCCTTTCACGTTGCGCCGTCGTATAGTTACAGGTATAGTGACGCATGAGTTTCAGCAAAGATGTATTGTCAGGGCGGCACGCCGTTATTTCCGGCGGCTGCGGTGCGATCGGGATCGTGATAGTCAAGCGACTGACGGACCACGGTGCGACGGTCACTGTCAATGATCTCATCGAGCCGAACGTAGCCGAGGAGCGCTTTGCTGAGGCCGCGATCCTTCGCGATCGTGTCGCCTATGTCCCCGGTGACCTGACCGAGGCCGCCAACGTCGACCGCCTGATGGCGGCAGCGCGTGAGGCGTTCGGTCCGGTTCACATCGCGCTTTGTCACGCCGGCACAGTCGCCGCCGCGCCGTTGCTCGAGGTCTCGGAGTCGAACTGGGACCGGACAATGGCGGTCAATGTCAAGACGGCCTTTCTTCTTGGTCAGGCAGCCGCGCGCGCAATGGTTGCAGACGAGATCGCGGGGCACCTGATCTTCACGGTGTCCTGGGTGGCCGACGTGCCGTGGCCGGAAATCGGTCCGTACAGCGCCAGCAAGGCGGCGATGAAGCAGCTATCCCGGACCTTCGCCCGTGAGCTGGCGGACAAGGGGATTCGCGCCAACGCCATGGCGCCGGGCATCGTCGGCGTGGGCCTGGCGAAGATTCAATGGGATACCGAACCGTCGTACAAGGCCCGGGCGCAGAAGGCAGTGCCGCTGGGTGCGTTGCAGACGCCCGAGTCCGTCGCCGACGCGTTCCTCTTCCTGTGCAGCCCTGCCGCCGACTATATGACCGGTTCCGTGCTTGTCGTCGATGGCGGCTGCAGTTTGTATCCGATGGACTGACGCCCTATTGAACCCAACCTTGTAACCCTTGCGTGGACATCGCCACGCCACATGGATGTACTTTCCTGGATGAGACCTGCTTCGTATTTTATTTTCATCACCATCCTGATCGCCCCTGTTCTGATCGCGCAGCAACTTGCCTTGCCGCCGACTCGTGCGGTGCTGATCGATGACCCGGTTCGGGACGGATGGAGCACCGAGGTAATAAGCCAGGCGGCCGGCAAACAGCTCAAGCAACTTGGCGCGTTGTTGACGCAACCGGAGCCGGTTAGTCCGGATGCCGCCGCAACGCTGGTAACCGCAGATTTCCACTGTAAACCGTTGCAGCCGGCGCAGCTGGAAACGGTTTTTCAGGACGGCACTGTCACGGTGCGGCGGATGCTGTCACCGACGTCCACCGTCGATGACGATCCCGAGACCGACATAGTCTCGGTGTTGGGCGCATTGCGCGGACGTTACTCAGGCGGCGCCAGCGAACGGGCCGAGCTGAAAATTGTCGGGATCGTGGTCCTGCCAACAAGTTTCGAGACCACGGTGCTGGTGTCGTTGTTCGGCCGGACAGACGCCGGGAACCTCGAAGAGAACTCGACCTGGCGATGTGCGTGGGTACGTCGCGATTCCGAAGCGCCACGCCTTAAAACGATAGCTGTCGAGGCCTATGAACAGGTTGCCGTCACCCTGGCCGGCCCACTGTTCGCCGACTGTTCGGAAGCGGTCATGGGCCACAATGCCTGGTATCGTGAACACCTTCTTTATTCGACGGTGTACTGGGCGCAGCGCCTCGAGACGGCCCAGGGTTCGAGTATCGACGGGCACAACGGCATCGCCATCGACGATGTTGATGGCGATGGTCTTGACGACGTTTACATTGCCCAGACCGGCGGTCTGCCCAATCGCCTGCTCCGCCGTAACGCCGACGGCACCGTCACCGACATTGCCGCGTCGGCGGGCGTTGATTGGCTCGACAGTACCAGAGGCGTGCTTTTCGGGGACTTCGACAACGACGGCGACGCCGATCTGGTGTGTGGCACCGATGACGGCCTGCAGTTCAACGAAAACGACGGCAACGGTCACTTTACGTTGCTGGGGACCACTGAAATGGGGAAAAGTGCCCATGCCCTCGCCGCTGCGGACTATGATAACGATGGCGATCTCGATCTCTTCGCGGGTATTTATTTTCCGCTACACGACCGCGGCACTGTGATTGCCTATGCGGTCCCCTACTTCAACGCGACCAATGGCGGTACAAATGTATTGTTGCGCAACGACGGGGACTTTCAGTTTTCCGATGTCACGAAACTGCTCGGACTCGATGAAGGCAGCACACGTTATGCCTTTGCTGCATCCTGGGAGGATTATGACAACGACGGCGATCAGGATTTGTACGTCGCGAACGATTTCGGGCCGAATCTGCTGTATCGCAACGATCTCGACAAGGACTCCGGCGAGGGACGATTTGTCGAAGTGGCGCCGGCAGTGGGCGCCGAAGATCGCGGCTTCAGCATGTCGGCGGCATGGAGCGATGTGGATAACAATGGCTGGATGGACTTGTACATCGCGAACATGTATTCGGCAGCCGGCAACCGAATCGTAACGCAGGAGAAGTTCTTCGAGGGCGACCCGGCGATGCGCGAATACATGCAGTACCTGGCCCGCGGCAACACGCTGCTGCAAAACGATCACGGTGCGTTCACCGATGTCAGCGACGAGGCCGGTGTGATGATGGGGCGCTGGGGTTGGGGTTCGCCGTTCTGCGATATCAACAACGACAGTTGGGATGATCTGCTGGTGGGAAACGGCAATCTCACCAACAAGCGCGAACACGACTTGTGAAGTCTTTTCTGGCGGCAGGTCCTGCCGCAATCGCCGGTCGAATACACCGATAACCCCGAGCTTGATTTCCGGAAGACGATGATCAAGCTCGATCGCATGCTGAACCGCGGTATGTCGTTGAGCGGCAGGGAACGAAACTGCCTGTACATGAATCTCGGGAAACGGGCCGGATTCGCTAACGTGTCGGCCGTCAGCGGCTTCGACTTTATCGATGATGCACGCGGGATTTCCCCTGTCGACTGGGATTTTGATGGTGATCTCGACCTGTGGATCGCCAATCGTACCGCTCCCCAGGTACGCTTTCTTCGCAATGACAATCCCCGGCAGCCGAACAACTGGTTGCAGTTGAAGCTCCAGGGCAACGGCACCACCACCAACCGCGACGCCATCGGCGCAAGGGTGGAAGTCGTCCCAACCCGTTCTGAAGGTTCGGCATTAGGAATTCAAAATTCGAAATTGATCAAGACCGTCCGCGCCGGCGAAGGGTTTATCTCACAGCACAGCAAGTGGCAACATTTCGGTCTGGGCTCGGCGGTGTCGATTACATCGGTGCTTGTGCGGTGGCCGGGCGGCGAAGCGGAGACTTTCGCCGGCGTACAGCCCAATGCCCATTACAAGCTGGTGCAGGGCACCGCGCAGGCCGCCCTCTGGCAACCACCGCAGGATGTAGTGTTTGAGGCGTCGACCACGAAATTGCCTGAGGCAGGGGATAAGGCAGCCGTGTTCCTCGTCAACCCCGTGCCGTTGCCGCTGGTGAGTTGGCAGCCGTTCGACGATGATGCCCCTCGGGAGCTGGCGGTGTCCGGTCCTACGCTGGTCAATCTGTGGGCCAGTTGGTGCGCGCCATGCGTCGGGGAACTGAAGGCATTCGAAACAGGCTGGGAATCGCTGCAAGCTGCCGGCGTCAACGTCATTGCACTCAGTGT
>CAUZJQ010000175.1:0-8528 GCA_963580095.1 Lentisphaeria bacterium | reverse complement strand
AGTCGGACCACGCCACCCACGGGTATCGGGCAACTCAAGGGATGGGGATCGCTCCAGGTGCAGCCGCCATCAGTCGAAATGCGGCTGGCACTCTCCTGCGCCAGCATCATCGAACCGTCGGCGAATGCAACGACGCCGCCGTGCGCGCTGATGCCAAGGATCTCAGAAAAGCCCCCATGCAGCGGCTCGACAAGAGGGCGGATGTTTTCGGGGTCGTTCATGGTGGATAAAATACTACAGTGCAACCGGTGTCTATACGAAACTTTACATGTATAGGAACTTACACCCGGCCGTGCGGACTTGATGAAGGCGAATGTGGCACTATTCTATATAATACAGCAAACGTTCATCAGCACAACGTCTTGCTTCACTCGGTGCAACATCAATAACAAATCGATGAGATGGTAAATGGCCAAACCCAACTATTCCTCAGCAAAGCGTCAGCGAGATATCGCCAAGCAAAAGAAAAAGGCAGAGAAGCGCGCGAAGAAATTGGGCCTCGCAGCAACCGATGAAAATATGCGGGAAGGTCAACCGCCGGCAACGGGCGAAGATACACCGGCCACCTGAGCCGGGCATTTTAGCGAACACAGTCTTACCGATGATCCAGCACTTCGTCCGGCTCAGACAGGACTTGCTGGAAGCCGTAACCATTCCCTTCGACGCTTGGTTACTCGGCCATAATCGCGCAGCGTTTCAGCGCCGCTATCACCGCATGACCCCAAAATCCCTGTGGGGGCACTGCACAGTCTTGGCTGGCACTGGCTGGGATGCTTCGACAAGAGAAAGGTAGAATTTTACACTATATTCGTGTAGCGTCTTCGTCCTGTAGAAGCTCTGAAAATGCTGCCGATACCGAAAACAAACTTACGCTGAGCAGATATATGTACTGCTCGCTACGAAAATTAAAATTCGGCAAACGCCAGCCAGACCCATTTACGCTGATCGAATTGCTCGTCGTCATTGCGATCATCGCAATCCTTGCCGCCATGTTGCTGCCGGCACTTAACGGAGCAAGGGGCCGAGCCAAAAGTGTCGTCTGCAAGAGCAATTTGCGACAGATAGCGATCGGCTACACCGCCTATTGCTTCGACAGCAACGACTACACCCCGAACAGCTATTATTGGTGGCGGGTGATTGGGACCGGCAAGCGCGATTCACTTATTTCGGTAAATATCGGTGACGGCTACGTCGGCGGGATGGACGCACCGTTCGGACCGAACACCTCGAACATCAGCTGGGCAGCGGACGCCAGGCGCTGGCCGGTCTTCGAGTGCCCGGGCGAAGAGGGTGTCTGGAACTCGGCGGCGCACCGCCCGGACATGATCTCGACGATGTACGATAACGACCTGCAGA
Source organism: Lentisphaeria bacterium (assembly GCA_963580095.1). GTDB lineage: Bacteria > Verrucomicrobiota > Lentisphaeria > JABSQK01 > CAJWLW01 > CAJWLW01. The sequence continues at coordinate 7,172 of CAUZJQ010000175.1, read as the reverse complement.
ACAACAGCTACGACATAAACTTTTTCATCAACAACACTCTGGGTTACTACAAAGACGACGAGACCAGGAAGTTCTCCAAGGAACCGGCCCAGGAAGGCGGTCATTCCAATGCCCCGCTCGTCATGGACTGTCAGGGCTATGATCACGTGGGCTGGTTCCCAAACATGAGAGGTCAGGATCTTGATACCGCCCAGTGCGGAGCCTGGTCGGTTACGTACCTGACCACGTTCCGCCATCCCAACGAAACGATGAATGTCGTCTACATGGACGGCCACGTGAATGCATGGCCGCATTATTTCCGAACCGGTGAACCGAATAATCCGAAAATTGATATATGGCCGTACCCCGGCGAATTGTGACGAGAACACAGTGTGACCGACATTGGTCGTGCCACCGTAATCTTCGGTTTATCTCAGTGCAAAGCGGGACGCGACCTGCTTTCACGCCTCTTCGCCGTCCGGGCGTTGCGCCCAGACCGATCGCAACTCACGCACCAAGCGGCCGCCCAGGTACGGATGGTTCCGCAGCGTGAGGCCAGAAATTTTCAGGTGCGAATCCCCACAGGTGGTTCGCCAATATGCAGGGAATCGCCGAGCAACTGCAAAGCTCCGCATCCATTCGTCGTGCAACGCATCGCCGCGCATTGACTTCACACCGTCCACAGCCATGTTGTTGCCCTAATACCAATCCTGAAACGAGGCCCATCTCATGGCATCCCAAAAGCTCTCCGGTAAAGTCGCCGTCGTCACCGGGGGCTCACGCGGCATCGGTCGTGCCGCCAGCGAGGCACTCGCCCGGCACGGCGCCAGCGTCGTCGTCAACTACTACGGCACCGCCGACGCTGATCTCGACAAAGCAGATGCAGCCGACGACGTTGTGCGCGGCATCGAGGGCGCCGGCGGCAAGGCAGTCGCGCATGAAGCGGACATCGCCGATGAACCGGCGGCCCGCGGCCTGATCGACCGCGCCATCGACGAGTACGGACACATCGATATCCTGGTCAACAACGCCGGGATCTGCCCAAGCATAGACTTCCTCGAGATGCCGATCGAGAGTTTCGATCGGGTCCACGCCGTCAATCTCCGTGGCGCCTTCATCTGCTCGCAGCAGGCCGCCCAGCACATGGTCAGGCAGGGCAATGGCGGCCGCATCGTCACCGTCAGTTCAATCAGCGCCCTGGTCGGTGGATCGTATCAAACGCATTACTGCCCGACCAAGAGCGGGCTGCACTCGTTGATGCAGTCCCTGGCCATCGTACTTGGCCCCCATGGCATCACATGCAACTCCGTCGGCCCCGGCGAAATCGATACGGACATGAACCGCACCATCCCCGACTACGACAAGATTTCCGCACAGCTCGGCAAACGCATCCCTCTCGGCCGCGTCGGGCAACCGGAAGACATCGCTGACCCCATCGTCTTCCTCGCCAGTGAAGACGCGCGTTATGTAAACGGCGCATTTCTGCTGATCGACGGCGGCATGTTCGTAAACCTTCAATAAACGTAAAATTAATGCAAATAGCAAAGATCGAAACTTGCTTCATTCCTGTCTCCATGTGGTCAGACCTGTGGGATCGCGAGAAGGATCTGCCGCTGGTAACACCGCTATCGATGTATCCGGAGTACAAGGCATTATACCCGACGTGGTACTGGGATCCGGCGATGACGGTTGTGGTACTGACTACTGACGACGGCACCGAAGGTATCGGCTGGTGCGAAGACGGCACGGGCGCCGCGAAGCTGATCATCGACAAGCACCTTGAGCGTTTTGTAGCCGGTGCTTCGCCGTTCGATTATGAACGGATCTGGGACATCATGTTCCGGTCATCGATCCCTTACGGGCGCAAGGGTGCCGCGATCGAAGCGATAAGCGCCATCGACATCGCGCTCTGGGACCTGATGGGCAAGGCGGAAGGCAAACCGATCTATGAACTGCTTGGCGGCAAGAAGAAAGCGGCCATGCCGTTGTACGCCTCGGCGTTGCATCCGGTCGAGGAATCGAAGGTACGTGCCGAGGCAACCGATTTTGTCGCGTCCGGCTACAGTACGATGAAAGGCCGTTTCCCCTGCGGCCCTGTCGACGGCACAACCGGCATGCAGGAGAACGTCGAGCACATTCGCATCATCCGCGATGCCGTCGGACCGGATATCGATATCGCATGCGACGCCTATATGGGCTGGGATGCGGACTACGCAATCGCGATGCTGGACCTGCTCGAACCCTTCGACATGGCGTGGCTCGAGGAACCTGTCATCCCCGATGACATTGCCGGATACGCCGCCATCCGAGCCGTGGGGAAGATCAAAATTTCCGGCGGTGAGCACGAGTTCACGCGCTACGGACACCAGCAACTTCTCGATGCCGAGGCGGTCGACATTCTGCAGCCGGACCTGCACCGCTGCGGCGGCTTCACCGAGGCCATCAAGATCGCCAGGATGGCTGCAGACCGTGGCATCCCGGTCATCTGCCACACGTACAGCATACCGCACCTGCACTATTCGATCGCGACCGACAACTGCCCGATTCTTGAGCACTTCCCGGCACCCTGCTGGTTCGACCTGCCGGAGCCACCGCCGCCGCTGTTCACGGGTGAACCCGTCGTGACCGACGGTGCCGTGACACCATCTGCCGAACCGGGACTCGGCCTGCGCCTCGACCGCGAACGATTGGCTGAGTTGATTGGCTGACTGGTGATCTCAGCCTGAGCTCGCCGATCTCCCGCCTTATCTCTCCTGTGGTTTCGCAGTGCCCGTACTGTCGAGAACCTGTTGGAGATGGCGTCGACGTTCAGGCCCCGCGGTGTCGACCAATATCGGACCGTAGCAACTCTTGGCTTCTCCGGCGACGGTCCCCAGGTAATTGTGCAAATCGTCAAGATGTTCATCGGCGTAGTGCTGCGACATGTTGTAGGTAAACATGCGCCGCCTCTCATTCCCGCCATAGGAGGCGTGCAACGTCGTGTGATGAAATACAACCAGGTCCCCGGGATTGCTGTCGAGCGACACGCATGGCACGTCGCGACCATGGACACCAAGGGCGTTTGTACAGTCCCAAACGGCGGAGCCAAGGTGCTCACGCGCCTTGTTGACGATGTGACTGCCGGGAATCACACGCAACGCACCAGTGTCGCGCCCCACCGGGTCGAGGTATAGCGAAATCTTGATGAAGTCGTAATGCTCGTGCATCGAGTCGCAATGCCAGTGGGTGTCACCGACATAAAAATTTCCATCGCTGCTGACGTAGTTGTAGTCGTCGCCCAGCAGACACTTCGCGATCCCGTCGATCCGCGAGTCGTCGAGCAGTGCACGCAAGCGCTCATGATCGTCAATAAACCGGATCATAGCCGTTCTCTCCTGCCCTCCGTGGGTGAGCCCGCGCCGTTCGAACACTTCGTGGAAGGCCTGGGTGAGCTCGTCGAGACAGTCGCTCATCAACCCTGGAAAAGCGAGGTAGCCAAAGGTCTCGAAAAATGCTTTCTGATGGTCAGTAAGTGTGAATGATGACATGAATTTTGAAGGTCTCCAGGCGTTGACGAAGTTGCTTAACTTAACCGTGCATCGAACGAGTTAATATAAATCAATGAGAACTGCTGGGCAAGGTGGATCGAGTCCGCGAATTCCCGCATCTGGTCGGCAATGCGTTCGAAGAAGCCGGGGCCCCGGCGCTTCGTCATGGCGGCGGTCAAGGTGAAGGAAGTCGGCAAGCCCGCTGCCAAAGCGCGGGGGGTCGAGTTGTCTCAGGTCAGAGGACGGCTGTGCGGTCTTCGCAGCACAACCGGGCAAATACAGTTTCCAATCTCGATGAAGTCAGGAATGGCAGTGCCAATGCAAATCACACGCTGCATCACGTTTTACAACGCTGCGGCTCCGCCGAGTCGACGGGAATCCTGAAGATTGTCCCCGAAGATCTGACAATCTGGCAGCAACGAGCGCGCCCCCCGATCCTGTGCTACCTTGTTCGTTTAGTCTCACACTTCTACGGGAATTGAATCAGCATGACTGGCAAAGAACTCGGAACTGCGCTCCGCAGCGGGAAACGTGTCTACGGTACCTTGATTGTCTCACACTCCCCGAGATGGCTCGAACGCATCGACGATGCCGGGCTCGATTTCGTCTTCATCGATACCGAGCATGTCCCTCTCGACCGTTGCGACTTGTCATGGATGTGCACTGCCTATCAGGCGCGGGGCCTGCCGCCCATCGTCCGCGTCCCCTACCCTGATCCGTACATCGCTTCGACGGTTATCGACGCCGGTGCCTGCGGCATCATCGCGCCGTACATCGAGTCGGTCAACGAGGTGAAAGATTTGGTTGGCGCTGTCAAACTGCGGCCGATCAAAGGCCGGAAGCTGGCTGATTTTCTGGAGACCGGCCCGGACCTGTCGAGCGGTGAGGCGAAGCAATTAGCAAAAACTAACGAAGCGCATGTGTTCATCGCCAACATCGAGAGCGTGCCGGCGATGGAGAACCTCGACGACATCCTGCAGGTGCCCGGCCTCGACGCGGTGCTTATTGGCCCGCACGACCTGACCAACAGTCTTGGTATCAACGAGCAATACACCCACCCAGACTTTCTTGCTGCGGTCGATGAAATCATCGGCAAAGCCCGTGCCGCCGGCGTCGGCGCCGGGATTCACGTTGTCTTCGAGGACCCCGGCCTCGAGCAGGAGAGTCGCTGGATCGAGCGCGGTGCCAACCTCATCGTGCACGGCGCCGACCTGATGGCATTCGTCCGTAGCACACGCGCCGACCTCGATCAATTGCGCCAACGATTCGGCGACGAGCGTTTGAGCCGGCCTGCCCCGGGCGGGGACGCCTGATCACTGAGTAGAACGGATATCCGCAATACCTCAAGAGCCGAAGGCGGGCCTCAATATGCTGGCACGCTATAAAATGTATCGCTTTTCGCGGCCGACGGATGATCCCCCGCTAGACGCCATTCGCAAGGACACACGCTGGAAAACGAAGCACTGTCTGGCCCCGCCCATGCCACGTTGTCGGGATATATCTTGGCGATATTTCCGACGCCGCCTGGGCGCACTTCGAAGTCGCATATCTGGAGTCTCTGGAGCAGCGCTACGCGGACAATCCCAGCCCGTTTGAAAAACTGGCGGCCATGGCAATGGAGAAGGATGTATTTATTGGATGCAGCTGCCCGACACAAAAAAATCCGAACCCCATGCACTGTCATACTGTGCCGGCATTGCGGTTCATAAGCAGCAAGTTCCCCGATATCGAGATTCAATTGCCGCTGCCGTAATCTTGGGAGAAACCCTATTCAGCCCCCGGCATATCCCACAGCCTGCAGGGCCGTGGCAATCTCATCGAGGATCGCCGGGTCGTCGATGGTGGCGGGCATCTTGTACGCCCTGCTGTCGGCGATCGCCTGCATGGTGCCGCGCAGGATCTTTCCAGACCTGGTCTTCGGAAGCCGATTGACGACGGTCGCCGTCTTGAAGGCGGCGACCGGACCAATCTGCCCGCGAACCATTTTGACGACGTCCGTGACGACCTCGTCATGACTGCGCGTGTCGCCTGACTTGAGGACGAGGAAGCCGAGCGGCAGCTGCCCTTTCAAATCGTCGGCAACGCCGATCACGGCGCATTCCGCAACGTCGGGGTGCGCCGCCAACACCTCTTCCATGGCACCAGTGGAGAGCCGGTGGCCGGCGACGTTGATGATGTCGTCGGTGCGCGACATGACAAAGACGTAACCGTCCTCGTCGATGTAGCCGGCGTCCGCGGTCTTGTAATAGCCGGGAAACTCGGAGTAATACGTCTCGACAAAGCGGTCATCGGCATTCCACAGCGTCGGCAGCGTGCCGGGCGGCAACGGCAGCTTGACAACGAGCGCGCCGATGTCACCGCGTTTCACTTCCCGATTGCCGTCATCGACGACACGCACATCCATGCCCGGGGCTGCTAGCGCCGCCGATCCCGGCTTCACCGGCAGCGGCTCGATGCCCATGCAGTTGGCGCAAATCGACCAGGCAGTCTCGGTCTGCCACCAATGGTCGATGACCGGAACTCCTAGATGTTTCTCCGCCCACTCGAGGGTGTCCGGGTCGGTACGCTCACCGGCCAGGAACAAGGTCTTGAAGCCGGAAAGGTCGTACTTGCCAATCAGTGCAGCATCCGGATCTTCTTTTTTGATCGCACGAAAAGCAGTCGGCGCCGTGAACATGGCTTTGACATTGTGCTGCGAGATGACTCGCCAGAAAGCACCGGCATCGGGGGTGCCCACGGGTTTGCCTTCGAAGAGGATCGTCGTGTTGCCATGGAACAGCGGGCCGTAGACGATGTAAGAATGCCCGACCACCCAGCCGATATCCGATGCCGCCCAGTAGACGTCGCCGGGATCGACGTCGTAGATGTTTTTCATCGTCCAGTTCAGCGCCACGATATGGCCGCCGTTGTCGCGCACAATGCCTTTCGGCTCGCCTGTTGTCCCTGAGGTGTAGAGGATATACAGCGGGTCCGTCGCCGCCACCGGCACACAGTCGTGCGGGGCTGCCGCATCCATGACCGCCTTCCAGTCCAGGTCCCGCCCCACAGTCAGTTCCGCGCGTTCCGTCGGTCGCTGAAGAATGATACAGTTATCGGGTTTGTGGGTGGCCAGCTCGATAGCTTGGTCAAGCAGTGGCTTGTAAGAAATGATCCTGTTCACCTCGATCCCGCAGCTCGCGGAGACGATCACCTTCGGCAGGGCGTCGTCGATGCGCACGGCCAGTTCGTTCGCCGCGAAACCGCCGAACACGACAGAGTGCACAGCACCCAGACGGGCGCATCCGAGCATCGCAACGATGGCCTGCGGAACCATCGGCATATAGATCAGCACACGGTCCCCTTTGCCGACCCCGAGTGCAGCCAAAGCCCCTGCGAACGCCGCAGTCTTGTCACGCAGCTCCTGGTAGGTGATCGTCCTGATCGTATCGGTGACCGGGCTGTCGTAGATCAGCGCCGGTTGATCGGCACGACCGCTCTCGACATGGCGGTCAACCGCATTATAGCAGGTATTGACAACGCCCCCCGTGAACCAGCGATAGAACGGCACGTTGCTGTCATCGAGAACCCGATCCCAGCGCTTGTACCAGTGAACGGACTCGGCCGCCTCCGCCCAAAACCCTTCAGGGTCCCGCAGCGATTGTGCTGCAATTGATTTATAATCAGCGG
>CAUZJQ010000174.1:0-8629 GCA_963580095.1 Lentisphaeria bacterium | reverse complement strand
AAATCATCGAAGACATGGGCATGGTGGTGGCGGAGGGTGTAAAAACCAGCGAAAGCGCCTATGAACTCGCCGAAAAAATCGACGCCGAAACCCCGATCATCCGCGAAGTATACGCCAGCCTGTACGAAGGCAAGGACCCGCGCGTCGTAGTGCGCGACCTCATGACCCGCAATCCCCGACCGGAGCGCGGCTGATACTGAAGGTCAAAATTTCGACCGCTTCATCAAAAACACCAGACCCATGAAAAAAAACGGACAGTTTCAGATCCGCGGAGGTGCCCCAATACGCGGCAGCCTCACACCGAGCGGCAACAAAAACGCCGCCCTGCCGATGATGGCCGCCGCGTTGCTCACCGATGAACAAGTCGTGCTGGAAAACGTGCCGCACATCCGCGACGTCATCGCCATGCTCAAGATCCTCGAACACCTCGATGTCGAACACGAGTTCTCCGGTAACACCCTGCGCATCTGTGCGGCCAACCTGCAGCGCAGCGACCTGCCCGAATCGCTGTGCCGAGAAATCCGCACCAGTTTCCTGTTCGTCGCACCACTGCTCGCACGCCTCGGCCGCGCCGATCTCCATCCGCCCGGTGGTGACGTCATCGGACGACGACGCCTCGACGCGCATTTCTACGGACTGGAGGGTCTCGGCGCCACGGTCGACACCGATCGGTTCGAATTCTCCGCACCGCAGGGCTTGAGCGCCCGCCACCTGTTCTTCGACGAGGCCAGCGTCACTGCCACCGAGCATATCATGATGGCCGCCGTCGTGGCCCGCGGCACCAGCACCATCAGCAACGCCGCCAGTGAACCGCACGTTCAGGACCTGGCACAACTGCTGATCGCCATGGGGGCGAAGATCGACGGGCTTAATACGAACACACTCACCATCACCGGCGTTGAGCGCCTGCACGGCACCACCCATCGCGTTGCCTCCGACCACATCGAAGTCGGCAGTTTTCTGGCACTCGCAGCAGCGATTGGCGGCAACATCACGGTCAACGAGATTGTGCCAAGCCACTACTGGATGATTCGTCGTGTTTTCCAACGATTCGGCGTGCCTCTCGACTTCACCGCCAACACCATCACCATGCGTGGCCCGGCCTCAGCCGCCGTGCAGAAGGACGTGCTCGGACATATCCCGCATGTCGACGACGGACCGTGGCCCCAGTTCCCATCCGACTTGATGAGTACCATGATCGTGCTCGCCACCCAGGCACACGGAACCGTGCTGTTTTTCGAAAAGATGTTCGAGAGCCGCATGTACTTCGTCGACCTGCTCATTCAAATGGGCGCCGGCATCATCGTCTGTGACCCGCATCGTGTCGTCGTCACCGGGCCGACACCGCTGCGGTCGCAATACATGAGCAGCCCCGACATACGCGCCGGCATGGCACTGCTCATCGCCGCCCTGTGCGCCGACGGCCACAGTGTCGTCGACAACGCCTGGGTCATTGACCGGGGCTACGAGGACATCACCGGCAAGCTGCAAAAACTCGGCGCCCATATCGAGCGGGTCGATTGAACTGCCGTCTCGCCATCCTACCGCTCGCCCTGACCCTGCTGCCCGGCTGCGGATCCCCTCCCCTGGTCAACGCACCACCAACTGCCAACACCATTTGCTGCTTCGGCGACAGCCTCGTCGCTGGCGTCGGTGTCGATGACCAGATCGACAGCTTCCCGGCCGTGCTCGGCGAACTGATCGGCCGCGAAGTCTCCGCCCTGGGCACCTCCGGCGCCTCTACTGTCGACGGCGTCGACCTGTGCGAACAGATCGACACCGATGCGTGTGGCCTCGTCATCGTCACACTGGGCGGCAACGATATCATGCAACAGTTGCCGTACGACGAGACCGAGAAGAATCTGGAAACGATTTTCACAAGCCTACAGACGCGCGGTGCCGTCGTTGTTTTTACATGCGTCCTGAGTCCACTCAGTGTGTCCCGCGGCCGCAAGTACAAGGCCCTGTGTAAGCGCACGGGCGTGTTGTTCGTGCCCAACATCATGGCCGGCATCATTACCGACCCGACGTTACGCACCGATGAAGTCCATCCCAACGCAAAGGGCTATCGCCTCATCGCCGAACGCATCGCCACGACTTTAAAAGCTGCCCGCCTGGTGGACTGACTTGTGGTATCGTGACGCCCGCCCAGCGCACGGCACATGCTGCGACGGCTGCAAAGACAACCCCGGATACGCATGACAAACCCCGTGGCTGCAGTCAAAGCGGATTAGGGCAGGCCATCGGTGAATGACCCGCAAGCGGAGACTTGTTGATGTATTTTATAACCCTGCTTCCAACCGCCTTAACTCATCCACCGCTCTGACATGCTATACGTTCCACCGCCAACCCGCTATGATCTGAAGTGGCGCATGTTCGGCATCCCGATCCGGGTGCACCCGATGTTCTGGCTGCTGGCAGCACTGTTGGGCTGGAACAACGAAATGCCGAAGCTCACTATCCTGGTGTGGATCCCCTGCGTCCTGGTCTCGGTCATTGTGCATGAACTGGGACACGCGCTGACGGCACGCCGCTTCGGCGGCGGGCAACCGCAAATCGTGCTGCATTTCATGGGGCTCGCTACGAGCGGCGTGCTGGCGCAGTCGCGCGAGCGAATCATCCACATTCTCGCCGGCCCCGGCGCCGGATTGATCGTCGCCGCGATCATCGCGCCTCTGTTTTTTCTGCAACCGATCCACAACTTCTGGGTCATCGCCTGTATCCACACGATGTTCATGGTCAATCTGGTGTGGAGCCTGGTTAACCTGGTTCCAATTCTGCCGCTCGACGGCGGTCAGCTCACGGAAGAGTTGATCGCCCGAAAACGCCCGGCCGGCAGCCTCTATCGAGCTGCCAGGCTTTCGATCATTTGTGCGATTATCGCAGCGGTGATCTGTCTCGTCTGCGCCATTGTTTTTCGCAGTGGCTCCTGGTTCTTCGGCGTGCTGATGGCCGGACTGCTGATCTTCTACAACGTCCAGATGCGCCGCTACGGCTCAATGGTAGAGCGCGAAAAGCTCGACACACCACGGCAGTCCTGGGAAAAAGATCCCGATTGGTGGCGCTGACGAGACGGAAAGACGCTCACATGCCGTCTTCTGTTTACACCGAATTCATTTTCGGGCCATCCGGAATTGCGCGGACCGGCGCAAAGCCGATCTCGCCAGGCGAGGATTTCGCCGGCAATACCACGCGTTCGAGCAAAACCCACCGGCTCTGTCCGGCGGTACCATGAAGGACGTGCTGCCCCGGCCACATGCCACCCCACAGGACGTACCTGAGCGTTGCATACCCAATACCATTTTCAGGTATCATTCGAGAGATCTCCGGAGAATCCAGCCGGGGCATTGATTTTCTGTACAATTCACTGTATCTTCCTTATTATCAACAGCTACTGCTACTGAACGGTGCTGTCATCTGCCTGTATCCGGCAAAGGTTTCCGGCAAAGATAGTGATCAGCATTGTAGCGACATCACGGCAACTTGCAATTTGAAGCCAAATTTCGTACACTGCCATGAGGGGGCAGAGTTTCATCTAGAGGTTATGGAACATCCCCAATATACCCTTCAATATCATGGTGGTTTGCGGACCGTGCCCAGTGCCAGTTTGGGTGTGCACCCATGAGTAAAATGACCATCGTCGCAGCGCTCCTTGTGATCGTTGGCGCAAGCGTCGCGGTTTGGCGATTCAGTACAAATGTGGAGGAAAGCAACACGATCGACATCATCGAACCGCCACCACTGCTGGAACAACCCGTTGTCACAGAAACGGCAACGACAGAATTTCCCGAGGCAATACCAGGCGCGGGAGCAAGGCCGATGACGTTCGCACGCAGCGGCGACGTCGCCGCCATCGTCACTGCCGTCGAACGGGCTACAAGGCCGGGTAAGACGCGCATGGCGCGGACCGTCGCGGGCGATGCACAGCAACTTTGTATCTTGGTGGACGCGGACAGACGCTATGGCGAGTTCGACAACAACACCCCGCAGCGACTGGCGACGATGCTGGCTGAGGCCGGTTTCGAAAAACCGCCGCACCACGTGTCGAAATCCATGAGCATTTACCGGTCGCTGGCGAAAAACGAAATGGACTACGAGGCAGCACGTGGTGACACGGTCATTGTGCTGCTTTGCCCACAGGCCGAATGGGACAGCCTGCGTTTGAACTGGACGGGACTGTAGAGAAAATGAAACAATTTTGCGCCGCACAACGACAAGAGTTGTGAACAGCCGCTAAGGAATTTGATCCATGGTGGGGAGAAAAATTAAGACAAGCCGCTTCCAGCGCCTTCAAAAATTTTGCCTTCATTGGGCGGTGATTGGATGTTGTTGTGCCGGCGCGCCAAGCGCACGCGCGGCCCTGGGCGCACGCATCGACACCCTACTCGATGACCTGGTAAGCGCACACCAGCAGGCAGGCAACGAGATCTGCGAAGAACTGGCCGAGTACTACGGACAACAGGTCTACTACAGCAACGGCAAGCTTCTGTTGCCGGTCATCCTCGAACCTCTCGATGGCACGGCGCGCGATGAAGATCTCGACGCCCTCGAGAAAATCGGCGGGCAGGTGGATGCCGTGTCGGACTCGTTCATTCGCGTTCTCATGCCACCGGACAAAGTCTCGCAGTTGAAAGGCAACAAGCACTATCGCGTCGCGCGGATGGCGAGACTCGCGCTCGCCGACATAGGTCCGAACCTGTCGGAAAGCGTCGCACTGACCGGTGCCGATATCGTGCATGGTGCGGGCATCGACGGAACCGGGGTGAAGGTTGCAGTCATCGACCTCGGGTTCATCGGCCTGGCGGCACGTATCGCGGAAGGCGAACTGCCGAACATCGTCATTGCCAACCTGCCCGGTACCAACGACGACGCTATCGAAACGGGCAGTAGCCATGGCGTTGGTGTTGCCGAACATCTCGCGGACATGGCGCCCGGCGCCGAGATCCACTGCATCAAGGCGGTTGACACCGTCGATCTGCAAAATGCCACCGCCTACATCGCCGACAACAACATTTCCATCGTCAATCATTCCGTCGGCTGGGTGCTTTCCAGCTACTACGACGATACAGGCTGGGTCAACGTCGTCGTCAACAACTCACGCGACAACGACGACGTATTCTGGAGCTTGTCCGCGGGAAACTCCGCGCTGCGCCACTGGCGCGGTGGTTGGGTGGATGACGATGGCGATGACTTCCTCGACTTCGCGACCAACGACGACCGCCTCGATATCACGACGCAGTTCTCTACGGTGCAACTGTTCCTCAACTGGGATCAATACGGCAATTCACAGACCGACCTCGATCTCTACATCTACGACAAGAACAACCTCGCGGTGGCCTCGAGCACGGGACCGCAGTCCGGTGCAGAGACGCCGTCCGAAGCAGTCACCTTCACCCTCGACACGAACCTCACGCCCTACACCATCGAGGTCCATGCATTCTCCGGCCCTACCGCCGACCTCGACATCACTCTCTTCAGCTTCAACAACAATGTGGAACATGCCGTTGCCGCATCGGCTTTGATGGACCCAGCCAACGCCCACGGCACCTATACCGTCGGGGCAATCAACCAAGCTGGGTGGACCAATTCGAATCCGTCCGTGGCAAGCTACTCGGGCAACGGCCCGACCAACGACGGCCGGCAGAAACCAAACATTAGCGCGCCCGACGGCACGGACAGCAGGACCTACGGCGCCTCCTTCGGTACATCCTTCAGTGCGCCAACCGTCGCCGGGGCAGCAGCGCTGCTCCTCGAAGAAGATCCAACGCGAACCGCCGGTGACCTGGAGGCCCGACTCACGGCCCTCGCCCTGGATATCGGCGCGCCCGGCATCGACATGGTCTCCGGCGCCGGCAAACTGCATATCGCGCTCGATCAGGAGAGGTCGATCACGATCAGTAACGTCGCCATCGACGCGCCGGTCAATCCGCTGCAGACGCCACGGCACGGCAAGCTGGAACTGGACGTCACGCTGGCAGACGTTGTTGCGACGAAATTCTTCAACGCCGCCCCTGCTGACGACGGCATCGACCTCAACGCGATCTTCACGGGACCCGACGCCAGCGATTGGGACATCAATGGATTTTTCGATGGCAGCGGCTGGCGCCTTCGTTTTTCTCCCGAACTGGCCGGGACATGGACCTTCACCGTAACCGTCACCGATGCCAGTGGCACAGACACATGGGTAGGCGGCAGTTTCACCTGTGTCGATCTGGGCAACCTCGGCTGGCCCCGACTCGCCGGCCGATACTTGGAACTGTCCACCGGCGAGCCGTTGTTCGCTGTCGGCCACAACAACGGCTGGCAGTACGACCTTGAAGTGCCGAGCTTTACGGACATGGCAGCCAACGGCGAAAACCTCCTGGGCTACTGGATGGGAGTGCCGTGGGCCGAACGGGCCTCGACCTCATCAGCCGAACCATACTGGGATGACCGCACGGCGATCGAGAACCTGGAGCAGGGCCTCGGCAACTACAACCAGGAAGCCTGTCAGTATCTTGACGGTCTGGTCGAGCGCGCCGAAACGGACAACATCTACCTGCTGCCCGCCATCTGGTCACACGGCCAATTGCGTGACGCAACGCATCCCTGGAGCGGCAGCGCCAATCACTGGTGGTACAACAACCCTTACAATACCATCACGACTCCCACCGATTTCTTCCTCACAGACGCCGGCGGCGGCAACGACACGCAGCAGTGGAAGCTGCAGAAGCATTTTCTGCGCTACGTCATGGCGCGCTGGGGCCACAGCCGTGCCATCGCCGGCTGGGTGCTGATCGTCGAGATCAACGGTACCGTAGGTTTCGTCCAGAACCCGACACAAACCAACGCCTGGATCGCTTCAGCGCAGGCATACTGCGCCGGGCTCGACCCGTATCGCAACAACGCCTTGTCAGAATATCCGATGACTGTCAGTAAGTTCAATGACACGTCTTACGACGCCGGGCTCGATGTGCGGTCCTCCGATTCATACTCACAGCAATTCGACGATGTTGCCGTCGCCAATACGATCGCAACGGAAACGCGCGCCATGCGGACCTCCGGAAAGCCTGTCTTCCACGGCGAGTTCGGTGGTGACACAACGGGTGGCGCCACCGAACCAGCACACATGCACAACGGTGTCTGGGCCGGCGTCGCAGCAGGCGCCGCTATGACCCCGCTCAAATGGGCCGACGGCGGCAACTGGCCGTTGTTCGACAATTCACCGACTGGTCAGGCGATGGTCGCACACTTGTCGATCCTCTCGGACTTCGTCAATGGGCTGGGCTACATAACCGATGCCGGACTCGTAGAGTCAGATGCCAGCGTTACCGGTGCCGGCGGCCTTGCCTGGGGCATGAACCTGAGCAACAAAGGCTTCGCCTGGATCCAGACAACTTCCGGCGTCCCCGGCGGGCGGACCTTCACCGTCACAGGCCTGACACCGGGCCTTTATGGAATCAACTGGTATGACGTTTCCACAAGCGGCACGGCGCCACTGCAGACCGATGGTGCCACCGTCACCGGTGACGGTATCCTCAACGCTGCAGTGCCTTCAATCGGCACCAATGATATCGCCCTGGCCTTCAGTCCCGATACAGGCCCCCCGGTCATCACCTGTCCCGCCGATGGCACGATCGAATGCGCCCAGCCCACCAATCCAGGTGATTCCGGCAGCGCTACAGCCACGGACGACTGCCTCGCCACGATCAGTTATGACGACGTCACCCTGCCGAGCTGTCCGATCCTCAGCTATGTCGATTCCGGCCAGGCGCTCGGCGGTTCCGCCACCCGCGATATCGCTCTCGGTGATCTCGACGGCGACGGCGACCTCGACGCGGTGTTTGCGGAGATCGCCGGCACCGTCCGACATATCTGGCTGAACAACGGCGGTTTGTTTACGTACGATAGTCAGACATTAAGCCTCCTGTTCACTTGCGTGACGCTGGCAGACATCGACAGTGACAACGACCTTGACGCCATCGTCGGGACGTACACCTCGCAGTCCAACCTGGTTTACCTCAATGATGGCACCGGGACATTCTCTGCCGGCAGTTCACTCGGAAACAGCCGGGCGCAGGACGTCGAGTCCGGCGATTTCGATGGTGACAACGATATAGACGTACTGATCACAACAAGCGGCAACGGCGGCGACGAAATCTGGTTTAACGACGGCGCCGGCAACTTCCTCAATTCCGGGCAAAGCATCGGCAGCACCACTACCTACGGCGCCTCTGTCGGCGATATCGACGGCGACAACGATCTCGATATCTGGACTGCCCATAGCGGGCCGAACCGTGTCTTCATCAATGACGGCAACGGCATATTCGCCGACAGCGGACAGCTATTGGGCAGTCTCCCCAGCCGCGAAGTGGTTCTTGGCGACCTCGACGGCGACAACGACCTTGACGCGTTCGTCGCCAACACGACGACCGACGGTGTTTGGATCAACGACGGCAACGGCAACTTCTCGGCAGGAACAGCGCTGCCGCGCGCTGTGGCCATGGACGCTGACCTGGCGGATGTCGACGGCGACGGCGATCTCGACGTGCTGATCGCTGTTGTCAACGCGCCGGACAAGATCTGGATCAACGATGGCGCCGCCAATTTCACTGACTCCGGCCTGGCCATTGCAACCTCGCTGACCTTT